>JAFTYF010000045.1 GCA_017461395.1 Ruminococcus sp.
AGCTGTTCACAGCAGAAAATACAACAATTTCCCTATGCGTCCGCTTAACTGGAAGTCTCCTTCCGATTACATCAAGGCTTTCCTTAATTCAGGTCAAGTTTTTTGATTTAATTTGTCTCACATCATTGACAAACCAACATTTAATTCTTATTTCCAATTAATATTTATTTAACTCTCAAAAAGCATTGCAATTGTATGAATATAATGGTATAATAAAAATGTATGATATACGATTCAGAAAGGAAATAGAATATGTGCAGAAAAATAATGGCAGTTCTGACCGTGTCCGCAATGGCGGCATCTATGGCTGGCTGCTCAGATAAAAAATCTTCATCTTCACACTCATCCAACTCTTCTACAACGTCAGCCACAGAATCTGATCCGGAAGAAGATACAACAGAAAAAAAAGCTCCCGTAACTACAGTACTGACAACCGAAGCAGCTACAGCTCCCCCAACGGAGCACATAAGCCCCAGAGAAACCCTTACGGCTTCATGCGGTACTCAGGTAAGTCTGAATAAGACAATACCGTACACAGAGGGGAGCAATACCGTCAAGGTTCCGCTTGCAGACCTCATTCAGGAGGGAGATAAAATAAGCTCCTTCACTTTTGTTATATATTCCGCTGACGGCAGCAATATCGGCGAATTCAAGGGCGGATGCGGAATTTCAGTCACCAAAGACTGCCCTGCCGCTACGGATGAAGGCTGGTATCAGTCCGAAAATATCACAGCTCCAACTCAGGGAACATACGGCGAAATAACATGGAACGTCCCCGCTGATATACAGAATTACATCACAGCCGGCGGAGAGCTTCTTTTTGGCTACTGGTGGGGAAATTCCTCCAGCATCCGCATTGAAAACGTTATCTGTACCTATACAAGAACTGCTGATATCCCTGTTGATGGCACCGTTACCCAAAACTCAGGCAAAAGTGTGTCATTCAGCGCTGAGGACAATACAATAAGAATCTCCACTGCTGAATTTCTCCCTGAAAACGCCGTTCCGGAGGCTGTTATATACAATGTCAGTTCATCAGGTTCTCTCGGAAAATTCACCGGAAGCTTCGGATATGATTCATCTGCCGGATACTATCAGTCACCTGATACAGCCGTTTTCACTGACAGCTCATCGCTTTCGCTTACATGGTTCGTTCCGGCGCAGGCAAAAGCTCTTGCGGCAAAGGACGGCGAGATTGTTCTCGGCTACTGGTGGAGCGAGCAGCCTTCAATTACTCTCGATTCCATAACTGTCAAGTACAGTCTTGGTAATGGAAATTCCGCTCCTGTTCAGCCTGATACTACACCTGATCCTGAGATTCCGGAAGAAACAAGCGATTTCAGAAGCTCTGAGGAAATCGTAAAGGCTATGAACACCGGCTGGAATCTCGGTAATACTCTCGACAGCTACAACACCGGCAAATCGGGACTTTCTACCGAAACAGGCTGGGGAAATCACAAAACAACAAAGGAAATGATAACTTCTGTCAAGGATGCAGGCTTTAATTCTATAAGAATTCCAGTAACATGGGGCGAGCATATGAACGGCGATACTATCGACGCAGACTGGCTTGCCCGTGTCAAGGAAGTCGTTGATTATGCCTACAATCAGGATATGTTCGTTATCCTTAATATGCACCACGATGATTATATCTGGTTTGAACCTCAGGATTCTGAATATGCCGCTGACAGCGCCAAGCTCAAGGCTATATGGAGCCAGATTGCATCCTGCTTTGCCGACTACGGCGACAGACTTCTCTTTGAGGGCATGAACGAACCGAGAACTGTCGGAAGCGCCAACGAATGGATGGGCGGTACCGCAGCTGAAAGAGCTGTAATTGCCAGATATGAAAAGGATTTCGTTGATACCGTGCGCAAAACCGGCGGAAATAATGCCCACCGCTCACTGATAATTACTTCGTATGCAGCTTCGGCAGAAACTGCCGCTCTCAATGATGTTGTCGTTCCCAACTCAAAAAATATCATCCTTTCTGTTCACTATTACGCACCGTGGAAGTTCTCAGACGGCTCCGTTACCGACTTCAATGACAGCGGAAAGACTGAACTTGACGCAAAATTCGCTGAACTTAAACAGAAATTTATAGATAAAGGAACTCCTGTTATTATTGGAGAATTCGGATGTATCAACGCTGCTCCGGAATCCGAAAGACAGGAATACTATAAATACTATATCGAATCTGCAAAGAAACTGGGTATTAAATGCTTCGTGTGGGATAATAATATATCCTCCGGTGAACAGAGCTTCGGCATCTTTAACAGAAGTGCTCTTACCTGGAATCAGGCAATACTTTCAGCTATCATGGAAGGCGCAAAATAAAAGCATAAATACCTGTGACAGTGTTTTTCCTATAGGAATTATAAGTATTTATCGGTGGAAACCTTTCCAAAGACTTTTAATACTAAAATTTCCGCCTGACAAGGCACACTATTTTTGTAAAAGAGAATTTTAACATTTCTCCCTTAGTGTGCCTTGTCAGGCGGAAATTTAATACTGAAAGTTTTAGGAAAGGAGTTTGAGGATTACTCCCCACTGAGTGGGGAGATGGCAGCATAGCTGCCAGAGGGGACAGGCTCCCGTTGGGAGAACCCTTTTTCAAAAGGTTTTTCCTCAATAACACTTGTAAAACTCCCATAAGAGAATCATTGTTACAGGTATTTATCCTTTATTTTACACTTCAAGCTGATTGATGAGTTCGCTCTGCATCAAGCTGGAGAACGACACATACCACTGACCGTTCTTTTCAAGAAAAGCGCTTGAATTTCCGACAAAAGGTTCTCCGTTATCGGCATTGACATAGTACATATAATTAATGACGGTACCGCTTGTATAGTCTGTTCCGAGTTCCTCATTGAATGAGGAAAGCTCTTCCTCAGTAACCTCAGTAAAAAGCTCTGCTGAAACATCTGCTGTCCAGCGGTCATTTTCCGAATCGCTGAATTCTGCCATAATTTCCTCAACCATCACCATAGAATCGTCAATCGCCTTGATAAGAGCCTCTCTGCTGAACACCTCATCTGGAGATTTTCCATCGAGCTCATCAGCCATAAGCTCCTTGTAGCACTCTATTTCCTGTTCATTGAACATCTTGTAGACATTTTCAGGCTCATGATCCAGATATGCCTGATAGAAATCAGCTGCAAGTGTAAGGCTGTCGGTATATCCACTGCCGGATACATCCGCCGGAGCTGTTTCTACTGCTTTTGAAGCCGGCTGTGTAGTGACAGTTTTTACCGCTTTCTTTGTCGTTGTTTTTGTTGTAACGGGAGCTTCAGTCGCCGGAATAGTCGTTGAAACTGTAGTTTCCGCCGGCTGTGATGCTGCCGTTATTTTTTCGGGAACAGCAGACGATTTATTATCGCTGCTGCCCGATTCACTCTTACTGCACGAAGCTATTGCGCCGCACACCATAAGAGTTGACAGTAATACTGCCGCAATTTTTTTATTCATATATTAGTAATCCTTTTTCTTTCCGCAATCCCTGCAGGTTTTTCCGAGCTTTTTGATATCTCCGCCGCAGAATGAGCATTTGCCCATTGATTTCCAGCTGCTCACTACTTTTTCCTGATAAGCAGGGAATCGGCTAAGATTATCCATGAGATAATTCCACGAGATATTCATGAGGTTCGGACAATCTGAAAATACCGAGTCGATCTTCACAACTGACGGTGGAATCTTAATGCTTTCCAGATTTGTACATCCGCTGAAATCACCTAAGAAAGTCACCTTTGAGGGAATCTCAATGCTGCGAAGAGATGTGCATCCCGCAAAGCCGTCAACGTATGTAACGGCAAATGGAATAGCGATTTTTTTCAGCGAAACGCAGTTCTGGAACGCAAACTGACCGATCGTCTTGATAGTTTTCGGCAATTCGATTTCTTCAAGCCCTGTACATCCGGCAAAGCTTCTCTCGTTGATAGAAGAAACTCCGTCAGGAATAATCACGTTTTTGAGCTTTTCACAACCGGAAAATGCATACTTACCAATCTGCTTGACCGTATTCGGAAGCCAAATGGATTCGAGATTTTTACAGCCATTAAATGCAAATGCACCGATTTCTGATACACGGTTTGACATCTCGACGCTTTCAAGGCTCTCGCACTCCGCAAAAACGCAGTCGTGAATAACGCTGATGTTATTCGGCAGGAACATTGATTTAAGATTTGTACATCCTCTGAAAGCCCACGGACCGATCTTTGAAAGACTTTCCGGAATCTTTATTTCTTCAAGGGACGAGCAATTTCTGAATGCATAGCCGCCGATCTCGGCAAGACCGTCGGGAAGAATAACCTTTTTCAGTGTTGTGCAGTCCTCGAAAGCGTTTTCGCCGATTTTGCGTACACTGGAGGGAATTGTAATTTCGTCTGAGTTTCCGGAGTATCTTATAAATACGCCGTTTTCTATTTCTATGCTTGGCTTGTTAACAGCCTTCTTTTCAGGCTTTGGTGCCGGCTTCGGAGCTTCTGGTTTTACCTCCGGCTTGATAGCTTCCGGCTTTGCCTCTGGTTTGGGAGCTTCCGGCTTGATAGCTTCTGGTTTTACCTCCGGCTTGATAGCTTCCGGCTTTGCCTCTGGCTTGGGAGCTTCCGGCTTTGCCTCTGGCTTGGGAGCTTCCGGCTTTGCCTCTGGCTTGATAGCTTCCGGCTTTGCCTCTGGCTTGGGAGCTTCTGGTTTTGCCTCCGGCTTGATAGCTTCCGGCTTTGCCTCTGGCTTGGGAGCTTCTGGTTTTACCTCCAGCTTGGGAGCTTCCGGCTGTTCTGCCACTCTAACCTTCGCCGCACGCACTGGACTTACGATAACTCTCTTATGTCCGGTTTTGCTTTTTTCTGAAAGTCTGATTGATTTTTCTACGATAAAAGGCTCACCGCATCCAGGACAGATCCAAGCATCCTTCTCACTGTCTACCTGAACAGGTTCACCGCAGTAATAACATTTCGAATTGACTATACCCATACAAACCTCCTGGTATTAACTTTTTGGTATGACCCATACCAATTATATTATACCTTTTTCAGCTTCGATAGTCAATAGAAATGAATAAATATTAATAATTAAGAAAGTTTTTTGTTGTTTTGTACAAAAAAGCGGCTGGCAATTTAACACAACCGCTCTTTTGTTTATTTAATTAAGCAAATACAATATGCAAATTCAGCTGCCTGTTATTTAAGATTGATGTACTGAGTAATATCATCTCTCATGCGGATAACCTCACGGCGTGCTGCTTTTGCGAAATCACGCTCGTCGCAGCCTTCCTTCTTATATGCACACATTACAGCACGGCTGGAATTTACGATAGCACCAAGACCGTTTTCATCGAAGCCGCCCTTAAGACCTTCAGCTCCGCCGCCCTGTGCTCCGTATCCGGGAACAAGGAACATTGTATGAGGCAGACGCTTTCTTAGCTCAGTAAGCTGCTCCGGATAAGTAGCTCCGACTACAGCTCCTACTGCGGAATATCCATACTTGCCGATAGTATCTGCGCCCCATTTTTCGCACATATCGCCCATTTTTGCATAAACAGGAGTTCCGTCCTCAAGGCGGAGATCCTGTAATTCACCGCTTGACGGATTTGAAGTCTTTACAAGAACATAGATTCCCTTATCACGCTCACGGCAGTACTTAAGAAGCGGATCAATTCCGTCAGTACCAAGATATCCATTTACTGTGAGGGCGTCTGCACCGAAAGGTTCAACCTCGGTATCGCAGATATTTACAGTGCCGATGTGAGCGCTTGCGTAAGCTTCCATTGTTGCACCGATATCATTTCTCTTACCGTCTGTGATAACGAACATTCCGTTGAGCTTTGCGTATCTGATAGTCTTTTCAAGCGTTCTGATTCCGTAGTGACCGAACATCTCGTAATATGCAGCCTGCGGCTTTATAGCAGGAACGATATCGTGAATCTCGTCGATAATTGCCTGATTGAAATCAAAGATCGCCTTTGAAACAGCTTTCATAGTCCAGCCGTCGCTTTCCTGATAACGTCTCATGATAAATTCCGGAACGTATTCCGGTCTAGGGTCAAGACCTACTACAGTAGGATTTTTCATCTCAATAATTTTTTCAATAAGTCGGTCAAATGACATAGCGCTACCTTACCTTTCATCGTATCTTATAGTTCCTTTTGATATAGTCACAAGAGGCTTTCCCGTGAGGGACATTCCCTTGAAAACCGTATTATGTGATTTGGAGTGCAGTTTTTCCGGATCAACGATCCATTTTCTATTGATATCTGCAATCATCAGATCAGCAGTTTTTCCAACCTCAATAGCTGGAATTTCCAGTCCGAGTATCTTTCTCGGATTCACGCACATAAGCTCTGCGATCTTGTTCAGGCCGACCTCACCAGTGTGGAAAAGAGCTGTAAGTGCAGCGGCGAAAGAGGTTTCAAGACCTACAACGCCGTTAGGAGCCTTTTCAAAATCGGCTTTTTCCGCAGCCGAATGAGGCGCATGATCGGTGATAATGCAGTCTATCGTGCCGTCCTTTATGCCGTCAATAATTGCTCTTACGTCTGCTTCTGTTCTCAGCGGAGGATTCATTCTGTAGTCGGCGTCACACTTTTCCAGAAGCTTGTCAGTCAGCATGAAATAATGCGGTGCCGTTTCACAGGTAACTTTAACTCCCCTTGATTTGGCAAATCTGATGATATCAGTACTGCCCTCAGTGGAAACGTGGCAGATATGTATTCTTGCGTCTGCGGATGAAGCAAGAATTATCTCACGGGCGGTAATATAATCCTCAGACGCCCTATCCATGCCTTTTACGCCGAGCTTTTCAGATATCTCGCCCTTATTCATGATACCGCCGTTTATGATGCTGAGATCCTCGCAGTGAGAAGCAACAAGAAGTCCGTTTTCATTGGACATTTCAAGAGCCTTCCGCATCATTTCAGCATTTTCAACAGGTCTGCCGTCGTCAGAAATGCAGATGCAGCCCGCCTCTTTAAGAGCCTCATAGTCGTTAAGACCGTTTCCTTTCATACCGCCGGTAATACAGCCCACGGGATAAACATCCACGCCTGTTCCCTCCGCTTTTTCAATGATATAGCGGATGGTTTCAGGATTATCGCACGGCGGATCAGTGTTTGGCATCGCAAGAACTCCCGTAACTCCGCCTGCAAGAGCAGCAGCGCATCCTGTGAGGATATCCTCTTTATGTGTGAAGCCGGGATCACGGAAATGAACGTGCATATCAAAGAGTGACGGCATCAGTACGAGGTCTGTTCCGTCAATGACTGTATCGGCATCGGCAGAGAGAGAATTTCCCACCGCAGAAATTATTCCGCCGCTGATGAGTACATCGGTGATAAGATCTTTTTCAGCGTCAACAGCACGGATATTTTTTATAAGAATCGTTTCTGACATATATTCATCTCCCAACAAAAAATAAAAGCCCGTCCGAATCCTTTCAGACGAGCATACTAAGCCAATTTAGCGCCATTTTAGCTCTGTTCCGGCAGCAAACCGGCGCAGAGAAAGTATACATACACGCCTTGCCGGCTGTCCAGCCGTAAAGGACACATACATTATATCATATTATATTCTGTTTGTCCAGTATTTTCTTATTTTTTTATATTTTAATCAATACAGTATTTTACTTTGATTTTTTCTTTTTGATATTGCTTTTTACCTTGAGAACAGCAAGTGCAATTGCGGCATTTCCTACGCTTTTCGCAATTGCCTTTACATCGTGCTTTGTAGAATTCTTCGGAGCCTCAACTGCCTTATCAATACTTCCTGTACCTGCTGTTTTCATTGAACCTATGCCGAATGAGAAATTTCCGGTATTCTTTTCAAATTCCATAATCAATCCTCCAAAACCGGTCTTGCGATAAGGAACTTTATTTTCTTGCCCTCGTCGCTGAACATTTTTTCATGCTCTGTCACAAAATTTTCGTAAGGACTTTCACTGTGCAGATCGAAGGTCTTGTAAACTATCTCAAATCCGGCTTCTGCAAAATATTCAAAAGATTCCTCGAAAAGCTCGTCATCATCAGTCTTGAACCAAATCTCGCCGCGCAGGAACTTCTTATAGTTGAGAAGCTGTCTCGTATGCGTAAGACGGCGTTTTTTATGCTTCTTTTTCGGCCACGGATTGCAGAAATTGATATAAATTCTGTCTGCACAATCGTTTTCGTTCCATGCAAGATCAATGCGCTCAATATTCTGGATAGC
Organism: Ruminococcus sp.; assembly: GCA_017461395.1. GTDB lineage: Bacteria > Bacillota > Clostridia > Oscillospirales > Ruminococcaceae > Ruminococcus. Next base: position 8,196 of record JAFTYF010000045.1, read on the forward strand.
GATCCTCACATTGTTCATAGGCTGATTTTTTTCCTTGTAAGCCTGTTCAAGCTTTCTTTTTGCAAGCACAAGCATCTCGTTTTTGATATCCATAGCGATAAAATTTATCTCTGGATGCGCCGGTGCCGCCTGGGAAATAAATCCGCCCTTTCCGCAGCCAAGCTCCACATAAAGAGGCTTGTCTGGATCATCAAAAAGCTCATTCCAACGACCTATCTGCTGCTGAGGCTCATGTATATAAAACGGGCAGGCTTCAAGTTCCGGCTTTGCCCATGGTTTATGTCTGATTCTCATAATGATTCTCCTTAGATTTTATTACATTATATTATACCATGTATTTCCGGAAATAGCAACAGATTTTTTATTATTTTGAGAAATCGCTTTGAAGAAGCTCCTATTTGAGGTAACGCTGACTGCGGCGGGATTTTTTCTTCTGAACGGCGCTGTTCTTATTACGCATTCTCTTGGAAATCCTGATATATTCGGCAAAACCGGCAGCCTTTTCAGACTGCCGGTTCTTTTTCTCTAATGAACTTTCTTTATTTACACAATTAATCTATGCTGTTTACGTTTCCGATCATATCTTCTGTAAAAGCACGGAGAGATGATTCATCATACTCACATTTGCTTATCTTCCAGCCATAACCGTCTTTTTCAACGTGTACGATCAGGTCTTTTACCATATTGCTTTCTTCTGCCGCATGACAGTAAACTACAATGTCAAAGCTTCCGTTCTGAACATTTTTTATCTGAGGTTCACCAAACCAACGGAAAGGCGCTTCTCGCAAACCAAACAAATAATAGAGTTCTCCGTCAATTTCCTTGAACATTGCTGGTTTTCCTGATTCTGTTTTAGCATAAATGCTCTTGAAAAGATTTTCGTTTGCTTCGCCTGTGACCACACTGTCCACCCATCTCTTTATATCTTCAACAGCATTCTTGAAATTCTCATTTGCATAATCATCAGAAACCTTATAGTATACATACTCATAACCATTGCCATCAACGATTGTATTTGTAATTTCTTTTTCAAGATTTATATCCACCATACCTACTCTGAGACTATCAAGCAGCGTGAAGTCTTCAAGTATATCCATTGCAAGGTCAGCATTCGGAAGCTCTGTTTCTGTTTCAGAATCAGTACCATTATCGCTGTCTCCTACCTCAAAGCCGCTTACTTTCCATTTGCCGTCAACAAGTGCAAACTGTGCTTTTACGTTATACATTGAACCATCCATATCAGCGGTTGCATCAGCATAGAATGTAGTTCCGTCATATCCGCTTATAACTGGTCTGCTGCTGATATTTATAGTTCTTCCAACAGTTGTGTCACCGTAAAGTAAATACAGCTTTCCGTCACGTTCAATGTATACAGAGGGAGAACCGGCAGTATCAAAAACGCTGCTCATGTGATCTGTAAGGATAGGATCTGTAAGATACTCTGTCATAAGTGCCTTAACATCGTCAATACAGCTGAAGCGTGTGTCGCTGACTCTGCAATAATATACAGTATCACCTTCATCGGGATAATCAGTATATCTTGTATCTGTAAACTTATCAGCTGCATCTACTTCAACACCAATACCATTAGCTATATCCTCAATAAGAAAATAATCTCCGAATCCTCCGAGTGCAGCTGCAACAAGTTCTTCTTCTGTAAGCTCCGGAACGATATTATCAGGCTCAGTTGTTGCCGGTGCAGTAGTCACCGGAATTGTCAGAATAGCATCAGTAGTTGTCACCGCTGCATCTGTTGTGGTCTGAACTTCAACGGCTGTGTTGTCCTTCTTTGTGCTGTCCTTGCCGTTTCTGCCAAGCAGCATTACTGTTCCGGCAATACCGCCGACCAGTACAAAGCAAGCTGCTGCAGAAACAAATGCATACCACTTCGGACGATTGTAACGCTCAACACCGCTTACTTCCGCACCCGCGTTATTCATTGATATATTATTTTCTCTGTTCATTTTATCAAGTTTCTTTTTACTCATAGCCAACATCCTTTTCTTTTCTTCATCTGTAAGTACCGGAACTCCGGAAAGAAGCTCAACGGTTCTGTCATCAGCATTTTCAAGCATATTAAATTCACGTTTTTCTTTCATAATTCCGCACTCCTTTATAATGTGATACCAGCTGCCGCCAGTGTTGTTTTCAGCTTGTCAAGAGCTCTTGACGCCCTCATTCTGACTGCTGATGCCTTCATCGACAGAAGCTTTGCTATCTCGCCGGAAGAACGGTCATAATAATATTTCTGGAGTATGATCGTTGAATCCGGTTCGCCAAGCTCATTTATCTTGCTGAGAAGTATCTCTCGTGTTTCTGTCATGTCTGAATCTGCTTCGATATCAGTTTCATCGCCGATAAGATTCATTTCTTCCTCAGAATTTCCTGAAAAACGATTCTGTCTTGCTGTTATACTATGAAATACATTTATCGCACGTCTTTTTGCTACCGTTCCGATATATCCTTTCATATCGCCGCCGTTATCGTTTTCCTTCTTATATCCGAAGAATACATCTGCAAAAACATCACTCACACATTCTTCGATATCCTCACGGGATGCCACACTTCTGAGCTTATTGTACGCTATTGCATATACATAATCGCAGTAGCTTTCAAAAAGCGCATTGTATGCGTTATCCGGAGATTTTTTATATAGCTTTCGGTATTCTGTACCGGTCATGTTCATTCCTCCTGATTCTTGAAAGTGTTCCATGGAAATCGTGCTTTCATAAATAACATTCAGTCCACAAAGCATAAGTGTCACATATTTCCGGAAAATTTTTCAAAAAATTTTTTCACTTCTGAAATTCATCGTAAAACAGCTTTTTCACTGTTTCTTATTTTACATCTTAATTAATAATTTTGCAATATTTTTCTCTTATTTTCAATCTACATAGCCTATATTTAATTTTCACTTACAAATATACAAAAAATCTTGCAATATACAAATTTCCGTGATATAATGAATTTTACAAAAAACTTTACAAATGAACGGAGTGATAAATTTTTATGAACAAGGGAATACTTAAACGTGCCGCAGCTGCGGTATTCAGTGCAGCATTGCTTCTGACAGTCAGCGGCATGAGCGGCTTCCGGACCCCTGAGGCTGTATCGGAGAAAGCCGTTATATCCGATGAGATAGGACTTGTCGGAAATCTTTTCTGTATCGGTGACAGAAATAATGCGGACAACGCTGCCCTTCAATGGGCGACAACGCTCTCCGCAGACAGATATACTCTTTACCGCTCAACCGAATCTAACGGAAATTTCACACCGATATACAGCGGCAGCGGAACTTCCTTCGAAGATAACAATCTTCAGCCCGGAGTTACCTATTATTATCAGCTGAAAGTCAACTCAGACGGCAAGGAGCTTTTCTCGGATGTAAAGGAACTTACTCCCTGCGAACTCCCCTCCGGACTAAATACATACGATAATCAGAAAGGCAGCAGCCTTGTCTATCAGACAAGCGGATACAAAGTCGGCGACACTTACTACAGCTACTCGCTCAAAAAGCATTCCGGAAAGGACGATATATACCTTGAGGAAACAACTTCCAGTGACGGAAAGCACTTCGGAAATGCCAGAAATGCTGCGGACAGCTCCCAGAATTCTGCCCTCGAAAGCTGTAAGATAGAATCGGTGCATATAGACTATATCCCTGAGAAAAACAAGGTCGTTGTGTGGGCGCACTGGGAAAAACCCAGCGGTTACAATGACGGAAAAGCTCTCGTTATCACCGGTACTCCAGGCGGACAATTCACCGTACACCACGTCTACAATCCACTTGGAATACAAGTGCGTGATATGGCAATATTCTTCGATGACGACGGTACAGGCTATCTCATCGCCGCTGCAAACAAGGAAGGACAGGGAGCGAATGCTACTATTTATATCTTCCGTATGAACGACGATTACAGCGATGTCACAGAGATAGTTACCACGCTTTTCGAGAACCAGTACCGTGAATTTCCGAATCTTATCAAAAAAGACGGATACTATTTCCTGTTTACATCTCAGGCGGCTGGCTGGTATCCAAGCAGCGGCGCATACAGTGTTACAAAAGACATTTACGGCGAATGGAGCGAACTCCGCAGCATAGGCAATACCTCAACATTCTCATCACAGTCCGGCTGGGTAGTCAATTTGCAGAACAAAAACTACCTTATGCACGCATATCGCTGGCTGAGAGCTTCCACAACAAGCGGCACTACCCTTTGTCCTCTGTATTTCGATAACGGTTTCGCATTTTACAACTATTATCCGTATTTCAGATATAACACCTCGACCGGCGATCTATATCCTGTTCAGCAAGGCGAACTTCTCTCACAGGACAGACCGGCATCATCATCACTCGCAGCAAAGGGCAGCAGTTCCCCTGCCAGAGCTTTTGACGGTTCATATCAGACATCTTTCACAGCCATGGGCGATTATAAAAAGTGGCCATTCTATTTACAGGTAGATCTTGAAAGAGTCTGCGAGCTTTCAAATATACAGACCTCGTGGTATATCTGCAAAGGCTCTGAGGGATACTACACATACACCGTTGAGGGAAGTCTTGATGGAAAGAACTGGACTAAACTTCTTGACCACACTGACAAGAACAGCGAGGAAGTCAGCAAGACCTACGGATTCAACAGCGATATGCTTAGCGGCAAGGCACGTTATGTTCGCCTTAATGTCCAGAATGCGACATTACATAATAATCCAACAAACAACTGGTACACGCCTACAGTCTATGAGGTAAAGGTATTCGGAACTCCGCTGGAAAACGCCCCAAAGCCTGAGCCTTTTCTGAACATCGACTTTGATAACGGTACCGGTGTTCTCGGACTCAACGGCAATGCAACGATAGAAAATGATCCGGAAATGGGCAAAGTTCTCTATCTGGACGGAAGCAGCGATACCTACGGAAAGCTGCCTGACAGTACGATGGATGGTCTTCGTGACTACACTGTGAGCATGGATATAAAATCAGGTTCCGAAGGTCAGTTCTTCACGTTTACAGCCGGAAAGAACAATGAAAAATATGTATTCTTCCTCGTTGCAAAGAATCGTTTCCGATTTGCCGCAACAACTGATTCATGGCGTGACGAAACTGAACTCATATACGATATTGACGGAACCCAGTGGCACAACTATACCCTCGTTGTCAGCGGCGCTGATACAAAGCTGTATATCGACGGACAGGAAACTCTCCAAACAACTGAGACGCACGGTCAGATCGCTGATATGGGTACAGGTACAAGCTGTTATATCGGCAAGTCCTACTACGCTGAGGACAGCTACTTCAAGGGCAGTATAGGCAGTATAAAAATCTATGACTGCGCCCTCACGGCATCAGAAGTTGCTGAAACCCAGATGATATGCGGTGATGTCAATATGGACGGCGAATTCAACATTTCTGATGTAGTACTGCTGCAAAACTGGATTCTCGGCAGACGGGATTCAAAGCTTTCAAACTGGAAGGCTGCCGATTTCTGCGCTGACGGTCAACTGGACTCTTTTGACGTTTGCCTTATGAAAAAAAGACTTTTGGCTCAGTGAAAAAATCTATGTAAATTCATCAACTGCGATAATATTAATAAATGGAGCGGCTTGAAAAAGCTGCTCCATTTCGTTTGTCGACACGCTGACGGCACAGAGAACATCCCCTGTGCCGTGATATAGATTTTACCAATTACATTCTGTAATATTGAGATTATCCCAATTTGCATATATCGCATCAATAACTTCCTGTGTGAGCGAAGCTTCATTATCCACATCAGCGATCAAACTCGGTCTGCGCCATACATATGAGTAGGACGCTGCATTATCAAGATAGAGACAGTAAACTGTGCCATCAGGAGCTGTAAGTTTATGTGTGGGCAAACCATCGCAGCTTATTGCATGATAATTCAGGCTGTCGAGCATTCTGAAAACATCAGCGGTCAGTCTGTCATCAAGAGCTGCAGCGGTATTGGCTGCCTCGGTCTGTGGTGGTATCTGAGATGTGGGTTCAATTAACACAGCAGACGTTTCGGCTTCTGTCGCAGGTTGTTTTATCTCTGACTGCTGCTGCGGAATATCATTATCTGTTACTTCATTTTCAATATTTTCTTTTTTCTGTTTATCTTCGTAAACAGAACCTTCTGTTGCTTTCTCAGTCGTTTTCTCTGTGGTAAGCTGGACGGAAGATGTGGTAATTGCTTCTGTGACAGCTTCTGTGTTAACAGAAGCAATATAACTCTCCGTCTGAACCTCAACTTGTGAAGCAGTCTGATTATCGCTGTCAGAAACCGTCAACGACTCGTTGATCTGTCCGCATCCAGCCAGTGCAGCAGCCATAAATGCTGTTATTGCTATAAATTTTCTTTTCATAATGATTCCTCCTATAAATCGTAATACTCCATTGCGTTCATTTCTATGCTTTCCTATTTGTTTTTTTACTTAATTTCTCCTGTTCTAAAACCATTTGACTTATATTTCCAGCGATATTATCATATCCATTATTTCGAATATATCAGCGGATCTGTCAAAAACTGCAACATAAGCCAAGCTATTGTCATTGTTGGGATAATATCCTATCGTTATTTGCTCGTCATTAAGAAACGTTTCATCGTTAAATGTTCTATCAAGATAATCATACTGTTTCGTACCGTAAGTTGCTCTTGAACCGTCAATTCTATCCTGATCAATAATACTGATAATGCCATTTGTAAATTTATAAGTAACGTCTAAGCAAATCGTTTTGCCGGAACTTATATCCCCATTCCGACTTACTATTCCGATCTTGTAGCCGAGAAAATCACTTCTTGTACATTCTGTGACATCGTGCCCGAATCTATCTTTAGCTTCTCCATAGCTGACATCAAGCTCAGTATGCACATCATAAGGGAGTGAGTCAAAATCTGTCGGTTCTTCTTTTTTGGGCGGAACAGTCGTTAATGAAGTGCTTACAGGTTCAGTCGGCTGTGAAGTCTGAGCTTTTTGCGTACTTTGAACAGGCGTTTCTGTCTGAGTAACATCTTGTATATGGCTTATAGGAGCTGTTGTTGATACAGGCTTGTCTTCAACGGTAGTATTGATATTCTCCGATGAATCCGTATGCTGCACGCAGCTGTCGTCTTCAAGGAGAGTATCGGTATTCTCATTTTTTACAGAATCTGATATATGTGTACTTTTGATATCAGCAGCTGCCGTTGAAGCTGTACCTTTTTGAATATCTGATATCACAGCATCAGCGTTGTTATCTTCGTACTGATATTCCTCTCTGCTGTCTGTCAGAACAGAAGAATTTCCGCTGAGAAGTTCAGACGGTTTATGTGCATTATAAAATACAACAGAACAAACGGTTATCACAGCAGCGGCAGCAACAGAAGCAAATGCATAGATATTTCTCTTGGTTATGACACGGTTATCTTTCTTCTGACATTTATCAGTTATAGCGTCGCTGATAAGATCATCGTCGATTTTCCCCATTATTTCAAGAAATCTAAGTTCATTCATAATCGTACCCTTCTTTCTTTAAAAAGGCTTTTAGTTTTTTTCTCGTCCGAAAAAGATAAGTAGCAACGGTTTTCTCTTTCATACCAAAATACTCTGCAATCTGAGATAATGAATCACCAAACCAATAGCGCCTGATAAACATATTCCGGTGCTTTTCATCCTGACTTCTCAGAAAACGACTGATCGCATCAGCAAGTATATCTTCGGATATACTCTTGCCGTCGTCCGAAGGGATTATTCCGGAAATTTCGTCTATAGAAACGGTAAATCGCGGATTTCTCTTTTCAGCAGAGTTATATTTCAGCCTGTTGAGTGCGATATTTCGCACAATACGGCACAGGTACGATCTGAAATCGTTCAGATCATCAGGCGGTATGTTATCCCATATCTCATAATAGGCAGAATTCACACATTCTTCTATATCTTCATGCTGAGATAGGATATTACCAGCCACATAATAACACAGCTTATTATACTTTCGCTGCATTTCAGCTATTGCTTGTTCATTTCTTTCACGGATCAATTTAATAATTGATGCATCATCCATTGGATATGCCTCCTTCCGTGAGGAGTAGAGGTCCTCTGATTATATAGACAACTTTCTGTACGCTAGTATTACACTTCAAAAAAATTTTCCTGCAATTTCGAATATAAATAAATTATATAGCAAAACAAGCCTGAAAGCAATCATACTGCTCTCAGGCTTTTATTCTATAAAGAAATACTATTGCTGCTAAAAATTTCATCCAGTTCCATCTTCTCTTGTTTGTGCTGATACCAGAGCAGTAATGCCGCACACGTTGCCATAGGAATTGCAGCAATTAGCCCCACATCATCCGGTCCGAAAACCGAACGTTCTGGGTGGCTGTTGCCCAATAACATTCTCGGACTGGCTGATGAATTAATCATTCCGTGAAGTATCGCCGTCAGCCATATGCTGCCTGATCTTACATAGAGAAAATCCGAAATAACACCCATAGACACGGTAAATACACAGAATACGGCGAGTCCCAGCATCGGTGCACCAATGTAATCCTTACCGTACTCATAGCCTACTGCGAGCATTACGGGGAAATGCCATGCGCCATGTATCACACCGCCGATAAGAAGTCCTTTCGTTCTGCCGTAACCTGTTTTCAGTTCCGGATACATAAAACCTCTCCAGCCTATCTCCTCGCCCAGTCCCAGAATTATGGCGATAAATACGTCGAAGGAGGTAAGCGAATAGAATATCTCACTTGTAATGAAGGCAGTATATTTACTGCCGTTCTGGCGGAACTCCTCATATTCCGCATCCGTCATGAAGCGCTGAAACGCCTCAGCTGGTGCGAAGTCATCAGGAAACACCATGAAGTATAACGCTGCACCTATTATCTGAAGTACTGTAGGTGCCAGCCAGGCAAAGAGGATGTATTTCCAGTTCTTACCTAATCTTAGTCTCCAGCCCATTTCCTTTACATTCGCTTTTACGAAAAGTGTTCCAAGCATAGGCGTGAACATACAAATTGCCAGAGCATTGTGAAAGCTGGATTCTCCCGCTACGCCGCCCTGATTGGCTTTATAGCACCCAACGCCACCTATTATCCATGCGGTAATGAAAGTGAAAAGCAGATATTTCATCAGCTTTGACAAGCCATATCATCTCCAGTCGTATCTAAAATTTCATAATGTGATATCGTACAAATCCATCAGACGTGCTTGTGCGTGATTGCCTGAATATTTTTGTAAAGTTAATTATATCACAGAAAGCTGTATATTGCAAGATTTTCCGCATATTGTATGTGTAAATTAAATACAGACCATAATGCCGCTTCAAGTGATATCCAACCCTCACAACTCATTTTTTGAAGAAAAGGTGTATAAATATATTTGTTCAACGATTTATAAGCCCTGTATAATGTGCAAGCAGTGCATATCCTAATTTATTTTTTCATATTATTATCGTAGAATATTGTAAAAGGAGTGATATTATGGATAAAATCAAGCGCAGAATCCTCAGCGGAGCTATCGTTTTCTGCTGTGCTATTGCCGGAATAAGCGCAGTTTCTCACATCGGTAAAAAATCAGAAACGGAAAGTATTCCGACTGCAATTACCGATTACAGCAATGAAACTCCGGTGATTATCCTTGATGCAGGACACGGCGGTTTCGACGGCGGATGTACCTCAGCTGAGGGAATTCCCGAAAAAGGGATCAATCTCAGTATTCTTCTGAAGCTTCGTGATATGCTTGAAATCAGCGGATATCAGGTAAAAGTCACACGAGACGATGATATTTCCATTCACGACAAGGGTATCGAGGGGCTTGCCAATCAGAAAGGCAGCGACATGGACAACCGACTCGAAATCTTCAATTCCGAGGACAATGCCATATGTATTTCTATTCATCAAAACCAGTTCAACGATCCAAAATACAGCGGTGCGCAGATGTTCTTTTCAGGCAGCACAAATGGCAGCGAGGAGCTTGCACGTTCCCTGCAAAAGAGCTTTGCCGGAATGCTTCAGCCTGACAACAAACGTGAAATAAAGGAATGCGGCAAAGAGCTTTTCCTCTGTTATTACAGTGAAAATCCGACAGTAATGGCAGAATGTGGTTTTCTCTCAAATCCGGAAGAAGCTGCACTTCTTGCAACGGACGATTATCAGAGCAAGGTTGCATTTACTATATATTCCGGCATATGCAGCTATATCGGTTCAAAAAAGTAACATCACAAAATTAGAAAGAGCACCGTGTAATTAGCGGTGCTCTTGTAATTAATTATTCATTTTCTTTCCGTGTTTTAGCAATAATTGCACTGCCTCCTGCTGTCATAAGAACTGCCAATCCAATGACAACTTTGTATACACCGGAATATCCTGTCTGCGGAAGTGTTGTTTCACCGTTACCGGCATCAGTGCTTGTAACTGCTACCGTAGTTGTTGTTGAAGTTATTACAATTGAAGTAACAACTGGATCAGTTGTTGTATCGGATGTAGATTCTGTTGCAGTTGTTTCCGGTTCAGAGGTAGTAGTTACTGTTTCTGTAACAGTAACTATCGGCAATGTTCCGGTCGAACAATAGATCATAGTTGTAGTTGTCTCGTACTGATACCACCATTTTGTAGATGTGGTGGAAGTTTCAATATTTTCGGTTACAGTAGTTGTAGTATATGGCGTATCTTCGTAAACTTTCGTTGTAGTTGTAGTGAAAATTTCAGTATATTCGGATGGAGTAGTTGTAGTATATGGCGTATCTTCAGAAACTATCGTTGTAGTTGTTGTAATTATAGGTTCTTCCGGAGGAGTATCCGGTACAGGCGGAGGCAGTACTCTGATTTTTTCACTTGTTGTTCTGCCGTCAGAAGTATAAACATGAACTGTTGTTTCTCCCTCTTTCAAGCCGTTCAGAACGAGATAACCTGATGAAGAATCAGCAGATATCTCAGCTATTGACTCATCTTCTATTTCATATCTCACATCAGAAGCAAGTGCTCCGACAAGTTCTACATATGCACCGCCATCACTGTGAATATCGATAAATTCAGTGAATACTCTCAGATATAAAGGGGTATCTGCTACGGCTTCCCTATCATAAACAGTAACCGGAATATAAGCTTCATTTCCCTTCATACAAATTTCATAGTCACCGTCCGGAGCCGCTTCACCATATTCCACCCAGTTATCTTTCGTTGAAAAAGTACCAACTGCTCCAGCTATCGGTTTTATAACAACATCATACCTTCCGGCTTTTGTGAGATCAACTCCGCTCGTATCAAGCGTGTATGTATCAGAATAAAGTCCTGATCCCACAGTGAAAACGCAGTTATAAGCAGAGGAATAAGCATAATTAGAATTATAACTGGAATACGTTGCTAATCTGAGCTTTACATCGCTGAGATCAAGCGTATCGCCGGTATAATGTGTAACTGTTCCTGAAGTGAATACATATTTAATATCACCGTATATCATTTCCTCAGTATCTGCGGAATCAGAGACCATAATTCCATTATCTTCCGCCGACACAGCTGTCGGAACAGCAAAAGCAGTCATACCTAATGCTGCTGAAACCAGAACAGACAAGATTTTTTGTTTTTTCATGCAGAATCATCCTTTCATTATTTAAGAATTAATTTTCAGAGGGACAAATGCCTCTATATTATTAATATACCACAATAGCCATCGTTTGTCAATAGTTCACAAAAATTATCTATAAATTCAGCAATATATATACGAGATTCTATGTATTATAACGAAAAAGCAACAAAAAGGGGAACTTAATACAGTTCCCCTTACTCTATATAAAAGCAGCCGTCCGATAAAGCGGCAGAGTGCCCCTTCCGCCGATCACTGCGGCGATGCACCAATGTCCCGAAGCTATTCGAGGGCACTGCCACTCCGGAACGGCGTATATCTTTTTGCTGCTTATAATATTTTATGCAGAAATCATGGAAATGCAACAAAGAAATTTCTTACAAATCACAAAAAAATCCGGAAGCGGTCATATATAACCATTTCCGGATCAAATTATATTTAGTACCTTTTACAGCAGAGTGATTCCTCTTTCTGCACACTTTTCAACCATATCATCAGGCCAGATTGATGACTGCACCTCTCCGATATGAGCCTTTTCAAGCAGAAGCATACAAAGTCTTGACTGACCTATTCCTCCGCCTATGGTGAGCGGAAGCGTTCCGTCTGCGATCATCTGATGATACTTGTACTTCATTCTGTCCTCAGCATTACATTCCTTGAGCTGACGGGCAAGTGATTCAGAATCCACTCGTATTCCCATTGACGAGATTTCAAGTGCATTGTCAAGGATATCATTCCAGATGAGTATATCACCATTCAGAGACCAGTCATCGTAATCAGGAGCTCTGCCACCGTGTTTTTCGCCGCTTGCGAGCTTTCCGCCGATCTGCATGATAAAAACTGTCTTGTGTTCCTTTGTGATAAGTCTTTCTCTTTCCTGATACGGCTTATCGGGATACATATCCTCCAGCTCCTGTGCTGTAACGAAGAATACCTCGTCGCTGATCTTTCTTTCAAGCACCGGATATCTGTGACTCACTTTTCTCTTTGTATAAACAACAGCCTTGACGATATTCTTTACAGTATCCTTAAGGTAATCAATGGTACGATTTTCTCTTGTGATAACCTTTTCCCAGTCCCACTGATCGACAAAAACAGAATGTGTATTATCCGTATCATCATCGCGGCGGATTGCGTTCATGTCGGTATATATGCCCTCTCCCGGCTCATAGCCGTAGCGGTAGAGTGCAGTTCTTTTCCATTTTGCAAGCGACTGAACAACCTCTGCCTCGCTGCCTATTTCCTTGATATCAAAATCGACCTTGCGTTCAACGCCATTAAGATCATCATTGATACCGCTGCCCTTTTTAACAAGCAGCGGAGCAGAAACACGGTCAAGTGTAAGAACTATCGACAGTGCCTGCTGGAAAATATCCTTGATATATTTGATTGCGTGCTGTGTTTCTCTTATTGTGAGAGCTGTTTTATAGCCCTCAGGGATATACAGAGATCTGGACATATATATCATTCCTTTACTCGAAAATTCAAATTGCAGGGGAAATTATTCTGCACGGGTATATGTCTCGATTGTACCCTCAGGATCTGTCACAGTCATATCGTCTCCGTCAAACTCAACTTTAGATACTTCTTCCTCACCGTCAACATCAATAACAGTAACTGTTCCTGCTTCTTCATCATATGTGTATTCCTGAGACTGAGATATTACCATATAAGAAACGCCATCGTCAATGAATTCAAAGTACATTTCCGGACCTTCCATGCCGCTGGACATTTCCTCATTCATGTATTTGCCGTAGATATTATCCTTATCAGGATCGCCGATACGTTCAAATGAAGCTACTTCCTCACCTTCCATAAGAATAGAGATAACCTCTCCGTCGTACTCGATATCGCAGTCCATACCGCTGAGATTGAAGCCGTCATCAGTAAGGCACATCAGATCGGATGCATCAACAGAAGCGTTCATAGTCATATTCTTTTCGTCGAAAACGATCTCTGCCTTATCCACAACCATGCCGCCGCCGATATCTTCCTTCATTGCTTCAAGAGTCTCACCGGTGGGAACCCATGTACCGATAATGCCCTGTTCTGCCTTCTTTTCAGACTTCTTGTCATCCTTATCAGAGGAGCTTTCCTTATCTCCGCATGAAACAAGTGCTCCTGCTGCCAGTACGAGAACTGAAATTAATGATAATGTCTTTTTCATAATAGAATCCTTTCTTTTTTTGAATATTACAAGTTATTCTACAAGATTATCTTATAGAACCAACTGATCTGGGGTAAAGAATTACGTCACGGATATTTGACATACCTGTTGTATACATGATAAGTCTCTCAAAACCGAGACCGAATCCGCCGTGAGGAACTGAACCGTACTTTCTGAGATCAAGATAGTCGCTGTAAAGGCTGAGGTTCATGCCTCTTTCCTCCATTGCAGCAACAAGCTTGTCGTAATCTGCTTCTCTTTCGCTTCCGCCGATGATCTCGCCAACGCCGGGCACAAGAAGATCGACAGCAGCAACAGTTTTGCCATCGGGATTCTGCTTCATGTAGAACGACTTTATCTCCTTGGGGTAATCCGTTACGAATACAGCCTTTTTGAACACCTTCTCGGAGATATATCTCTCATGCTCTGTCTGAAGATCACAGCCCCATTCTACGGGATATACGAAATCCTCACCTGATTTCTGAAGAAGCTCTATAGCTTCTGTATAGGTAACTCTGCCGAAATCGTGAGAAATAAGATCCTCAAGACGTGCCTTGAGTCCCTTTTCAAAGTGAGCGTCAAAGAATGCAATCTCATCAGGACAAGTATCAAGAAGCTCTCTGATAACAAACTTTATCATTCCCTCAGCGATCTCGATTACATCGTCAAGCTCTGCAAAAGCAACCTCCGGCTCGATATGCCAGAATTCAGCAAGGTGCTTGGGAGTATTGCTGTTTTCAGCACGGAAGCTCGGTCCAAAGGTATAGATCTTACCCATTGCCATAGCAGCAACCTCGCCTTCAAGCTGTCCAGAAACAGAAAGTCCGGCACGCTTGCCGAAGAAGTCGTTTGCGTAGTATTCTTCTTCGCTCTTGAATTCAGTTGTATAGCCGTTTGTAGTTACCTGGAACATTTCTCCTGCGCCCTCACAGTCGCTTCCAGTAATAAGAGGAGTATTAATATAAACATAGTTGTTGCTCTGGAAATACTTGTGAAGCGCAGCTGCAAGTACGGAACGCACACGCCATACAGCGTTGAATGTATTTGTTCTTCCTCTGAGGTGAGGCATAGAGCGGAGAAATTCCAGAGTATGACCTTTCTTCTGGAGAGGATAATCAGTAGGACAGTCTCCGAGAAGCACAATATTTTCCGGAGTTGTGTTGATTTCAACTGTATTGTTTCTGCCCTCAACAGCAGTACCAGTAACCTTTACAGCCATACCTACACGAGGCTCCTTAAAATCAGCGGCGCCATCCTTTTCGATAACAACCTGAATATTTTTAAGGGATGTTCCGTCATTAAGCTCTGCAAACGCAACGCTCTTTGAGTTTCTGGATGTACGAACCCAGCCGCAGACGGTAACTTCGCTGCCGATGAATTCCTCTTTTGAGGTGATAATTTTTTTGATATCAGTGTGTTTCATTAAATCATTCCTTTCATAAATTTCAGGACGGATAATATATTTTCCGGATCACTGCCAGAGCAAAAAATAAAAACTCCCGCCCTGTATATTTTACAGGACGGGAGCATAAAACTTCCGTGGTACCACCTGAATTACCGCAATGCGGTCACTCTTGTCTGCGTTAACGTACAGAAAACGTCGCCCCTACTAAGCCGAAGCAGCCGGAAAAATATATCCGCAATACAGCGCCTTTGGGTTTGATGCTCAGGAGTGTTATTCATGCTGACTCTTGTATACGGCTCACACCTTAATCCGTACTCTCTGCGACAGAATTTCCGCACTACTTCTCTCCGTCATAGCATTTGATAATAATATATTGTATCACTTTTGCGAACAGATGTCAAGAGCAAAACAGAATTTTTTTCATTATCAGATAAAGAGCATACTTATACCGTATTCACGGGCATAGCTTTCTGCACGTTTACGGTTGACCTGCTTTAAGATTCTGACAACATGACGTCTGCCCTTCTTGACTTCATCCATTGAGACATTATCATTATCAAACTCAATTATCTTTACATTAAAAAGATTCTCACAGCCGCAGAAGGCATCCTCCTTGATATCCTTGGTGTGATAGCTGACTTTAAGATCAGTAAGGTTCTGGCAGCCGTAGAATGCCCAGTTGCTTACAGTTTTCACTGTTGCCGGAATAGTGATCTCCTCCAGCGAACGGCACCATGAGAAGGCGCTCTCGCCGATGAGAGAAACGGAATTCGATATAATCACCTTTTTGAGATTATAGCATTCCGAGAATGCTGAGAAACCGATAGCTTCAACAGATCCCGAAATAACCACCTTTCTGAGACGGCGGCATGAGAAGAAGCAGAGATCGCTTATCCTCTGCAGATAGGCAGGAAGAAGAAGCTTTTCGATAGAACTGCATCTTCCAAAGGCACCCTTGCCTATTACTTTGAGCGACGGCGGGAAATTCACTTCCTTAAGACGCTGACATTTCAGAAAAGCATTTTCACCGATTGATTCAAGATTGTTTGAGAAAACAACCTCCTCCAGAGCAAAGCAGTGGCAGAACGCAAATTTTTCAATTCTCTTGACGCTGTCAGAAATAACGATCTTTTTCAGTGTTTCGTTTCCTCTGAAAGCATACCTGCCGATAGTTGTGATATTATCGGGAATTATTATTGCACTTGTAGTGCCAACGTATTTTACAAGTGTTCCGGTCTTTTTATTGATGAACATATTGTTGACATCGTCGATCACAACATCCTCATCCTTAATAAGCTCATCAAGCTCATCCTCGCCTACAGATTCAAGATTTTTAGAACGCTTAGGATATTTTTCACGCTTCTTTTCAGTGACATTATTTTCATCAACCCCAGAAGCATCCGGCTTCTTTTCAGGAGCTTTCTTTTCCTCAGCTTTGGGAACTTCCGGCTTCTTTTCGGGAGCTTTCTTTTCCTCAGCTTTAGGAACTTCCGGCTTCTTTTCGGGAGCTTTCTTTTCCTCAGCTTTGGGAACTTCCGGCTTTTTTTCAGGAGTTTTCTTTTCCTCAGCTTTGGGAACTTCCGGCTTCTTTTCGGGAGTTTTCTTTTCCTCAGCTTTGGGAACTTCCGGCTTCTTTTCGGGAGTTTTCTTTTCCTCAGCTTTAGGAACTTCCGGCTTTTTTTCGGGAGCTTTCTTTTCCTCAGCTTTGGGAACTTCCGGCTTCTTTTCGGGAACTTTCTTTTCCTCAGCTTTGGGAACTTCCGACTTTTTTTCAGGAGTTTTCTTTTCCTCGCTCTTGGGAGCTTCAAGCTTTATTTCCTCTTTAACAGAGGAATCGGATTTATTTTCCGCAGGCTTTACCGCCCTTACTTTTATAACTCTTACTTTTTTTGCATTTTCATTTTTTACTGATGTATCAGTTGACTTCAAGTGAAAATCACTCCATTCATGCTATTTCATATATATGTTTTTATATCTCTTTTTCAGCTAAAAATCAATAATTAAATACAAAATTTCGCAATTTTTGTAAAAAACAACCATTTTTTGTGATTCGTATGGCTTCATTACGAGGGATAAAAGAACTTGCTTTAGTTATATTGCACAAATGAGCCATATACTGTCTCCGGACAACTCCCGCTTTCAGATGCTCTCTTTTATTCTGGAAATCGCTCCCTTTTCAAGACGTGAAACCTGCGCCTGTGAAATCCCTATCTCATCTGCAACTTCAACCTGAGTTTTCCCCTTGAAAAAACGCAGATAAAGAATATTTCTCTCCCTCTCACCAAGATTTTTTATCGCATCCCGTATGGAAATCTCATCCATCCGGCTTTCCACATCATTTCTGTCGCCTATCTGATCCATAATGTAAACTGTATCTTCCGAATCAGAATATACCGGTTCATAGAGCGAAACCGGATCGCTTATACTTTCAAGAGCAATGACGATATCAGAACGCTTTTCTCCTGTTTCCTTAGCTATTTCATCCATAGTCGGCTCACGCTGGAGCTTTATCATCAGCCGTTCACGAGCCTGTATTGCCCTGTATGCAAGATCACGAAGCGACCTGCTCACCTTTACATGGCTGTAATCACGCAGATGACGACGAAGTTCTCCGCTTATCATCGGAACGCAGTAAGTTGAAAAACGCACTTCCTTGGTAAGGTCGAAATTATTGATAGCCTTGATAAGTCCCACCACGCCTATCTGGAAAAGATCGTCGATGTCCTCACCTCTGCCCGCAAAGCGCTGAATCACACTGAGCACAAGACGTAGATTTCCCTTTATAAGCTTGTCTCTTGCTTCTTTGCTGCCGGTAGCCTTTATTTCCTTGAGCAGCTCTATTTTCTCGCTTTCCTTAAGCACCGTCAGTTCAGATGTATTTATACCTGCGATTATAACTTTATTATATGCCATTGCAATATCTCCTAAATGATGATACTGCTATTATTGCCATAATCTGTGCAGGGTAAACATGGAAAAAACGGGTAAAAAAACAGCATCCGTCAAATCCGGATGCCGCATTTCATTATTTTATGTATTCAAGAAGCTTGTCTATGCAAAGCTCAAATGCACTTCCGTACCACATTTCCTCTCTTTCAGGAAACGTCTTTTCGATACAGTCGGCAGTGTAATTTACTGAGATATCCAATGCCTGCTGCAGTTTTTTTCCAAGAACAACGGCTCCTGTGAAAGCACTTGCAAAGATATCTCCCGTACCATGACAACAGCAGTCGATGTGATCACGGAACGAATAATAGAACTGTCCGCTGGCTGAATCATATGCAGCTGCGCCCTCTTTTCCATCGCCGGAAACAACACCGGTAAGAATGGGGACACGGCATCCCAGACCAGCAAGCTCAACAAGAATTTTCTCAGCATATTCCATATCGTGCCGCTCAATGTAGGGAAGCCCCAGCAGAAGCGAAGCCTCTGTCATATTCGGAATAATATAGTCTGCCTTTGCGCAGAGACCAGTCATTGCAGATACAAAATCATCGTCGAAACCAGCATAGAGCTTTCCGTGATCTGCCATAGCAGGATCAACAACTATAAAGTTATCTTCTGTGCCGAATTTTTCAAAGAAATCCGATACAATACCGATCTGCTCTTTCGAGCCGAGATAGCCTGTATATATTCCGGAAAATTCAAGACCTATCCTTTTCCAATGCTCTGCAATTTTCGGTATATCCTCCGTCAGATCATGGAACGTATATCCGGTAAAGCCTCCCGTATGAGTCGAGAGCACTGCCGTAGGAATCACTGCTGTTTCCACACCCATTGCGGAAATTATAGGCAGAGCTACGGTAAGCGAGCATTTCCCGAAACAGGAAATATCCTGTATAGTTGCAATTTTCTTCATTATAGACACATTCTCTCGTGATTAATTTGCGGTTTCTTCTGAAGAATTATCAGAAGCTTTGCCTACAGCAGTATTCAGTATTCCAAGAATAACATCCTTGTTTGCGTACTGATCACTGCCAGTATAAGTACTACTGAACATCGGGCTGCTGCCGAAAACGATAACATGGCTTGAATCATTGCTGACATCCTCAGCGATAAGAACGGCTCCTCTGCTGTATACATTGCCGTTCTCTGCCGCCGGAGCTGTCAATTCCTTAATAATGAGCATTGAGTTCTCCGGAAGAGCAAGTACCTTTGTTACGTTTATATTTTCCTTCAGACCAAGATCATAGATCTCCTTTGTATCAGGGGCGCATATATCCGCAGATGAATAATCCGCACCGCCGACCGCTCCATTATCGGCAACTGATATCATAATTCTGTAGCCGTCGCCTTCAAGTCCTTCATTCTTGTACTTTCCGGGAGTGCTGTTGAAAAATACATCGCCATCGTTATCAGCACCTATATCCCATTCAGCAAGAAAACCGTTTATATTAGCAGTTTCTTTTTCTGTCATAGAAGGTATGTACAGAAGGTTTTTGTTTTCCATTTTGAGGAATTTATTGAGTTTTCCAATCTGCACATCATTGAGATCCTCCTCAGGCATAGGAAGGATCACCATATCATATTTGCTTATGTCATCAGCAGAAAGATCAACATCTGTGCAGGTATAGCCATTCTTGCCAAGAAGTGAAATTATATCTGCGGCAATATCTGCATTTGCCGGATCATTCTTTACCACAGCTGCCTTGACAGAGCCGTCATCCACTTCCTGAGCAGTCGTTGTTGTGGTTACTGCAGTTGTCTGTACTGCCGTTGTAGTAACAGTTGTTTCCGGTATATCAGTAGTTACTGCGGAGGCATTGTCCTTTCCCGAACCGGATTTTTTCTTTTTATCCCTGCCGTCACTGCCGCAGCTTGTGATCAAAAGTATCAAAAGAATAACAGCCAGAAGCGCAACAAGAGCTATAACTGTCCAGCGTTTGTACTTTGCGAATCTGTCATATGGTGACAAACTATAATTAATTATTTCTTCATCATCATTTTTATCAGGTATAATATTTTTAAACCTTGAAACAGGCTCCGGAATCACAGCCGGCTCTTCGATTTCCGTTTCATTTATTTCGGGTTCTGCGGGAGCATCTTCCTCAGCCACCAGCTCATCTTCCGGCTCAATATTTTCAGATATCTGAGCATCATCAGATTCAATCGTTATTTCAGGTTCAGGAGCTGTTTCCAACTCAATATCAATTTCATGTTTTTCAGTATCATCATTCAGTATCTCAGAAAGTAATTCTTCCTTATCACGGAGAAGAAAATATATCTCCGGCGATCCTGAATATGTATTTTCACTTATAACAGTATTATCTTCGCCGCAGAATCGGCAGATCCCCGGCTTTTCAAGCCTTTTCCCACATTTTATGCAAAACATTTCAGCACTTCCTTTGAAAAAATATTTACTGATTCCTTTTTATATCGAATCAGCATGACAGCAATGTAAGATTTCCCTGCAAATCACAGTTTTCCGCAGTATCAATATTCTCGTTTAAGCGGATTGCGGTAATACGAAGATCTGTAATTTTCCCAATGCTGTTTAAGTATTTTTTCATCGGAACCCGATTGTCTGTTTATAAAATCATTCTGCAGTCTTATAAGCCGCATACTATAGTATTTCTTCATATCGTCGAAATCTTCAAAACCATAGCAGGCGACAGATAATGTATACTCTCCGCCGGATGCTTTTTTCAATATTTCGTCAAGTTTAGCCATCCAGCGTGAAGGTGAAGACGCTTCTGCCATTGTCTCAAGAAGGAAATTTTCAAATCCCATAGGAGTTCTGAAATGAGCGAAGCAGTCAGAAGACGCATTTATCAGTATTACAGGACGTGCAAACACTGTAAATCCGCTGTGAAGCTTAAAATCACCTGCACCTCCGGCGTAATTTGTAATTTTCCCGTTCTTTCTCAGATGAGCAAACGCATCATCAGAATTAACGTCAATATCATCAGTTGTCAGCTGACAAAGTCCCTGATCGTCAAGCATATATACTCTGGAATTTCCAGCCCATATGCAGTTGCACAGCGTGAATTTTCCGGCACTCATGGTAGTTGTCATGCTCACTGCAGTGGGAAGACTTATGTCCGTGTTTTCTTCCGAGCGGCTGAGTCTTGCCTTTACTTCATCAAGCTTTCCGGAAATATGCTCCTTAAGCTGACGGACATATTCAAGCTGCTCAGAGGATGTTCTCCTTATGTAGGAAACACCTTTTTTAGAATAATTCTGTTCAAAGAATTCCGATGCCGCATAAGCAGCAATGCGCGAGCCTATATAGGCTCCTGTTTTGTCATTTGCTCCGGAATATCTTCTGAATCCGATATTTCCGCAGCCATCGAATACACCTGTGACTACAAGTCCGCTTTCAAGATTCTGCACAAAAGCGGAATCCTCACCGCAGCCACGAACAGTCTCAGACTGCAAAATAAATGGTTTAATAGTTGAAAGATTCATTTTGTCCTCTCTTTTGTATAAAAATCAGAAACGATTTTTATATCTGTTTTATTTTTCTCTGTCATCCTGCTCCACGAAGCTTTTCACGCCTCATAAAACAACTTTTATAATTATATCACATTCATGAAAATTAGTCAAGATATTGCGGAAAATTCGGAAAATCACTATTTTTTCTGATTCTGAAGAAGTATCTGAGAATTATTTCCGAAAAATTTACAATAAGTATTGACTTTTTCCGGCGGCAGGTATATAATATACGTCGGTAAGAAAATTATCGCCTATTACAGGGTGGAAATGCGCGATAATCTAAAACATTTAGTATAATTTAAGAGGCGTTTGATAGAAATGGATACTATTGAAATTTTTCTTAGCAGACTCACAGCCGCAAAAGAGCTTTATTTAGAAATCGCTGAAAAAACAGGCGATGACAGAATCAACAGCAAAGAATCTCTTAAGCTTTTCCTTGAAGAAAAATCATCTCCGGCAGAATACAAGGTGTATATTTCAGATGAGGATATTTCTAACGAAACTATTGATGAAATAAAAGAAATATTCCAGTCGTGTGCCGAAAAAAATGAGAATATCACAGCTGAATTCATTACAGATGAATTTCTTAATCTTCTCGATGAAAACGAGCGTCTTACCCAAAAAAGCAAGCCGCGTTCACTTGTACACAGGGACGGCGATCTCCACGCAGTTGTCCACATCTGGATAATCCAGCGAAAAGATATGGGAATATACGTTCTTCTCCAGAAGCGATCAAACAAGAAGCTTATCAATCCCGAATGCTACGACGTTTCTGCCGCCGGACACATCACTCAGGGCGGTGAACCGAGAAAAACTGCCGTCAAGGAAATATACGAGGAACTCGGACTGAACGTTCCTGCTGAAAAACTGAAAATAGTCGGCGTTCATCGTAATATATACTGCAATGGCATAGTAAAAGACAATGAAATGAGCGCTGTTTATATCTACAACGAGCCCGTTGACATTGATAGTCTTACTATCTGCGAGGATGAGGTTGCAGAAGTCTGCTGGGCTGAAATTGATGAAATGCTTACAGTAATGAAAAACGGCGAATTTCTCAACTGTATCTCCCTCGAAGAACTTGCAATGATCAAAAAGGCTACTTTCTGATAAATATTATGAGCGGACATTGTCCGCTCTTTTTTTGACCTTTTAAGCTTCCGGACCGTATTACAAACAGAATACAAACAAGAAAGGAAGTTTTTCAATGAAACGTACTGTACCTTTTATATTATCGCTGTGTTTGCTTTTTTCAGCGATATCATGCCGTAAAACAGATAATGGAGATCCTGCTCAGAATAATATTCCATCAGCCGAAACACTGGTGATCAAGTCAGATAAAACATATCACCTCAGAGAAGTCTCCATGCCGTCAGAAGAAGCAAGCGTAATTTCCGTCGCTCCAATTGGTGACGGACGATATATTGCTGCATTCAGAAATCCTGAAAGTGTCGTTCCCGAATTTTATACCACAGACGCAGATTTTTCCGGATATGCTCCTTGTAATATGCAGATATCATTCCGCGACAATGCAGAAATAATTCTCCGTTTTGCAAACGCAGCCGACGGAACTCTGTATATGTCAGTTACCGAAATAATACACGGCGATATGCCGGCGTACAATCATATAGATCCTGAACACAACAGCGAAGATTTAGACTGGGATGCATACAACTCAAGCGCCGAATATTTTCATACGATATACCGGATATCCGCTGATGGGACAGCTGAATCAAAGACAGAGATCACTGGAATGAATGACAATTCCATAGAAGATTTTACAATATGCGGAGGGAAATTCTACATCTCATGCGGAATTGTATATACTGCGGACATATCCAGCGGTCAGGCCGAGGAATACAAGCCGCCTAAGTACGAAGCATCCGGAAGTCTCGGCGTAACCTCTGCGGATACGCTCATCTGCGGAATCTATAACATTTATGATAGTATGCTTTCTAATGGCAACACGCCTCTTTCTCTTGAACGTTCAGGTGACCCCACAACGCATATTTCAGCCGGAGGAAGTTCGTTTGATGCTGTTTTTGCCGGAAAGACCGGAATCTACGGACTTAAAGGCAATACACTCACAGAGCTTGCTCTGAATGTTCAGCTTGGTATAAGCGAAAATTCCGCAGAGGAAATAATTCCGACAGAAAATGGTTATATTTTATCTGTATTCGATCAGAATACCGTCAGATACAAACTATATCTGCTTACCGATATACCCGAAGAAAATGCCCCGAAAGAACCGGTGCCCCTTAAACTTGGTGTGATGTATCAGCATGAGGATTTCCTGAATCACACTGCATCATTTAACCGGTCGGGAAAGAATATCACCATAGAGCCTGTTTATTATACTGAATTTGACGTTTACGACAAGGAGAAGGATGAGCAAGTCAGCACAGGCAGCGAAAAGCTTTCAATGGATCTCCTTACAGGTGATGGACCTGATCTCGCCCTGTTCATGAATACGCCGCTTGATCTAAAGGGAAAGGGCGCATTTGCCGATATGTATCAGCTTATGGACGATGAACTGAACCGTGAAATGTTTCTGCCGAACATCCTTGAAGCCAGCGAATATGACGGAAAACTCTTCTCGCTTCCGATATCTTTCACAGTACGTTCTATGATATTAAAAGAGAAATTTTCCAGTATCGAAAATCAGACATTTGAGGAAATGCTCCGGACTATTGAAAATGCTCCGGCGGAAATGAATATCATCAATAACGGTTCAAAAATGGAAATGCTTATCAGCATGATCAGTTATTCTGACTTTGCAATATCCGGCAAGGACGGAAAATACTCGATAAATTCCGGTAATATGGCAGAACTTCTTGAATTCTGCAGCAGATTTCCTGATTATCCAAGAGAAGAATGGTATGACTATAGCCGTGATGAAGTTCTGTTCAGCGAATTTGCGGCGGCTGGCTTCGGAGATTTCAGAACATATTATGATATGTTCGCAGATCCAGTCACCTTTGCCGGATATCCCTCAAAAAACGCAGAGGGAAATATTGTCGGCATGAACTGCAATATCGCAATAATGGAAAAATGCGGCAATAAGCCAGAAGCGTGGGAGTTTGTAAAATCAATATATATTGGCGAAAATTCAAACATTGCAAATGGCAGAAATGCTGAATTCCCGATACTTTTAAGGGATATAGAACAGCTTGCGGAAATCGCAGAAAATAACGGGGATTTCACGAAAGACGAACTTGACAAAGCAGTCGAAGTGATAAAGAGTGCAAAAAGAGCTTCAAACGGACTTCCAAACGATATTTTTCTCATAATCGCAGAAGAAGCTCAGCCGTACTTTGCCGGAGAATGTACCGCTGAGGAAGCAGCCTCTTACATCAAAAGCAGAACCGATATCTATGTGAGCGAAAATGAATGATTTTCCCACAAACGGCAGTACTCATGTACTGTCGTTTTCTTTTTTGACCTCTTACTGTATTTATGAATATTTGCTGAAAAATTCGGCATCTGGCTTGACAAATACAAAGAAAGAAACTATAATTAAGAATGTTGATATTGATGTTACCGCTGCAATAGGCGGCACGGTAACAAAACAGGAGGAATTATTATGAAGAACAAATTCAAAAGATCTGCTGCACTTGTTTCAGCAGCCGCAATGACTGCTGCAATGGCTGGATCTGCAGGCATTTTTACAACGACTGCCGAAACTGAAATGACTGTTTTCCCCTACACTATTGAGGGCGAGGACATGACGGACGCAACTTTCTGGGATAAGATCTATGCAGATGAATTCCCCGGATTTTCCGGCAAAGGATTTACCTACATCACAAACGATAAGGCTTCATTTGAGGTAACTGTTCCAGAGGACGGAATGTATCAGTTAAGTGCACGCTGCGTACAGATTCTTGACAAGGGCGGACGTATGCAGACAATTTCCGTTAACGGCGTCGAATATTCCATGACTGCTCCTTATCTTGATACATGGACAGATATCAATCTCGGCGTTATCCGTCTGAAAAAGGGCACAAATGAAATTGCATTCCTCAACAAATACGGCTATCTCGCTGTTGATACCGTTACTATCAAGGAAGCTGTTTTCCCTGATGTTACACAGGCTGATTCAGTCCCATGTGATCCTAAGGCTACTCCCGAAACAAAGTCACTTATGAAGTATCTCCACAGCGTTTATGGTAAGAACATTATCTCCGGACAGCAGGAAATCTACGGCAGCGGACATACTATCCAGACTACTATCAGATACGATCAGGCAAATGATATCTGCGTTGACAGCGACGGAAATGAATATACTATCGACCGTGACAGCGAAGGCGTAGACAAGGACGGAAACAAGATCTACTGGCACTGCACAGGTGCTGACGGCAAGGTTTACGACTACGATGAGCAGAACCGCGGCTACAAATTTGTTTACTATGATCAGGAATTCGACTGGCTTGCTGATCTTACCGGCAAATATCCCGCTATCAGAGGCTTCGACTTCATGAACTACAATCCCCTCTATGGCTGGGAGGATGGCACCACTCAGCGTGTAATTGACTGGGTAAAGAACAAGGGCGGTATCGCTACTGCCTGCTGGCATATCAATATCCCGACAGATTTCGCAAACTATACCCCCGGCGACGTTATCGACTGGTCAAAATGTACCTACAAGCCCAACAAGGAATTCAAGATCGCAAATGCCGTAAAGGAAGGAACAAAGGAAAACGAATACCTCAACATGGCAATTGAGGATCTTGCTGAACAGTTCACAATCCTTCAGGAAAACAACGTGCCTATCATGTTCAGACCTTTCCACGAGGCTGAGGGAAATCCCAGCACTACTTCCGATCCTATCGACGGTTCAGGCGCATGGTTCTGGTGGTCTCAGGACGGCGCAGAGGACTACAAGGCGCTCTGGAATTACCTCTACGATCAGCTCACAAACAAATATGATCTCCACAACATCATCTGGGAAAACAACCTCTATGCATGGTCTGAGGCTTCTGCAGAATGGTATCCCGGCGATGACTGTGTTGATATCGTTGGCTGGGACAAATATGATACAATGTACAACCGCCACGATGGTCTTACAAGCGGACCTAATGAGGACTGCAACAGCAGCGTTTACTGGTCACTCAACGACTATGTTGACAACAAGAAAATGGCTGCTATCACAGAAAACAGCACTATCCCCAGTGTTGGCAATCTCCTTACAGAAAAAGCTACATGGCTCTATTTCTGCACATGGTACGACGATCAGGATAAATTCATCTCCGGTGAAAACTACAATAATCCCGACAGCGTAAAGGAAATGTATCAGAGTGATTACTGCATTACTCTCGATGAGCTTCCGAAGGATCTTTACAGCAACGGCGGAACTTCAGATCCTGATCCCAATCCTGAAACAAAGCTCGGCGACGCAAGCTGCGACGGCGATATTCTCCTCAATGACGCCGTCCTTATCATGCAGGTTATCGGAAATCCTGACGAATACGGCGTCGGCGGAACTGAAAAAAGTGCTATAACTGAGCAGGGCATGAAAAATGCTGACGTTTCCGGCAATGGCGACGGTCTTACAAACAAGGATGCTCTCGCTGTACAGAAATTTATTCTCAAGCTCGGTGATCTTCCCGAAACTGAATAATTATCACTGTGTTCAGGCAGCAATGTGAAAATTTCAGGAAAAGCCTTGACATTTCGACTAATCTGTTATACAATGTAATTGAATACGTTTATAAATACGAATACATTTTTCAGGAGAGTGTTAAAAATGAGCAAGGTCAGGGATTTTTTCACCAGCCTTAACAAATCAACAAAAATCACACTTATATCCTGCGGCTGCTTTGTAGCACTGACCGTGGTTATTCTATGCTTTTTCGTACTTTTCCCTATTTCACCAAGCGATACAATTCAGGAAAAATACGGTCGTGAAGCAAAAGCTTCCAAAAACGGTGAATCCGCACAGATAGTTACTACTCAGCCAGCAGATGACGAAGAATATATCGCTTCAAAGGGAACTGCGGTTTCCAGAACGGTTACTACAACTCGCACTGCAAGAAAGAAAAACTTCTCTGTTACTGTTACTACAGGAGACGGTTTCTTCTCAGGCGGAAAAATTCCTACCGGCGGAACTCCATATGAGACCGCTACTACTGTGCCGATCGAGGAACCAGTAGAGGAGCCTACCGAACCGATGACAGGTTCCGGATTTGAAGAACCAACTGAACCGATGACAGGTACAGGAATCGAAGATCCTACTGAACCGATAACAGGTTCCGGAATTGAAGATCCGACTGAACCTCCTCCGGTTGAAGATCCAACTGATCCGCCGGTTGAACTTCCGACAGATCCTCCGGCACCACCGCCGGCAACTGATCCGCCTCCTGTTGAAGGTGGAGATACCGAAAACGGTGACACACAAAGCTGGTAAATAAACTGACAGCCGCTCTTAATGAGCGGCTGTTATTATATAAAAACAACTGCGGACAACCTATGATCATCCGCAGTTCTTTCATTATTTTGCACCTTTGTTTTTCTTGTAAATGAAGTTCAGTCCCTTGATGAGCAAATTACGGTCAAGAATGATCTCTCGGCGGCAAAGAGGTACTACTATCTCTGCAAGCCCTCCTGTAGCCACAACAGTACACTTATCTCCAAGTTCTTCCTCCATACGCTCAATTATACCGTCAAGAGCACAGGCATTTGAATAGAGCATTCCGCTTTTCATACAGTCAATCGTATTTGTCCCGATAATATGACCGGGATCCTCAAAATTTATCTTGGGAAGCTGTGCCGTTCTTGTGATAAGAGCGTCTGCCGAAACCCCCATTCCGGTCATGATGATTCCACCACGATATCCCTTGTTTCCGTCAACAACAGAAACAGTCGTAGCTGTTCCCATATCAATGATAATAAGCGGTACTTTGTAAAGATTTATCGCCGCAACAGCGTCTACCACCTGATCGCTTCCAAGCTGTGCCGGATTGTCTATAAGTATATTCAGTCCTGTTTTCACTCCGGGACCAGCCTGCATTATGTCAGTGTGAAAAAGCTTCTTTACAGCAGATTTTACTGTACTTGTCACTGACGGAACTACCGATGACATCACTGCATCATGAACAACAGAGGTAGCTACTCCGTTCATGTCAAAAAGGCTTTTCATCAGCGAGGCGTATTCCGCATCTGTAGCGTTATGATTTGTCGAAATTCTCTCAAAAAGCACTACTTTGTCATTTTCGTCCACACAGCCGAAAACTATATTTGTATTTCCTATATCTACTGCAAGCAGCATTATGAATTCCTCCCGAAACATCATTTTTCTTATTATACCATACTTTTTTTGAAAAATCTATACCATTTTTCATATTTTTGTGTTATAATATTTATATTCTGAATTATTACCTCATGAGGAGCAAAACAATGACAGAAATGCTGAATAAATGGCTGAAAAATCGGGAGAACCTCTTTTCAGCATCTGACATAAAAACTGTTGATATAAGAAAAAACAACGGACAATCAATTACCGTAATTCAGGAATCTGAAAAATACATAAGTGATATCACCGTAAGAAATGATGGCTTTATAGATATTGAAATCATTTCTATCATAACAGAAGAAACTGTATTCTCTATTCACTTTATGACAAAAACAAAAACTGAAATTGAGCCGCTGCTTGATTTTTATATTGACTGCATGAATAAAGGAGATTGATTTCATTATGCTTAAAGGAAAAACTGTTTTACTCGGAGTTACTGCCTCTATCGCCGCATACAAGACCTGTAATCTTGCCCGTATGCTCACCAAGCTCGGTGCTGATGTATACGTTGCTATGACTCCCAATTCACTGAATTTTGTTCATCCGCTGACCTTTGAAACGCTTACTCAGCACAAGTGTCTCATTGATTCCTTCGACCGCAACTTTGAATACAGTGTTCAGCACGTTTCTATTGCGAAAAAAGCAGACGTAGTAATAATCGCTCCGGCAACTGCCAACGTTATAGGAAAAATCGCCGGCGGTATCGCTGACGATATGCTCACAACAACCGTTATGGCTGCTACCTGCAAAAAAATAATTGCTCCCGCTATGAACCACAATATGTATCACAATCCTATCGTTCAGGAAAATATCGAAAAGCTCAGAGCACACGGCTATGAGATCGTTGAGCCTGTAAAAGGTATGCTCGCTAACCGTGATATCGGCGACGGAAAGCTTCCCGATGAGGAAACACTTCTTGAATACATCCTCCGTGAGATCGCCCGTGAAAAGGATCTTGCCGGCAAAAAGGTTCTTGTTACAGCCGGAGCTACCCGTGAAAGCATTGATCCTGTTCGCTTCATAACCAATCATTCAAGCGGAAAAATGGGCTTTGCTATGGCGAAAGCCGCTATGCTTCGTGGTGCAGAGGTAACTCTCGTTGCCGCTCATACCGATGTTGAACCTCCGATGTTCGTGAATGTTGTTCCTGTAAAGTCGGCTGAAGATATGTTCAATGCCGTAAAGGAACGCTATCAGGAACAGGATTTCATCATCAAGGCTGCTGCCGTTGCAGATTACACCCCTCTCACAACCGCCGACAGCAAAATTAAAAAATCTGACGGCGATATGTCGATACAGCTTAAACGCACTACTGATATTCTTAAATTTATCGGACATAATAAGGGCGAACACCAGATAGTCTGCGGTTTTTCTATGGAAACTGACAATGTTATCGAAAATTCAAGGAAAAAGCTTGCATCCAAAAATGCAGATATGATCTGTGCTAATTCCCTCAGAACTGCCGGTGCCGGCTTCGGAACTGATACAAATATCATCACCATGATAACTCACGACAACGAAAAAGAACTTGAGTTGATGTCAAAATTTGACGCAGCTGATCTGATACTTACAGAACTCAAAAAACTTCAGGAGGAAAAATAAATTGAAGGTTGCATTTTTTGATACAAAAAATTATGATATCACATCCTTTGAACCATACGCAAAGGAAAAAGAAATCAAACTGAAATTCTATGAAACAAAGCTCAACGAGGACACAGTCGATCTCGCAAAAGGCTGCTTTGCTGTCTGCGCTTTCGTTAACGATGTCATAAATGCTGAAGTTATCGACAGGCTCTGCGATCTTGGTGTAAAGCTTATTGCAATGCGCTGTGCCGGTTACAACAACGTGGATATCAATTACGCAAAAGGAAAAATTGATATCGTCCGTGTACCTGCATATTCACCGTATGCAGTCGCTGAACACGCTATGGCTCTGCTTCTTACTTCCGTCCGCAGAGTACACAGAGCATACATCCGTACAAAGGATTTCAACTTCTCTCTCAACGGTCTGACAGGCTTTGATCTTCACGGAAAAACAGTCGGCGTTGTAGGTACGGGAAAAATCGGCAGAGTATTTATTGATATCTGTCGTGGCTTCGGTATGAATGTTATTGCATACGATAAATTTCCGGCTAAAGACAGCGATATCAACTATGTTGAACTCGACGAGCTTTTCAGCCGCAGTGATGTAATTTCGTTCCACTGTCCGCTGACGGAAGATACCTACCACATGGTAAGCAGCGAGACTATATGGCAACTTAAAAAAGGCGTTGTGATAATCAACACATCCAGAGGTGCTCTCATCGACGCTGAGGCTCTCCTTGAAGGCATAAAGGCACGTCATATCGGCGCCGCCTGCCTCGATGTATATGAGGAAGAGGGAGATTTCTTCTTTGAGGATCTCTCCGGTCATATTATCTCGGATGATATCCTTGCAAGACTTATCTCTATGCCGAATGTTATCGTTACTTCACATCAGGCTTTCCTTACTAACGAAGCACTTGAAAATATCGCACAAACTACGGTCGATAATATCATCACTTACTCAAAAGGCGAAAAAAGCGGTAATGAGATAAATACCTGATAGCATAATAATTGTACTCTTCCAGAATCTTTATATGCCTTTATCGGGGGAAACCTTTCTGAGGAAAGGTTATCCCCCGCCCCCCTTCCAAAGACTTTTAATACTAAAATTTCCGCCTGACATATCATACTCAAAGAGAAAATTTGAAACTTCTCATTTGTTTTCTAAGTATGATATGTCAGGCGGAAATTTAATACTGAAAGTTTTGGGAAAGGAGTTTGAGGAAGAACCCTTTTTCAAAAGGGTTTTCCTCAATAATGCGTGTAAAGTCTCTAAAAGAATACCATTGTTATTCTATCTGCATTTTCTCGGATTTGAGGATCAGGATTCTGCGGATACTTTCATTAATACGTTCTTCGGTGATAGTTCCGTCCTCAACAGCTTTTTCAAGAGCTTCTACAGCAGCCTTCATATCCTGTGGCATAAGGAGCATATCTGCTCCGGCATCAACGATTTTAACTGCAAGTTCGCCGGATTCATACATTTCTGTAACTGCCCCCATTGCAAGAGAATCAGTTATAACTACTCCGTCATAGCCGAGCTTTCCTCTGAGTTCATCAGTAATCATAGTCTTTGAAACAGAAGCAGGAAGCTGATCTACAGAAGTCATTGTGATATGTCCCATCATTACCATATCCGCACCGGCTTCGATTCCCTTTTTAAAAGCAAGATATTCATTCTGTTCGAGTTCTGCCAGCGTCTTTGCCGAAACAGCCGTACCATAGTGAGAGTCCTCAGCCGTATCGCCATGACCAGGGAAATGCTTCACTGAGCAGTACACTCCGCCATCAGAAAATCCCTTGACAGCGGCAGCTACAAGCTCTGCTGTTTCTGCGAAATCATCACTGTAGGCTCTCTGTCCGATTACTGTATTCGCCGGATTTGACCATGTATCCGCAACCGGAGCAAAATCCAGATTGAAGCCTACAGAAGAAATGTCTCCGGCTATGGTTTTTGCGTTGCTGTATGCAGTATCTGTTCCCATTTCCTTGTAGAGATACATTGGATCAAATGATGTGGTTCCGAGAGCGTCAGCGCATCGTGCAACATCTCCGCCCTCCTCGTCAATCGCATAGAACATCGGTATCATACCAAGATTCTTCTGTATTCCTTTTGCTCCGGAAAGCATTTCCTTTGCCTGTTCCATTGATTCAAGATTCGCTGCAAAATAGATAAGACCGCCTACCGGATACTGCTTCAGACAGTTTTTTGTCGTATCTCCGGACGCCGTTACAACGTCAAATCCTGTCAGTGATTCGGGAGTCACAATAAACATCTGACAAATTTTCTCATGAAGGCTCATCTTCGATATGATTCTGTCGTACTGATCGAGATTATCCACTATATTGCCGGTAGTACTCTCCTCGGTGATATCCTGTATATCAGCAGTTTTATCATCTGATTTAAGAGTTGTTCCGGATGGCGAAGCTGATTTTTCCTTTTCGCTGTTTTTTATTTCACGAATAAAGACAAATCCAGCACCTGCTGCAATTATCAGCGCAATTATGCACACAAATATCATCAGCTTGTACAAAAATCCACCCGAGGACTTCTGATTGTTTCCGTTATTTTTCATTCTGTTATCTCCTTATGCAAGCAGGAAAATGAACTTCCCATGCTCCTCTATTGATATTATACCATATTTCTTTACGATAATACCGCAAGATTTTTGTGCGGTATCACCCTTAGTTCACCACAATTATACCATTTTCTAATATATTTGTCAATTTTTCGATACATTATCAAGTGTAAAATTCAACACAGCTTTTTTGTTACATCATACAAAATCAATTTTTTATTCATTTTCTCCACCACATCTTCAAAAAATGAGTTGAAAAATGTGTACTATTTATGTATAATAAAAATATATAGAAAAAGTATTGATCCTACTACCAATAAGGAGTGTGTCTGAATGAATATCAAAAAAATTATCGGAAGATTTACTGCTGTATTCACAGCCTCCGCACTTGCCGCTTCGGCTATATATATCGCTCCGGAAGATGTCGTTCCTGAGACTCTTGATGTATTTGCGGCTTCTGACTGCGTTGTAGATACAACTACAGAATATCAGCTTATCAGAGGCTTCGGCGGAATCAATCATCCTGAATGGACAGGCAAGGATATGACCGACTCACAGAGACAGACAGCCTTCGGAAACGGTACTAATGAACTCGGTCTCACTGTTCTCCGTGTATTCGTAAATCCTGATAAAAATCAGTGGAGCAAGGCTGTTCCTACTGCTAAATTCGCACAGGAAAACGGCGCTTATGTATTCGCTTCACCGTGGGAACCGCCTTCAAATCTTGCACAGCCCGGTGACGGATCTTTTCAGGGCGGAAAGGTTCATCTTCCAAAATCAAATTACGGAGCATACGCTCAGCATCTTAACGATTTCGGCACTTATATGAAAAATCAGGGAGTTGATCTGTTCTCTATCTCAGTTCAGAACGAACCTGACTATGCTCACGACTGGACCGGCTGGACTTCCGATGAAACAACAGATTTCCTTGCAAATTACGGCGATAAGATCACCAGCACAAGACTTATGTCGCCTGAATCCTTCCAGTACACCAACAAGGATTACTACAGCAAGATACTCAACAACTCAAAGGCAATGGCAAACTGCGATCTTTTCGGTACTCATATGTATGGTACACAGAGAAGCCAGATGGACTTCCCAGCTCTTGAAAACTGCGGCAAGGAAATCTGGATGACTGAGGTTTACGTTCCGAACAGTGAAGCTGATTCCGCAAACCGCTGGCCTGAAGCTCTTCAGGTTTCTGAAAACATCCATAATGCAATGGTTGTTGGTAACATGAGCGCTTATGTATGGTGGTACATCAGAAGAAGCTACGGTCTTATGGACGAAAACGGTAAAATTACCAAAAGAGGATACAACATGGCTCAGTACTCCAAGTGGGTACGTCCCGGTGATAAGAGAATTGAAGTTACAGAACAGCCTGCAAGCAATGTTCTCGTTTCCGCTTACAAAAACGACAACAAGCAGGTAACTATCGTTGCTATCAACAAGGGTAATGATACTTATACCCAAAGCTTCAGCATCGGCAGCGGCGAAAAAATTATTGACGTTGACCGCTACAGAACTTCAGCAAGTGAAAATCTCGCTCTTACAGAAAATCTTGAAAATAACGGAAGCGGTTTCTTTGCTTCACTTCCCGCACAGAGCGTTTCAACATTCGTTGTATCCCTTGAGGGCAGCGGTGTTACACCCGGAACTCAGCCTGATGAAAACGGCTGGTTCTTCCACGATGAGTTTGAACAGGATACCTGCTCATGGGAAAGCAGAGGTTCATCCTCTATCCTTACAAGCGGCAGAACTTTCATGCAGGGCAAGGAAGCTCTCCTCGTTCAGGAAAGAACTTCTTCATGGCACGGTGCCGGCAAACCCCTCAATCCTAAGGTGTTCGTTCCCGGTCAGGAATTCAGCTTCAGCGCTGATGTAATGTACTTCGACGGCGATCCCACAACTCAGTTCTACATGAAGTTACAGTATACAGGCTCGGACGGTGAACCTCACTACAGCACGATCGCTGAGGCTAAGGCTGTCAAGGGCGAATGGGTACAGCTTGCAAATACAAACTACACTATCCCAGCTGATGCAACCGATATGCTTCTGTATATCGAAACAGCTGAAACAACAAATAATTTCTACATCGACGAGGCTATAGGCGCACTTCCCGGCACTAAGATCGACGGTCCTGCACCTATTACATTTACTCTTGGTGATATCGACAATGACGGCGTAATCGACGCATTTGACGTAGTTCTCGCAAGAAGAGGAGCTATCAGCGGCGTATTTGCAACACCCGCAAGAACTCTCGCTGCTGACGTAAATCAGGACGGAGAAAATAACATCGCAGATGCAGTTATGATTCAGAATTACGTTCTCAGAAGAATCAGCAATTTCTCAAAGTCCGATTCGTCATCTGATAATAGTTCTTCATCAGACGACGGTTCTTCATCTCAAATGCGCACAATATCTGAATACACTCCCCTTGTACAGGCTAAAATAATGACAAGTGAACCGGAAAGCGCAAAGCAGCAGCAGTCAGGTGTTCAGTACGGTACATTACAGTCAAAAAGCTACTATTCACAGTTCTGCGGCAGAGAAAAGAAGTACAATGTACTTCTTCCCGCAGGATACTCAACTGATAAAAAATATCCCGTTCTCTATGTTATGCACGGCTACTGGGAAAATCAGGACAGAATGATAATCAAGGGAAACGGCACTATGTATACAAAAGAGATCATCGGAAATGCAATCGCTGAAGGTGCTGCAAAGGATATGATCGTTGTATTCCCATACATCTACTCCAGTCAGTCACAGGATGACTGCTCTGCAATGGATGACGCAAACAATATCGCATACGACAATTTCGATACAGTTCTCGTTAACGAGCTTATGCCCCTTATTGAAAAGGAGTACAGTGTTGCAACAGGCAGAGCAAATACTGCTATCACTGGTTTCTCAATGGGCGGACGTGAATCTCTTAACATTGCAATGAAGCACCCTGATCTTTTCGGTTATGTAGGCGCTATCTGCCCTGCTCCCGGAGCATCAGGCGCATGGAAGTTCTCCTCTGAGGAAGCTGCTCCTTCACTTATCCTTATCACTGCTGGCGGCAATGATACAGTAGTTTACAGTACTCCCGAAGGATATCACAACAACTTCACAAAGAACAACGTGCCACACATCTGGCACTATTACGAAAGCGGATACCACGGCGACAACAGTATTCATGCTCATCTTTACAACTTCGTCCGTGCAGTATTCCAGGCTTAATTTTAAGAAATCTTCAAATAATTCCCCCCATAGCTGACAGGTCAATCCTGTCAGCTTTTTTATTAACAGATAAAACAAAGCTGCTTCTGACATTTAGTCAAAAGCAGCTGTTTTATTTTATAGTGCTATACAGATCACGGAAGATTACTCAGGAAGATTGCCAAGCTTCAGAATATATTTCTGAACTGCGAGGGCATCTTTATTTGTAAGACCGTCGCCATTGCCGGAAACATCAGCGTTTGCTACACCCTGAGCTGTCATAGCGCTTGCCTCAGATCCGCCTACAGCATATACGTCAGGATTTCCGATAGACTGCATGATGAGAATTGCATCGTTGAGAAGAACGCTGCCGTCGCAGTTAGCGTCACCGTAAAGTGTAACTTCCGGACCAGACTGCGGTAAAAATACAGAAGCGATCTCAGAATTGTTCTTGATAGCATCAAAGTAGATCTTACCCCACTCTGTAAGCTGTGAACCGTCCCAGCTGCTTACGAGGTCAAGATACTCAACGCCGCCGCTGTTGCCCATCCATGACCATGCAATGTAACCCATGTTATTCTGCTTGCAGTAGCTCATAACTGTTGCTTCATCAACATCGCCGTCAGTGTGCTTAAGACCAAATTCACCAACAAGTACAGGTGCACCGCACTCAAGAGCGCCGTCAATGTTGTTCTTTACCATTTCAGCTGTACCGCCTGCGTACTCATACATATGGATTGAGAATACTGTATTCTTTTCAGGATCAGATGCAAATACAGAAGCACCTTCGTCCTTGATTGATGTAGGATACTGTCCCCAGCCTGCGCTGTCGATCATGATCATGTTCTTGATACCTGCATCACGAACAACCTTGATAGCTGCCTTACAGCCGTCAGCCCAGCCAGCGCTGTTCCAGTCGCCGTACCATTCGTTAGCAATGTTAAGGATAACATACTTGCGGTTTGCATTGAGGAGATCTGCCATTGTTGCCCAGTACTCAGCAGCAGCAACGATATCTGCATTTGAGTTGCTTCCTGTAGCGTCATGTGCTTCGAGGATACAGATCTGCTTGTTTTCGATACACCAGTTAATGATATTTTCGATCTCAGTAACAGAAGTCTTATCCCACTTAGCTCCGTCTGAGCATACGATACGAACACAGTTTGTACCAAGATCAGCAGCTGCCTTGATAGACTGCTCTGTCTTATCCTTGTACCAAGCGTGTGCAATATTTACACCGCGCATTTCAAATGCATTGCCGTTTGCGTCACGGATCGTCTGTCCGTCAACATAGAAGCCCTTGCCGTCATTCTGTGAAGGAATTGAAGGGCCGGGTGTAGGTTCGTCTGTCTTCATAGTATAAACTCCAGTAATATTGATTCCGGACTTATCATCTGTAGCTGTACCATTCTTTTCAGCATACCAGATCTGTCCTTCGTATGTTTTTGATTTGCCGAGTTCTGCCTTTACTGCCTCGATAATAGCCTTATCCTCGACAACCTCTGTTCCGAGTGAGCAGTTAAGGAAATCATCAAGTAAATTTACCTTTATGGCACCGCTCTTTGTTGTTTCCCACTGAATATTTACCCAGTAGTATTCGCCGTTGAGAGGGATAGAAATTCCCAGACCGCCGTTTGCGTATGTTATGCCGGAAGGAACTTCAACTGTAATATAGAATTCATCAACAGCTTCAGGAAGTGTAACCTTGAAGTTGCCTGTTGTGCTGTCCTGTAAAACCTTTCCGTAATTCTTGTCGGGATCTGCTACTGTTGTTGTAGTTGTTGTAATAGGCTTTGATTTTGTAGTTGTTGTAGGAATAGGTGTAGGTGTAGGTGTTGATCTTGAATAAAGATCTGTCGGAAGTTCGTCAAGAGTGATGCAGTAATCGCTCTGATACATCTTGATTGTGTCTTCCTTTGTATTGAATACAGGATCAGAAAGGAAGTTTATATCTGCGCTTCCGCCGTCGTACCATGTACAGAAGTAGAGCCAGCCTGCCTTTTCAGCAATGAGATTGTCAACTGTTGAGAAGCAGTCATTTTCAGCCATTGCTACCATTTTCTTGCTGTCATACTTTTCCATGATTCCGTAGAATGTTGAGCTGATAGCACTGTCATTGTGCTTGAGAACAGGGCTTCCTGTTGACCAGTCTGTGCAGTTGTACTTATCGTAACCGATAATATCTACATAAGCGTCGCCGGGATACCAGTTTTCAGATGTAGAGAAGTTGTAGCTGTTCCACTCCCAGATAAGGTTGTGACAGCCGAAATCATTTGTGAGTGTCTCATAAGTGTAGATCCAGAGCTTCTTGTAAGCTTCAGAGCCTTCTCTGCCCCACCAGAACCATGAGGCTGTCTCACCGCCGCCGCCTTCTGCTTCGTGGAGAGGTCTCCAGAGAATCGGGATTCCCTGTTCTTCAAGTTCATTGAATTCCTTTGCAAGAACTTCAAGTCCCTGTAAGTAGTACTCATTTTCCTTTGTACCGGGTGTAGCAGCTGCAGAAGGTGAGAAATCTGTACCATCAGCTGTGTAAGTTGTCAGTGCCCAGTCGATTTTCTGACCGATCTTGTAGCTTTCAAAATCCTTAGGAACGTTGTAGTGGAATGAAGCAGTAGCAATACCGTTCTTATTCTTTACCCAGTCAATGATACGGTCAGTTGAGCCGTCGTCGCTGCCGAATGCAGGACAGCAGAAGTTACCGTAGTCGAAACCTCTGATAGCCGGAAGCTCGCCTGTGA
This sequence comes from Ruminococcus sp., assembly GCA_017461395.1. Lineage (GTDB taxonomy): Bacteria > Bacillota > Clostridia > Oscillospirales > Ruminococcaceae > Ruminococcus. The sequence continues at coordinate 47,155 of JAFTYF010000045.1, forward strand.
GATTTTCAAGGTATTCAAACTCATACTCAAGACCGTGAGGACCGCCGGAATAAATTTCCTGCTGACCGGAGATGATATGATTTCCATAAACCTCAGAAAGATAGTTCATGAGACTTCTTGTTTCAGCTGTAGCATTTACGTCACAAACAGTTACCTGTGAAGCTGTGATAGGCGGAAGTGTAGCTGCTTCAATTGTGAAGTAGTCGAAATTTGTCCAGCCCCAGCTCTTTTCGATAGTAAGGTTGTTTTTGCCCTTATTGAGCTTTACAGTCATTGAAATTGCTTCAAATCCTGTGTCATTTACTGGAATGGACAGTGCTCCCTGACTTACGTTGTTGATAGTAAGATTCTGCTGTTTTGCACCGCCGAGACCACCAGCGTAGATAGTCAGAGTATACATACCTGCTTCTTCAGCATTAAAGTCAATGCTGATAGTTCCGCTGTCGGTCATTTTGAGACAAGAACCGCCGCTTGCACCGGAATTCTTTTCAACAGTTACGTCACCGGTAATAGTTGCGTCCTCGAACTCAATACGAGTCTCACCAGCAGCATTCACAAATACGGACGGTGTTGTTACAATAGCTGCATTTAAAGCCATTGACGCCGCAAGAAGTGCTGCTCCGCTCTTTCTGAATAATTTTTTGTGCATTGTAATTCCCTCCAAAACAATTTTACAATCATGAAGATGCCGTTTTCCAATACCAAGCAAACCTCTCTGACCAAGAAAGCTTCTTGACTTATGCTGCGGCACCGTCATGCCATAATAATTATAGTAAACGCACAAATCAAAGTCAAGTTTTTTTAAAAATCTTTCAAAACATTTGGCACTTTACGCCAAATGCGTATAGCAATTTTTGGTCAAAATCGCAACATTTGGTGACTTAATTAATTGTGTAAAATAAAACAAAATCCGGATAACAGTTTATCCGGATTTTGTTCATTTTTTATATTATTTTCTTCACAAGGCTTTTGAACACATCGCCTCGTTCTTCAAAATTCTTGAAAATCCCATAGCTCGCAGCAGCTGGAGATAATACACAGCTTTTTCCCTCAGGAGTTATCTGCGCCGCTAAAGTTACTGCGTCCTCAAGGTGCTCAGCATAATGCACACGCTCCGGAACCTTGACATCAGCCGCCTGAAGCATATCAAAAACACGTTTTCCAGAAGCCTCCATGCAGATAACGTTTACATCAGCAGTACTGAGAAATTCCACAAGCGAGGTATAATCAATTCCCCTGTCCATGCCGCCGATAAGTATCGTTCCGGCATCAGGAACACTTTTTACCGCTTCGATAGCCGTTGCGCAGGCAGTCGAAATAGAATCATCATACCAGCGGATCCCTTTGAATATTCCCACAAATTCAAGACGGTGGGCAAGAGGATCAAAAGTACAGAGTGCGCTTTCAAATTCCTCCGGACTTACAAACGGCGAGGTCATGAAATACGCTGCCGCAATATTGAAATGATTGTGGATTCCGAGCAGTTTTATCTTGTCAACGGGAATTTTATAGCTGTCGCCGCTGAATTTAAGCTCCGCAGTACCGCCGCTGACATAGATTTCAGCCTCCGGATTTTTATCAGAAATACTGAAAACAAGACCGTCATCATCCTTAGGAGCAATATCGCTGTTTATCAGCAAACAATCCTCCTCATCCTGATAAAGATAAATATTTTTCTTTGCGTTGTAGTAGCGTTCCATCGTGCCGTAATGGTCAAGGTGCTCCTCGTAGAGGTTGAGGAATACCGCCGCTGACGGAGATACCGTCATATATTCAAGCTGGTGACATGAAAGCTCACAGACCACGATAGTTTCATCGGTCATTTCCTCAGCGATATTGAAAACGGGAATACCTATATTTCCGGCAATTATGCATTTTTTTCCAGATTCTTTAAGGATGTGATAAATCAGCGATGTAACTGTGCTTTTTCCCTTTGTTCCCGTAATTCCGATTATCTGTTCACGGTAAACCTCGAAAAACACCTGTGTTTCGGAAGTTATGGTGCAATTCAGCTCATCGGGCTGTTTTTCGAGTACAATTCCCGGACTTTTGAAAACAAGATCAAATTCATCGAGAAATTTCTGATAATCAGCACCGCAGATTATTCTCACGTCACCGGATATTCCATTTGCAGCAGTGTCGATTTCATTGAGATCAGCTATCGCAACAGAAGCCGGCTTACAATATTTATTAAGAATTTCAAATGTTGCCTTGCCTTCTCTGCCGAATCCGAGAATGCAGACAGATTTATTTTCAGTAAGATTTTTTATATGCTTTACAAATCTTTTCAAAGGAGACGCTCCATTTCTTTCTTTAAAATTGTTTTGAATTCATCCGTCAGAAGATTCTGCTCATTAAAGTAACAGCAATATTCTTTTCTGCGTTCTTCAAGAGTTTCCGGATGATAGAGTCCACGCTTCACATATTCCTCAAATAGAAGCGGAAGTTTCTCGCCCTGAGCTTCAAGCTTCTGAATGGCAAGCGATACAGAAAGATTCACCTCGCTGACGCTTCCCACACACTCGAATGGCTTGTGTTCGGATTCGCCTATAAGTTCTATGAAATATTCAAGCATTGACGGATCATTAAGCATATCCTTGCCAAACATTTCCTTAAGCTCGTCAAGGCTCAGGAACGGCGAAAGTATCAGGCTGACAAAGAGACATTTGGGGCACTCTAGGCACCATATATCTGGCGAAACCTTGCTTCCGAGGTTACAGCTTCTGAACACAGGCAGATATTTTCTGTGTGAAACAAACATACTTGCGATCTGAAATTCCGTCAAAGGACGCAAAAAGCTGAAATAGCTGATTCCGGTGCCAAGATACTTCTTTTCGTACTCATGAAAATCGCTCTCAAATTCGAAGCTCTTTGAATACTGATGATTCACTATACTGCCTGCGACAGTACTTTCGTTGGCGCTTGATTCATTTGACAGGACAATATATTTCACTCCGTAGAGGTACGCAGTAATTTCTGCTGAGAATGCTACAACAGATGAGAATGGCGTATGGCCGTTAAGATATCCCTTGTTGTTGAGATCTACAAGACTGCGGTCGAATTTACGACGTGCTGTAATAAGAGTATTCTCCGGAAGTCCGGCTGCTTCTACAGTTCCGCTGATAGAACGTCTCTTGTTAATAGAATAACACCGGCATTTCATTCCGGAATTTTTCAGTGTTTCCAGTGTTAGAGCAGAATCCTTTCCGCCGCCTATCGGTATAAGACAGCCGTTCAGTTCACGGTCTGAACGTAAATCCGCACTTATTTCTTTACCTGTGCAGTTAATATTCACAAACTCCTGCTGAGTACTTTCAATTCCATTTATAAACTGGAATTCTCCCAATCCGAGGAACCAAAGTTTTTTCCACCATTCCTTCTGTTCTTCGGTAAGGAATCCACATTCCACCCTTAATTCCGGTGAACAGACAGACTTCCAGTAGCTTATAGCCTCTGCCATTCCAAGATTGAATACAAGCTTTTCAAATACAGCATCACCAGAAACAGTCAGTCCGTCAGGCTTAGGAAAACTCCAGCCAGGTCTGAACTGTGCAAGACCGGGAATATCGTAGAAGAAGTCAACATCAATTGCTTCATCAGTTTCTTTTATATCGTATGATCTGAAAATAAAAACAGGATTTTCATTTCTGAACGCCGCAAATTTATTCATATTATGCTTATCCTCCGGATATTTATTTTGTGCCTTGTTGTTCGGCAAGCTTTTTGCAGTGTTTTCTAAGACACTCAAAGGTTTCGTCTGAAATATCATGCTCGATCTTGCAGGCATCCTCTGCCGCCGTATCCCTTCCAACGCCCAGAAGCATAAAAAATTCCGAGATAACAGTATGGCGGTCATAGACGTGCTCAGCCACTGCCCTGCCCTTTTCCGTAAGGGTGATATGGTTGTTCTCGTTAACCGAAACAAGACCGTCATCCTTCATTTTTTTCAATACGATAGATACAGTAGGGCGTGAATATCCCAGATATGAGCATATATCAATAGCATGAACATCGGGCTGCTGCTTTGACAGGATCAGTATAGTTTCAAGATAATTTTCAACTGCTTCTGTAATAGCCATTTAAATTCTCCTTCTTGGAATAGTTGCCTTTATATTATATCATATCCTGATAAAAATTACAACACTTTTTGACGTTCATCAATCAAATTAATGAAACTATTGATTATTTTGATGAAATGTGGTATAATGATTAAGGAAAATATCTTTCGGAGGGAGCATTTATGACAGCAAAAGAAGAATTTATTTCAATATTCAATGAAAATATTAAGCGTGAGGGAGCAGATAAGCTTCTGGAATACCTCCAGAAAAGCGACTTCTTTACCGCACCAAGCAGTACACGCTATCATGGCTCCTACGAGGGCGGACTCGTTGAGCACAGTGTAAATGTTTATCACTGCCTGAAGGACTACCTCTCACGTCCGAGGGTAAAAGAAAAATACGGCATGGAGTATTCTGAGGAAACTATCGCTATCGTTGCTCTGCTCCATGATCTCTGTAAAATCAACTTCTACACTGTGGAATACAGAAACCGTAAAAATGATGCCGGCGTATGGGAAAAGTATCCATGCTACACAATAAACGATACTCTCCCCTACGGTCACGGCGAAAAATCTGTCTACATAATCTCCGGCTTCTTTTACGGAGATAACCGGCTTTCCCGTGAAGAAGCGTTCGCTATCCGCTATCACATGGGATTTTCCGGCATTGAAGACAAAAACACTATCGGCAAGGCACTTGAAATGTATCCGCTTGCATTTGCTCTCAGCGTTGCTGATATGGAGGCCTCATATTTCCTTGAAGGCAGCACCAAATAATCATCATAAGGAGTTATCACAACATGAACTGGTATGAAAACGCAATAATCTATCACATCTATCCGCTGGGGTTCTGCGGAGCACCGAGATTTAACGACGGCGGCGAAGTTGTATACCGTCTTGATAAGGTTCTCGACTGGATCCCTCATCTCAAGGAAATGAATGTTGACGCTGTTTATTTCGGTCCTGTATTTGAATCCGTTGAACACGGCTATGATACCATAGACTACAAAAAAATCGACAGACGTCTCGGCGACAATGATTCATTCCGCAACATCTGCAACAAGCTTCACGAAAACGGTATCAGAATCATACTTGACGGCGTATTCAATCACGTCGGAAGAAAATTCCCGCAGTTCGTTGACATTCAGGAAAAAGGTCAGGGCAGCGGCTACTGCGACTGGTTCCAGAACCTTAATTTCGGCGGTTCCTCACCGTGCGGCGATCCCTTCTGGTACGAAGACTGGAACGGTCACTACAATCTTGTAAAGCTTAATCTGCGAAACGTAGGCGTCTGCGACCACCTTATCGACGCTGTAAATTACTGGATCGAGGAATTCAAGATCGACGGAATCCGCTTTGACGCTGCTGACTGCATCGACTTCGACTTCTTCAGAAGAATAAGAAGCTTCTGCAAGGGTAAGCGTCCGGATTTCTGGCTCATGGGCGAGATAATCCACGGCGACTACAACCGCTGGGCAAATCCCGAAATGCTCGACAGCGTTACAAACTACGAGTGCTACAAAGGACTTTACTCCTCACACAACGACAAGAATTACTTTGAGATCGACTATTCGATCAACCGTCAGTCCGGAGCAAACGGCGGTATATACAGAGGAATAAGCCTCTATAATTTCGTTGACAACCACGATGTAAATCGCCTTGCAAGTACTGTTAACAATCAGGCATATCTGCCGCTTATATACACACTTATGTATGCAATGCCCGGTATTCCGTCAATCTACTACGGAAGCGAATACGGCGTTCAGGGACGCAAGGAAAATAATTCTGACAGCAATCTTCGTCCCTGTCTCCATCTTCAGGATATGGACAGAGAAAACATCTCACTGTACAACCACATTGTTAAACTCGGAAGAATTTACCGTGCATATCCGGCTCTCCGCACTGGTGTTTACGAGAGAATCATGATCACAAATCAGCAGCTTCTTTTCAAGAAAACTCTGGGCGATCAAACTATCTACATTGCTCTCAATCTCGGTGATTATGAGTTTGATCTCAGCTTCGGAACACATCTTCCTGCGCTGGTTGATGTTATCGGTGCAAAGCAGATCCAGGTAAACAACGGCGGAGCTTATGTAAAAATGCCGCCGTATTCCGCAATGATCATCGTTTCTGACGATATCGTGAATACTCAGCCGGAAGAGATCCCTGCCGCTCCAGCTCAGGAGGACAAGGATACAGAAATCGTTGAAGGGGCTAAATACCGTCATTTCAAGGGCGGAGAATATCAGCTGATAGCTGTTGCACGTCACAGTGAAAACAACGAGGAGCTTGTTATTTATAAGTCGCTCACTGACGGTCAGGTATGGGCAAGACCGAAATCTATGTTTGTCGGAAAATCCGGCGATGTACGCAGATTCACAAAAATCGGCTGATGACTGTATATTCTGCTGAAAGTCGTTCATAATAAAGATGCAGGGGAAAACATACACCCCTGACGCATCACCCTTTGTAAAGCTGCCTGTTATCCGCACAGCCGACAGCCACGCAGGTGAAGCGGATGTGCGGAGAAAGGTCTTATTTATGAGCAAGAATAAAAACAATTACAGCAACAAGAATAACTCAGGCTCTCAGAACAAGAACTCTGATAACAGCGTTTCTGATAAGAACTCCAACAGCAATTATCAGGACAAAAATTCAGATAGTAATTCCAGCAACTGATAGTGAAAGCCGCACCAGAAATGGTGCGGCTTTTATTGTGTATACGCAAAAAGAGCCGCATAAAGCAGCTCTTTCTTTTAATATAATTATTCAGCGTCTTCTTCAACAGCCTCGTCCTCAGCAGCTTCTTCTGTATCCTCGAGGAGAGCACGCATAGAAATGCTGATTCTGTGGGATTCTGCATCGATGTCGATGATCTTAACGTCAACCTCGTCGCCTACTGTAAGGATGTCCTTAACATTTTCAACCTTCTTGTCAGCAATCTGAGAGATGTGGATAAGTCCGTCAACGCCGTCAACGATCTTAGCAAATGCACCGAAGCTTGTGATAGAAACGATAGTTGCCTTAACAACATCGCCTACGTTATAGTTAGCCTTGAAGATTTCCCAAGGATTGTCCTCAGCCTTCTTGAAGCCGAGTGAAATTCTGTTGTCCTCACGGCTGAGATCCTTGATGTATACTTCAAGAGTATCACCAACAGCAACAACCTCGCTGGGGTGCTTGATTCTCTTCCATGAAAGCTCAGAAATGTGAACCATTCCGTCAATTCCGCCGAGATCAACAAATGCGCCGAAGCTTGTGAGAGACTTAACCTTGCCCACATAAACATCGCCAACGTTTGCGTTATCCCAGAACTTAGCCTGAGCCTCAGCCTTCTTAGCGTTCTGAACAGCCTTAATAGAACCTACAGCTCTCTTCTTGCCCTCAGTTACTTCGATAATTGTGAACTCAACCTTCTTCTTGAGAAGTTCGTCAAGCTCTGCTCCTCTGGGGAGACCTGTCTGTGAAGCAGGAATAAAGATTCTTACGCCGAGGTAGTTAAGAGTAACGCCCTTGTTTACGATGTGCTGAACAACGCCTTCAAGAACAGTACCTTCCTGCTGAGCCTTTACTACTACGTCGTAGCCAGCCTGCTCGTCAACCTTCTTCTTGGAAAGCTGAGCTGTACCCTCTGCATCGTTAACCTTGATAACGATGAGGTCGATCTCATCGCCAACCTTAGCGATATCTTCGGGCTTCTTTGAAGGATCATCTGTAAGATCTTCGAGCTTTACATAACCTGTATGCTTTGTTCCAAGATCAACGGTGATCTCAGCGTTATCTACACTGACAACAGTTCCCTTGACCTTCTCTCCTGTATGTATTTTTTTGAATGACTGATCGAGAGCCTCAGCAAAATCGATTTCCTCATCCTGAGCAGCTGAAATAATACCATTTTCTGCCATAGTGGTTTGTACCTCCTTAATTATATAAGCAGGGGTGGATGCCCCCG
>JAFTYF010000007.1 GCA_017461395.1 Ruminococcus sp.
AGGAAACTGTTTTCAGTTTCCTTTTTTCACATATCTATGGACCATTAGCTCAGTTGGTCAGAGCTCCCGGCTCATAACCGGTCGGTCCGGGGTTCGAGTCCCTGATGGTCCACCAATTATGAAATCTCCAGCAATGGGGATTTCTTTTTTTATACACATATATATCGGACTCGAATCGCCGAGATGGCTCAGGTGTAGAGAAAGCCATCAACGTGACGTCCTTGACGCCGTCCCCTACAAGCGGTTACTCTGCGTATTACAAATGCAGGGGTGAACTGTGTTTGTTCGCAAAGAATTATGTTTATCGACAATCTCAGGGCACGGTATATTCGCGTACTTGAGTACAGGGCGGACATTGACTACCTTGTTTTTCAGTATTTTTATAGTTAAGACAATACCGCGCAAATCTTGCCCGTAGATTTTGCGCGGTATTACTTTTATTTATTATCAGTAATCACATACATTCGTTTTAAGAAGAACTCTGCTTCGTGTAATTATCAGAGGAATTACCGTCATTATATTACAAAGAACAAGTGCTATAACTGCTATTGGAGCATAATACACAAGGTAAAGTCCCTTAGGTTCAAGAACAAGTTCATTGAAAAGGTAAAGCCCGAGGAAGAATATTCCTCCGCCGATGATAAGAACTATCACATCCATGGTGATGATTTCGCCGGCGATTTTTCTTTTCAGCTTCTTTTTCGGAATACCTATCGCTCTGTAAACCGCAAATTCAAATTCACGGCGCTGATACATTCCCACAAATGCGGCATTTACCGTCACTGAAAGGATAAGTGCAAGGAATACGATTACCAGCATGAATATCGTATTGAAGTTACCGCACGTTTCGGATACATCCGCTCTCAGAGAAATATCGAAATTAACGGGATACTTTTCTGCAAGAGCTTCAGCCTGCCGTCTTACTTCCTGAACGGAAATCCCCTCGCCAAAGAGCATCACAGTACAGTTTTGTTCCGTTTCTTCTCCAATGTAATACTGAGTATATCCCGGTTCATCGGTAAGTGCGGCTACAGTGAAATCATAATTGAAACTGTTTTCATCATCAGGAGGAATTATATCTCCGACTTTATATCCTTTTGTAGCAGCCATACGCTTATTCATTACAACAGTTTTTGGCTTCACATCCGTGAAATCACATTCAATATCGTTATACTCACAGAAATAGCGGAAATCGTCAGCTGTACGGAACGAGAGAGAGAAGCTTCCGTCCGTGAAGCCCATGACTGTTTCACGCTCGATTTGGTTATACCACGCACATTCGATAGCATGAATATTGTCTGTCTTTTTTATTTCCTCAACGAATTTATGATAATTCTTGTAATCTTCGTCATCAGCCCTTGCGTATGCAGAAACCATTTTTTCATCCAGTTCACAGGCATAGTCCCAGTTTTCCTGCGGAGTGTAGATATAAATTCCTCCAAGATACGCTCCGAAGCTCAGGAAGATCATGAACATCAGCAGAATACAGCGTGATTTATTTTGTTTTATAAAGTACAGCGGTGAAAGCGGATTCATGCCTCCTCACCGCCTTTTATTGCACTTACCTTTCCGTCCCACATCTCTATAATGCTGTCGGCGTCGCTGAGGATAGAACGGTCATGCGTAATAACAAGCACAAGGTTTTCTTTTGAATATTCCTTGAGGATCTTCATTACTGCGAAAGCGTTTTCGTGATCCAGAGCAGCAGTAGGCTCATCGGCAAAAAGAACCTTCGGATCATTTATCATAGCCCTTGCAATTGCTGCTCTCTGACGCTGTCCGCCGGAAAGCTTTGCGGGGCGTTTGCCGAATTCCTTTTCAGTCAGTCCGAAGCCCGCAAGGAGCTTTTTTGCCTTTTCCTCAACCTCTGGAGTCTTTGAGGCAGCCGCAACAGTTACGTTATCAACTGCGCTCATATACGGTACAAGGAAATGCCGCTGAAATACGAAACCAAATTCATTGCGACGGATGTTTTCTCTTTCGCTGTTTTTAATCTTGGTAAGCTCTCTGCCGTTGTAAATGATACTTCCGTCCGTCGGAGATTTCAGCGTTGACAGGCAGTACATAAGTGTGGATTTTCCTGAACCCGAAGGTCCTATGATTCCTATAAGTCCTTTATCGGGGAGTTTAAGGTCAAATCCGCCGAGAGCATAAACTTTTTCAGTTTTTTCCATATCATAAATCATTGTTATTTTCTTTATATCAAACATTGTGATTCCTCCTATCAGTAAAGGTCATCTTCCATTGCGTCTATTGTGCGTATTTTGTAAAGTGCATATCTTATCGGCAGCTGAAGCAGTCCGAAGAACAGTACGAATGCACAAAGTATCTCTGTTATCTTGTCGGGGTAGAAATACTGGCACATAATGCCTCTTGGCTTCATCATCATTGCGTCAAGAGCAAATACCATTGCCGTTGTAAGTATGATTCCAGCCACTATCGCAGCAGCGAATGTATACAGAAGCTCGCCCATTATCGAAAGATATATCGACCTTCTTGAATAGCCGATAGAGCAGTACAGACACCATTCATTGTGACGGTCACGAAGATATGTCGTATACACAACGAAAAGCGAAATGAACAGCAGAATGAAGATTCCGACATATATGTACTTTGTTGCGTCTACAAGCTGTTTTTTTACATATTTTTCATAGTCAAGCTTCCATGTACCATAATCCTCAACATAGTCTTCATCCTTGTTATATTCGAGTCCCATCAGCGGAAATAAGGTCGTTGCATCTTCAACGCATTCCTCTGTAAGAACATATATCCCATAATAGCTCTGATCGCCTATAATGCCGTATCCGAAATAATAATCACATTCCAGCATTGCTGTTATGGTATATTCTTCTTCGTATTTGTCTCCGACTGAATATCCCTTGTTGAGCATTGTTGCCCTATCCAGTGCAATTTCATCCGGATTTTCAGGAAGATGTCCCTCAGCAAGCTTTGCGCCCATGTGTTCAAGCAGAATATCAGCATTTTCCGGATCAATCAACGGTATAGCAAATCCGAGCGTTGCGATAGGAGGGTTTACATGAATATAAACAGGATGATACGGAATAGCTTTTACAATATTTTCTTCTTTGTCAAGCTTCGCTGAGTTTTCTCTGTATGTTTCATTCCAGATTTGTTCCAGATCATCTTTGTCTTTATCCTCGTATTCCTCGCCCTCAAAAGCCATAGAAAAACCGATTTCGCATGATTTTTTACGAGTGTCAAGAAATACATTCTGCGCCATTGCATCCGTCGTCATTACAAGAAAGTTGACAACATAAATGATAGCAATGCAAAGGCTGAGACTTACAACAAGCACTGAAACTCTCCGCTTGTTATTGCGTATATACCGCATCGGAGAGAGCTTCTGCCCTTTGATTTTCTGTTCCATTGTTTCTCCTCCATATTTTTGATAAATTCATTATACTATATTTTTCCAAAAAATAAAAGTAACCGCAGTCACATTTTCAGATATGACTGCGGTCATGTATAGTCATCTACCCTTTCATCGCCACAATAAGCTTCGCCCTGTCGTGGATTCCTGTTTTTTCGTAGATAGAAGATATATAATTTTTTACCGTTCCCTCAGAAATATAGAGCGTTTCGGCAATCTGCCTGTTTGTAAGTCCCTGAGCAAGAAGCGAGCATACTTCCTTTTCGCGGTCGGTAATACTGTCAGGAAGCGTTTCGTTTTTTGCAGGTGAGCTCATTATTGCGGCAAGACGGCACATTACTCTGTTGTCAATGACGTTCCGTCCGCCCATTATCTGCTCAACGGCTCCGAGGATCGCATCCTTTCCGCTGTCCTTGAGGAGATAGCCGTCTGCTCCGCCCGAAATTGCCGCTGTGATATTCTTATCGTCATAGAAGGTCGTCAGCACGAGAATCTTTATTTCCGGATAGCTGCTTTTCAGTCTGCCGATAAGCTCAATTCCGCCCATACCTTTCATATTGAGGTCAACAAGCGCAAGCGAACAATCCTGTTTTTCAAGAATCGAAAGGGCCTCATTTCCGTCGTGTGCTTTCCCGATAACCTCCATGTCGTTGAGCGTGAGTATTATTTCAAGGCTTTCAAGAAGCAGTGTTTCGTCGTCAACAAGAAGTACCTTTATCTTATCCATTGTGACCTCCTTCAAATGGCAGTGTTATCTCCGAATTAAAGCCGTTTTCATTCGAGAATACCGCCGTGCCTCCGCATTTTTCGGCATACGACCTCAGTTTTTTCAGTCCGAAGCCTTCCCTCAGTCTTTCCGACGCATTTTCAGCCGAAAAATCGCTCGTTCCGTTATCCTTTACGGTAAGCTTTATGTGATTGCTGTCGGCAGCGATATGAAGCAGAAATACATCGGCATTTCCATGTTTTACGCCATTTGAGAGAAGCTCCTTGAACGCTCCTGTGAGGAATTCCGTATGCTCACGGGGAATGTAAAGCTCCTCATTTTTCTCCGGAATATCCATGTGTATCTTTCTCATTGTGTCCATAACAAACTCATCGGCGGCAGTATTTATTTCACTGAGGAAATCAGCAAGCGAAATGCTTACTGCTTCGCTGTCAAGAACACGCACCGCATGACGTATGGAATCAAGTCCTGTGCGTATCCTCTCTTTTGCTGTATGAAGCTTTTCCCGTGCTTTGTCGGGAGATTTGTCAAAGAGCATATCTGCCGCTTCAAGTGTAATTATAGCCGCTGTTATTGAATGTCCGACACTGTTGTGGATACTCCGGCTGATGTTCTCACGTTCTTCAAGACGTGCATTTTTATCAGCAAGGAAATTTTTTATCACAAGCTCTTGATTGAGTTTTTTCGTATACATTTCGCTGAGAGCCGTTATGCTCACGGTTTTTGAAACGCTTCTTCTCGCATCGTAATACCGGCAGATTAGAGTTTCAAGCAAATACAGGAGCGAAGTTCCTGCTGCAAGCATGACAAACCGGAATATCAGCTGAGGAATATCTCTTTCCTCCATAAATGCCGCATATATCACATACGAAACAGAAGGCAGAAACAGCTGTATTTCACGACTGAAGCGACATTCATACATTATGAGAAATGCCGCTGTATTACCGGAAAATACCGAATAAAGCACCGTCATCAGCAGCATTGGGAAGGAAGCTTTGCGTTTATCTTCGTCTACAAGGCTTCGTAGTGTGAGCGATATCATTATAAATCCAAAAAGAACGAGTATCGCCATAACATTCAGTGCAGTTAAAAGAGAAAATGGCGTCAGTGCTATAGCAAGCGCGGCTGAAAACAGATAAATTTCAGTTGTATGCATATATATCACCACTCAGATTATATCACAGTATTCTTTTGTTTTCAATATGTTCGCAGTAATATATCGCTGTTCTATTTCTCTCTGAATTTTTCACGGTACTGCGCCGGAGATACGCAGGCATATTTTGCAAACGAGCGTGAAAAATATTCATAGCTCTGATATCCGCACATAAAGGCTATTTCCTTTACGGAATAATCTGTATTCAGCAGAAGCTGCTTGGCATACTGCATACGGCTGTTGAAAACGTCGTTTATGCACGAAATACCGAATTTATTTTTATAAAGACGCTGAAAATGCGATACTGAGATATTCAGCTTATCGGCAACAACAGGAACAGACCAGTCAAATGACGGATTATCGTAGATTTCCTTCTTGATTTTATCGAGTTCTTCATCATAATAGTTGTGTTTTTTTCCTGAGCTTGGGGTTATACACTCGCTGATACAGCGCAGAATAGCCTTCATTACATGATTAAGCGTTTCATTTTTCACAGAAATATTCGAATTGAAAATTTCTGTACCGGCATCAATAAGCTTTGATACGCTGTCGTCATTTAGCTTTATCGGCACATTATATTCAAGGCTGAGCGAATCTATAAACTCGCTGTCCTCGGTTTCAAGACTGAAGCGTACCCAGTCGTCAGCGTATTCCTCGCCGTCAGCGTAGAGGCAATGCGGCAGGCAGCTTTCGACAATAAAGGCAGTATTTTTCTCCACTCGATACTCCTTACTTCCCATTATCAGCCTTCCCTTTGTGCGTACAAGTATTATCTGCATACCGAAATGTCCGTTTGGCCGCTCAATGCAGAAGGTTTCGGGATGCTTCCAGTTCCATCCCATCTGATATATATGCATAAGGTGCCCCTTTCCGTCAGAACGCACGGAAATGCCCAATTATCCGGCAGTTCTATTCTTATTGTTAAGAAAATTATACTCTTTCTGCGTTAAAATGTCAAGTAAATGATAGAATTGTTCATTGCTTTTTGATAAAATTTAGTGTTATAATATAGCCACAGGAAAATTGTTCACATTTTGGAAATTAATTGGCAACATTATGTAAACATTATCGAATCAGCACACCCTCGCGATCGGAAAAATCGTGCTGATTCAGAGGAGGAATTATTTATGAAGAAATTCAGACGCTTGACATCCATGGCAGCCGCTCTTGCAATCAGCGCAGGCGCAATTGCAGCTCCGGCTCCCAAAACTCTCACTGCTGACGCAGCTTACGGCGTAGGCGGCACAGGCAAAAACATCGTTGAATACCTTAACAGAGGCATCACAGCGATCAACACAGGAAACGGTATGCTCGTAAGCTGGAGATACCTCGCTAACGACAGCGATACCGCAGAATTCAGACTTTATCGTGACAACAACCTCATCTACACAAGTAAGTCAGGCGACGCTACCTGCTACCTCGACAAGAGCGGAAAGAGCAGCTCAGAATACAGAGTTGACTACGTTTCCGGCGGAGCTGTTGTAAATTCTGAAAAGTGCAGCTTCACATCAAACAAAGACTACTTCGATATCCCCCTCAGCGTTCCGACAGGATCAGGATGCACTTACTCTGCAAATGACTGTTCTGTCGGAGACGTTGACGGCGACGGAACTTATGAAATATTCGTCAAGTGGGACCCCTCCAACCAGAAGGACAACTCCCAGGACGGTAATACAGGAAATGTGTACATTGACTGTTATACCCTCAAGGGCAAGCGTCTCTGGCGAGTTGACCTCGGCAGAAATATCCGTGCCGGCGCTCACTATACACAGTTCCTCGTTGCTGACTTCGACTGCGACGGTAAGGCTGAAATGACTTGTAAGACAGCTGACGGTACTGTTGACGGTAAAGGCAAGGTTATCGGCGACGGAAGCAAAAACTACCGCAATGGCAGCGGTTACATCCTCTCAGGTCCCGAATATTACACACTCTTTGATGGTGCTACAGGTAAGGCACTTGATACAGTTGAATACGCTTTCCCAAGAGGAAAGGTAAGCGACTGGGGCGATAACTACGGAAACCGTGTTGACCGTTTCCTTGGTGCTGTTGTTTACTGCGACGGCGTTAAGCCCTCTGCTGTTTCTGTAAGAGGTTACTATACCCGTATGACAGCTGTTGCTTACGATGTAGTTAACAAGAAGCTCGTTAAGCGCTGGACTTTTGATTCAGGAAACGATCCCAAGAAGGGCTACCACAACGGTAACCACAACTGTATGCCGGGCGACGTTGACAACGACGGCAAGCAGGAACTTGTACTCGGTTCAACAGCTATTGATGATAATGGTAAGCTCCTCTGGTGCAACAATCAGGGACACGGTGACGCAATGCACCTCGGTGACTTCCTCCCCAACAGAGAAGGACTTGAACTCTGGATGTGCCATGAAAACAGTCCTTACGGCGTATCTCTTATCGACGCTAAGACAGGTAAGAACATCTTCCACAAGAATCATTCGAAGGATACAGGAAGAGCCTGCTGCGGCAATATCTACTCCAAGAACCCCGGTGCTGAATTCTGGGGTGCTACAGGAAATGATATCTTCGACGGCTCAGGTAAGACAATTTCTACAACTAAGCCTGCTCAGAACTTCATGATTTACTGGGACGGCGACCTTGAGCGTGAAATCCTCGACGGTACAAAGATTGACGATTTTACAGACGGCGGCAAGCTTAACAGACTTCTTACAGCTGACGGATGTGCTGCAAACAACGGTTCCAAGAACAACCCTGGTCTCGCTGCTGATATTTTCGGTGACTGGCGTGAAGAACTCGTAGTAAGAACAAGCGACAGCAAGTACCTCAGAGTTTACTCCACAAAGTATACAACAGCTACTCGTCTTACAACTCTTATGCACGACGTTCACTACCGTACACAGGCTGCCGGTGAACAGAACTGCTACAACCAGCCTGCACACACAAGCTTCTACCTCGGTTCTGAAGCTAAGCTTCCTGAAAGACCTAAGGTAACTCTCAACAAGAACGGTGTAAGCACTCCCCCTACACCTGTTGATCCTATCGTAACAACAACAGTTAATACACCTGATCCTATCGTTACAACAACTACAGCTAAGCCTGTTACACCTGTAGAGCCTTCTCAGCTCGAGGACGGCGCTGTTTACATGATCAAGAACAAGAACAGCGGTCTCTACATGGAGGTTGCTGAGCAGAATGCAGCAAACAGCGCTAATGTTCAGCAGGCTTCTGCAAACGGCGCAGCTAACGGCAACTCATGGAAGGCTGTATCTGCTGGAAACGGCTACTACTACCTCTACACTCAGCTCGGCGACGGAAAGACATACGTTCTTGACGTTTCCGGAAAGAAAACTGACGACGGTACAAACGTTGAGATCTACACATACAAGGGCGGCGAAAATCAGCAGTTCAAGTTTGTGAAGAACGATGACGGTACTTATACTATCCTCACAAAGATCACAGGCGACGCTTCCGCTGTTGAAGTAAACGGAAAGTCAACTGAATCAGGTGCAAATATCCAGCAGTGGGCAGCTAACGGCGGAAACAATCAGAAGTGGGTTCTTGAAAAAGCTGATGTAAACAATCAGACTACTACAACCCAGCCAGCTCCCCAGACTACTACAACTCAGCCGACAACAACTTCATCTCAGCCCATTTCAACTCAGACAACTACAACTCCGGCTCCTGCTTCAAAGCTCGGCGACGCAAACGGCGATGGTCAGGTTCTTCTGAATGACTCTATCATCATTCTTCAGTATCTCGGAAATCCTGACGCATATCCGCTTTCCGATCAAGCTAAGGCAAATGCTGACGTAAGCAATCCTGGTGACGGAATCACAAACAAGGACGCTCTTGCTATCCAAAGATATATTCTTAAGATTATTCCCAGCCTGCCGGATTATTCATAAGCTTCAGAAAGTAAAAAAACCGTACATCCTCGGATGTACGGTTTTTCGTTATGCTGTGAGTTCAATTTTCATCAGACACAAATCGAACACATCAAGCTGACTATCATTGATTAGATTACCTGCTTTCCAGTTGATAATATCTCCTGCGCCGATAAGCCATTTCTGGAGCATTACAGCATCGGCTATATTAAAGCTTCCGTCTGCATTTACATCGCCTCTTATGGTATAAGGGAAGAAATCTGCACCAAGTTCGTTGATGTCAGAATTCAGTTCAGAAAGTGGAGTAATATTGCTGCCATCATAGCAGTAAAGATCATAGCTGCCGTTCATCGTACTGCTGAAAATCACCTTACCGCTGTCTATAGGACAGGCATCGGAGCAGTCGTATTTATCCGAGTTGATTGGAAGCTCGTAAAGCTTTTTGCCGTCCCAGCGCACCAGCTGATCGCAGTGATTATCCTTGCTGTACCATTTTGTGAAGTACAGGTCATTGCCGTTTACAATGGGATAATATGCATTCACACCGTTTTCGCTGTAGATCGTGCTGATTTTTCCGGAAGCAATATCCATAGCGTAAATTGAGCCGATACCCTCCTTATAGCCAGTGTAGTAAATAGTTTTTCCGTCAGCGGAGAAGTCCGGCATTGCCTCCTCAGCGATATCGTCAGTCAGCATGGTAACTTCCATTGTTTTCACGTCAAGCAGCGCAAGATCATAAGCGAAGCCGTTTATATCGTTATTCCACCTGCCGCGCTTGAAAACGATGCTTTTTCCGTCCGGCGACCATTTCGGATCCTCGTTGCGGAATCCGCTGTTCTGCGTGAGATTTATGGTTTTTCCGTTTTCAGCAATGAAAATATCCCACTCGTCAGCCTTGCTGTCTATTGCCATAAAGGTTATCTGATCGGGAGAAGTTCCGAAGCTTCCGTTCATAGCGTGGATAAAATCGCCCGTAATTTCATCTGTTTTTCCGTCAGGATTGCGCAGATATAGTTTGCTGTCAAGTGCGGAATAATTGCTGTAGCTGTGCCACAAAAGCCAGCCTTCGGGAATTTCAGCCGATGCACTTTCCGTCAGCGACAGCAGATAGATAAGCGGAGAATTCCAGTATATCGTAATCTCATTTGTGGAATAGCTTCCATCATCATCGACATAACACTTATCCGGCGGCACATTTTTAAGATGTTTCTGTGCTGCTGGATCAGCAAGATCAGAATTTACTCCGCCGACAAGCATTCCTGTCATAGCCGTTCCCTTTGCGATAGACGGACGATGATGCGGATGCTCCGGAGAAGCCGCCGCATCCTTGTGAGCATAATAGCTCCACCCTTTAGCATCATTGTCAAAGGTAGAATTTGTAATGAGATTTTCTGATTCAGCGTAAGGCGTCATATATCCGGCAGCACCAGTAAGCAATGCCGCTGAACATATTATTGCCGTACAGCGTTTTAGAAATTGTTTTTTCATTAGATATCCTCCTGTAGAGCGTTTCTTTTTGTAATGAAATTATCGGTGATTGTCCTACATTATTTTGTAAGTTCCGTTTTCATGAGACAGAGGTCGAACACATCAAGCTTATTATCGCTGAGCAGATCTCCTGCCTTCCAGTTGATAATGTTTCCTGCGCCGATAAGCCACTTCTGGAGCATTACAGCATCGGCAATATTAAAGCTTCCGTCTGTGTTAACGTCGCCCCTGATAATCGCCGGCTCATTCTGTGAAATCATCGCCGCTGTCAGGAAAATCATAGCTGCATTTCCGTAAATCGTGTTCTCATTTGTTGTATATTCTGCATCGCTGTCGATATAGCATTTTCCAATATACTTTGAAAGATGCGGATTATTATGATTATTTGCGCCCTCTGTAAAATATCCGGCAGGACACTGATACGGTTCAAGCTTTGCATCCTTGGAATATATAGCGCTGTAGATATTCTCGACGCTGTTCTCGCCGAAGCCGGACACATAGCTGAATGAGATAGGATTTACGCCAAGAAGATAGTGAAAATGCCTTTCGATGACATCACGGCTTTCATCCTTCACCTCGCCGTATGCGGCAAGATCGCCAAGTGTAAGCGTCATGGCTGTCTGGGCGACATACTTATTTGAGCCCCACCAGAATCCCCAAGTGGGAATTATAAGTCCCCAGTTATCGTTTTTAAGATATCTTGTGCGCCATTCTGTGTACTGTTCAAAGACGTCCTTTATCGCTGGATCAGCGTTTTCGTTGTTGTAGAGGTAGTGGAAAAATCCGAGGAACGATCTTGCACTGTGGCTGTAGCTTATTGAAGCGGCTTTGAAGCACTGGTTGATATTTTCATTCTGACAGTTTTCGAGCAGATATTCCTCATACTCAGAGGTATCTCCTCCCGTAAGTGCTGTTGCTCTGTAGAGCGCTCCTGCCGCCTGAAATGTACTGCGTTCAAAATCAGCTTTTTTGAAGGTGTATGTACGATTTGCCGCACCTATTGAGGTATTCATTTTATTGGAAGGATCGTTTATCCATTTCCACGCACGAAGCGATGTATCAAGGCACTGCTGAGCAAAATCAGCATACTCAGGGAATTCCCTGTAGATCATGTACGCATGAGCAAGAACTGCCGCCATATCCGCAGTCGCAAGGTGACATCTCAGATCAGTTTCGGACTTGTCTGAATTGTGATCGGATGTTTTGTACAGTGTATCCTCAATGTAGATAGTTTTTGTAGTCGTGTCGTAATTTGCCGCTGTATAGAACGAACCGTCTTTGCTGCGGTGTTCAAGCTTAAGAAGCATATCAAGCTCGAATTTTGCTTCAGCAAGGATTCCGGGAGCCTTTACATAAAGCGGATTTTCAGGATCCTTTTCAGGAATATTCATTTCAAGATCAGTGAAGACTTCCGGATAAAGCTCATACGCAAAAAGCAGATCGCTGACGGAATTTGCTCCGGGAGTAGTGTATTTTCCGTAATCGCCGGCATCATACCAGCCACCGGAAACGTCAAAGGTTTCAGCGTCTGGATTATCTCTGTCCGACCAGCGTTTAACAGTGATATCATCAGGATGAAGATTTTCTCTTGCAAATATTCCGGCATATTTTTCCTCGATATCAATGCCCTGACGCTGATAGTAGTAATATTTGGTCAGTCCGCTGAGGAGATCGTCATAAACGTTGCTGCCGACTTCAAAAGACGGAGATTTTATCATATTAAGATCAAGCTTTTCGTAGATATCACGGGGAGAGCGGACAGAAGGATCAAGTCCTGCATCAGGAATACGGATATAGTAGGTTCCAGCATCTTTCAGCTCGTCAAAATTAATTATATGAACCATTTCTCCGGAAAAAGTTTCCTCCAGCCTGCCCTCAGGGATTGTGCCGGAAAGTACAACATCTTCGTTCACGGCGTCAATTATCTCATAGGTTTTGCCGGCCAGAGAACCAAATTTTTCAAAATAGCTGATTCGGGCAGATTTTTTGGAATTTACGGGATATCCTACCTGATCGACCTTTATAACAGGATACTGCCGTTCATCATCGGTCGAGGAAATCTTTACATTGCGGAGCGAAAGTGTTGTATTTTTCGGAACAGCGCTGACATAAACCATGCGGAAATTATCAAGGCTGAAGTCTGAATCCGGAAAAGCATCAACAAGCTCCTTGATTGAGAATGAGTAAGTTTTCCAGTTCGTATCGGCAGTAATATTAGCATATTTCGCAATATCGTTCCAACAGATACGCACCTCTGCGCCGTGATCATATGAAGCAAGCCCCAGTTTAAAAGGTACAGTTCCGCTGCCATTATTTTTTACTTCAAAGCTCAGAATACCATTATCGTAATAATCACGGATAGTCAGTGACGTCCAGTTAGTATTAGGAATAAGATTTTCACCGCCCCAGCTTAGTGTGGTCCAGTCTTTGCCATCGTTGTTGATAAGGATGGTCTGGAGCTGCAGACCGGGAGTTTCTTCGACTTCTGCAGCTGTCACAGCTGAAGAAGAAAGCGAGGAAAAGATTATGACAGCACTGATAGCCGCTGCTGTGAGACGTTTGCGAATTGAATTTTTCATATCACTGCACCTCTTTATAAGAAATAGAATATTTTTGATATTATAATTATGCAATATTTCGATACAATCAATATAATTATAGCATTATAAAACATATTTGTCAAGGTTGATGGTTGTGTTTTGTGTATTATCAACAACCGAGAATCCTCTGATAGTGATAGGGAAGAAATATAAACCGATTGAATCAACAAGACAAGTTGTTGACTATATCATTTAAATGTTATATAATTATATTGTTTGATGATTTCACCACTTTCGGAAAAAAATAGGAGGTTTTATTATGGGATTTGTTAATGAACCAATACCAAGAGATCAGAGGCAAACATATGAAATACCAGACTACAGGGATATAACTCCAGGAAGATGGACAGTAGATAAAGAAAGAAATATTTTTCTTTTTATATATTGGACGAATATAGATAATCCAAATGAAAAATATTTTGCTTTTTATTGGAAGGATGTATGTTTTAAAGTTGTGATGTGGTCTTCTTTTGTAGATGATTATACTATAAAATGGGGACTTCTTAGCTTGGAACAAGCTGAAAAAAAAGATTTATTAATAAATAAACAAGAAGTTTTAAATGATCTTAGAGAAGCTTTTAAGATTTATGGTGCTTTTGGCTATGAATATCCTGTTCCTAATGCAGTTCCACAACCACCTGTAAAAGTAATTCTATCGTTTTAAAAAAATTTGGAGCAATAATATTGAACGCAAAGTCGCTCGCTTGGAAGGAACTATTGGAATTTCAACCTGTACTACGAGCGTATCGTTGAAACAACTGTTATATAAAGCTGAATAATTTTATGGGAAATAAAGCGTTCAATGATATGTGATGCACTGGATATTCCGAGAGGAATATTCTATAATCACTTTTTACTAAATAAGAAGGATAATACATGGCACACCTCCTGTTTTCTTTACTCATGGATATCGATATATACTTCGACAGATTCCCGTTTACTCTTATTAAGGCACCGTTCACGGAAAAAAGCGTGACGGGGAGGCTAATATACATATAATGATATCAGGAGGATAGAATCTCCGAAAACAATAATCTGGAAGGAGGCAGAACAAAAATAAGTGGTTGCGGAACCGATCGAAGCTTTCAGAAAGGAAAAGGTGGTGAATACAATTGCAGATACTTGAAAACCGTTCCCTATTTATGGAAAATATGATCTCATACAGGACAAATCTTCCTAAGGAAGATATTCCGAAGCTGGTGGATCATATCTGCCGGAATGTATCCGCATTAGGAGTTAAACTTACGAAGAAGATCTGCTTTACGTATCTGACAGATGAGAAGAATGAAATCGAGATACTTATTCCGGTCATCGGTGATATCACAGATCATAGTGAATATGGTCATAAAGAGCTTTTCCGGCTGATAAACGCTGTTACCATCAGACATGAGGGCAGCCTTGCTGATATCGATATTAATGAAAAGAAACTTGTGGATTATATTCGGAAGAAATCCTATGAAATGATAACAAGACCCTATTATAATATTGTAAGACTGTCGGAAAATCTATCTGACTGTATCGTAGATATTTATATAGGAACGAATTACAACAAGCTGTAGTAAACGGATAAGAGCAATAAAAGGCGTGATAAAGTTTCTTTATCACGCCTTTTGCTTTTTATATCTCTCTATTGAGCAGAAGTTCTGTTTCGAGAATAAATTTATTGTCGGACACTGAGACATGGGCGGAACCGTTGTATTTTTTTGCGGTCTTGACTATATTAGCCACGCCGAATCCATGACAGGTCTTATCATCCTTTGATGTTTTCAGTTCGCTTCCTTTTTTGATGTCCACCTTTTCAAATACTGGATTTATAGCCTTGAAGAAGAAATATCCCTGCTTGAAGTCGGATTCAACTTTTATCTCCTTTTTCTCGTTGCCGGTATCCTTGGCACAGGCTTCGATAGCGTTATCGAGGGCATTTGCCATAATAGTGCAGAGATCGGTGTTTTTTATTCCGTTTGTAGGGACGTATCCGCTGAAAGTTATCCTTGAGTTGCAGGCGGCAGCCTTCTCGTTCTTATCGCTCAGAAGTGCGTCTGCAATGATATTTCCTGTATCAAAGTTCTTTTTTTCAGTGTAGGACATATTTTCTATGTCGTTCATATATTCCAGAGCGTTTTCGACTTCATTTTCTGCCAGCAGGCTTTTGAGACAGAGGAGATGGTTCTTGAAGTCGTGGCGGAAGCTCCTGAATTCAGTATAAATGTTGTTGATCTTCTCGTAGTAGCTGACCTGAGTTTCAAGCTGCTTTGAGAGTATAAACGATATCTGTTTGTTCTCGTGTTCGGATATGCTGACCTTTAGTACCCAGTAAACGATCATTATCATGAATATGAAGGCTGGAAGCAGCATCACCTTGGAGATATCTCCGTATTTCGGATCTATGGAGGCGAATATCACAAGGTTCATAACATACAGGAATATGAGTATTACAGCATAGAGCTTCTTTGGAAGCATTTGGATATATTCATAGAATATATCCCAGAGGTTTTTCTTTTTGGTGTATAGCAGTACTGATCCCAGAATCATTGATTCCAGCAGGAAGGCTGCGATGCTGCGCCAAGTCTTGTCCGGTATCAGCAGAGTGAGGACAGTGTCGTAATTTGAGCTGGTGACCATTGACAGCAGGCAAACATATATCACCTTAAGGTTAAGTTTTCCGAATATAAGCGAGAAGAATATCATTTTTCCTGTTATGGCCAGCAGCACTATGAGCACTCTCAGCAACGTTGGTATAGCTGATGCTGGAAGAAGTACTGAAGCAGATGTGAGTGAACACATCAGCAGGCATACTATATTGAATATCCGCCCGTGAGCCGGTTTCATCTTCAGGAACGCGCACATTGATCTGAATATTACTGAACATAGTATAAAGTTGGATATAAAGTAGATGATGTATTCCATGATCTCAGCCCTTTAAGAAGTTGTAGCGTTTTACATAGTCCAGAAAAGCCTTTTTGAAAGGAGTATACTTCAGTTTGCTGATAAGGGCACGCTCCTTATTGTCGAAAAGTATATTTGCCGCAGTATGTGAAACGATATGTTTGAAGCTGACCAGATACGTTCTGTGGCTGCGGAAGAATGAATCCTGCGGCAGCAGCTTTTCAAATTCCGAAAGGGTGTTCTTGTAGAGGATATTCTCATCAGTCGTTCTTATATAGCAATATTTGTCGGAGGCTTCGGCATATATTATGTCATCAATATTTATTCTCCGGTTGTCATTGTCTGTCTTTATTACTATATGGTGGTTGTCGTCGAGGCTTTTTAAGTAGTCATCCATGGCTGAGGCAAGTTTTTTTTCATCTATTGGCTTGAGCAGGAAGCGATATGTGTTCACTTCAAATGCATCGAAGACTATATGCGGGAAGCTTGTTAGAAAAATTATAACAGCCTTGATGTTCTTGTCCCTGAGCTTGCGTGAGGTTTCGAGCCCGTCCAGACCGTCCATCTGGTAGTCCATAAATATTACATCGTATTCAATAGGGCTTGCAAGAAGGTCGAAGCCGTTACAGTAATCGTCGTATACCAGATCGAGACTTCGTTTTATCGCATAATCTTCAAGATGTTTTTTCAGGTCTCTCCGCATAGCTGCCTTATCATCACAAATTGCTATCTTCATAGTGTTACCGGTGTCCTTTCAGTTGAAATGATGCAGATTGTTTTGTTTACTCCAAAAAATGTCAGTTTACTTTGATTAAGTTGCCAAGAACCATAGAGAGTGGTAGAATTCAGTCAATGAATTAAGAAATTTTATTACTATGAAAGAAGCTGCGAAAAATTGGTGAATTCTTGAATTTTATCTTTGGAAGATAAAATTATACTCTCGTTAAATTATATCACAAATTCTACTGTCTGTCAATGGTTTGCTGGTGGAATGTCACGGCAACAGCATTGGTTCACTTTATTGACATTAGAACAACTCCTCGTTCTTGTTTACTCCGGAAAAAGTCTCGTTTACTCCATATCAATTGAGAAAACGGGAATTATGAAATATAATAAGCACAACGAAACGGAAACGTTGAGAAACATACGGAAGGAAGTGCTAAAAATGGGCGGATTCTGGGATTTCATCTTCGGAAGATAAGAATGAACCGGCAGCTATGCCGTAACAGGGTTCTTCGGTTTCGCAGGAGCTGCGGAACCGATTTTGTTTCTGATATATGGGAGCTGAAAGGCATCCGGATAAATGACAGTTAGTAGAGCGTGAACAGGAGCAGGAATACTTTTCCTTGTCGGAATTTATGCAATATAGCAAATATCTTTGCCAGAACTGAAATGGTATGATCTTACCGTTTACTCCAGAAAATGTTTTGTTCACTCACATTTTGTTGTTGATCGCAGATGCAGGGGCTATAATAAGATCACAGAAACGGAAAATACTGTGCAGTGATGATACAGATGATTTCCATGAACGATTCATCAGGAGGCTTACAGATGGAATTTTCAAAAGAAGCAGGAAACAAAGTCTGGGCAGCTTTCAAGGATATGAAAGTATATCTTGAAAAGAGCTGCCGTATTCTGACAGATGTTGATTCCAATAACTACTACACAGACAGCAAGGGAAAGAAAATGTATGACGGAGTTTCAACGCTCCTCAATGCGAATATAGGACACTGCAACAAGGAGCTTATCGAAGCAGTGAACGAACAGTTCTTTCGTCTTGACAATACAACGTTATTTACTACTACAAATGATGCGGCACTGAGATGTTCTGAAAAACTCTGTAAGCTTACAGGCGATCATTACTACAGCTGCTTTTTCACTAACAGTGGCTCTGAGGCCTGTGATACGGCAGTAAAGATAGTCAGGAAGTACGCTTATATGAAGGGGATGAAGACGTGTGGCATAGTTTCCCTGAAGGGTGCTTACCATGGCTCCAATCTCACCGCTATGAAACTTGGTCAGGGACAGTATGAAAACGAGCAGTACTTCAATGACTGCTCAGGATACTATCAGATAGATGTTCCTTCATACGAAAGCGATGAAGTGGAGATCAGAAAGTGTCTTGCTCAGTATGAAGATCTTATCCGCACAAAGGAGATCGGAGCAGTGTTCATGGAACTGATACAGCTTTCAAACGGTGTGAATATCCTACCAGAGAGCTTCGTAAAGGGAATGTACGATATCAGTAAGAAAAACAGTGTGCTGGTAGTCATTGATGAGGTGGCCACAGGTTTCGGAAGAACAGGAAAGATGTTCGCCTCCGAGCATTACGGCATCAGAGGGGACCTTATGATGTTTGCTAAGGGAGTGACCTCCGGATATTTCCCGATGGGAGGAGTGCTTGCCGTAAGAGAGGTGTATGAGGCCTTTGCAGGCGGCTCGGAAAAGCTCCTAGAAAACGGTTTCACCACCGGCGGACATCCAGTAGGATGTGTATCGGCGCTAAAAAATATCGAAATACTTGAAAGAGAGAATATGTCGGAAAACTCAGCAGAAATGGGCGGATACCTTCTCGGCAGACTGAAGGATGAGTTGGGCGGAAGCTTTCTCGTTGATGAGATCAGAGGAAAAGGTCTGATGCTTTCCATACTCTTCAATGATTATCAGATAATAGGTATGCCGGAGTTTGGCATTGCAGATATACTCACAAATTTTGCTGCCGGAAGCGGTCTTCTCCTGTATCCGGACGGTCCGGATACAATGATAGTTGCACCGGTGCTGAATATAGGCAGAATGGAATGTGACAATATAGCTGATATACTCAGGGACTGTATCGGAAAGCTGGAAAAATGCGTGAAAAGGAGAAATAAATAATGAAAAAGATTTGCAATGTAAGCAAGCTGAACAAAACTGTGAAGACAGGAGAGGTTTCGCAGCAACTTCTCAAGAATATTGATCTTAAAATAGAAGACGGCGAATTCGTAGTCATCGTAGGTCCCAGCGGAGCCGGAAAATCCACTCTGCTTAATATCCTCGGCGGACTTGATTCCTCCACATCAGGAGATGTTGAGAGTGCAGGATTCAAGCTCAGCAATTCACGTGAAAAGGAACTCAATGACTACCGCAGAAAGATCGGATTCGTATTTCAGGACTACTCTCTTATCGAGAACCTTACCGTAAAGGAGAATATCGAGGTCATGAGCGTGGTTACAAAGAAAAAATGTGACGCAGACAAGGCACTGAGCCTTGTTGGTATGGAAAAACAAGCGGATAAGTTCCCAGGACAGCTCTCAGGCGGCGAAAAGCAGCGTGTAGCTATCGCAAGAGCTCTTGCAAAGGAGCCAGCTATACTCTTCTGTGATGAGCCCACAGGAGCTCTTGATGAGAAGAACGGCAAGAATGTTCTCCGCATACTTCAGGATCTTAATCGCCGTGGAACAACTGTCATTGTCGTTACACACCTTCTTGGTATGCAGAAAATGGCAGACCATGTTATTCGTATGATCGACGGCGAGATCAAGGAGGATATCAGGAATACAAATACTATCGATGCTGAAGATGTTCTCTGGAACTGATGGAGGTGCAGCACATGAATAAAATGATATTCCGCAGCTTCTCAAAGAAAAAGATACAGACCGCAGGTATCATCCTTCTGACATTCCTCTGGATGTTCGTAGCATCGATGTCTGTGAATCTTTATTCTGCAAATAATAAGTTCCAGAAGGAATATTTCAGTGAGACCAATGCAGAGGATCTGGAATTCGTTCCGGCAGAGGGAACTGACGTAGAAGCTTTTGCAGCAAAATACGATCTTGACTATGAGGAAAGATACATCAATGAGCTTGTTTCGGACGGCGTGAGTTACAGAGTGATATCTTCTGCCGAAAAAATCGATAAGCCTCATATAACTGACGGAAACAGCCTTTCTGCAGCAGGTGAGATCCTCGTAAATAAGGAATATGCGGATAAAAATGATGTTTCAGTATCAGATACAGTCACTATCAGCGGCAAAAGCTATAAGGTGGCAGGTATAATGACTCTTCCGGATTATATCCGTATGCATGTAAGAAATGATTCACTCAGCTATGATCCGGAAAAGGAAGCGCTCATAATGGCTTCCGCAGAAGATACAGCAGCTATAAAGGGCGGCAAGCTCTCCGTAGTGTACAAGGCTAAGTTCAAGGACATCAGCGATGAAAAGATCAGCGATCATACATCTGAGCTGGTAAGGAGCAGGGAGATTGCTTCCGTTACCTTTAGGGCAGATAATTCCTCAATGAACGGCCTTGGAGGGAAGATCAGCATATACTTTATGCTCACAGTTATCTCGCTGTGCATCATGTCAGTTATGATAGCAGTTATGCTGATAATGTTCATCTATATCCTCATCAACGAGAACAAGAAGAACGTGGGGGTACTGGTAGCTAACGGACTGCCCAGAAAAAAGATGTTTTTCGGCTATCTCGGGACTGTTGCAGGGCTTATGCTCCCGTCAGCAGTTGCGGGTTATATCACTGGTTCGCTGTTTGCGCCGGTATTCAACAGGCTCCTTGAGACTGATCTCAGTCTTCCGGAGATGAAGTTCAGCTTTGAACCGCTGTTCTTTGGTTTGTTCATGTGGATAGTCCTCTTTGTAGGCATTATCGCAGCAGTTTTCGGCACACGCAGTATACTTAAGCTCAGCACTGTGGATATGCTCCGTGATACAAAGGTAGTGGGTATCAGCAGATTTGAGAAATTAGTTAAGAAGCTCACAAAAAAGAGCAGTATCGAGAAGAAGATCAAGACATCCTTTGCTATAAGAAGCAAACTCCTCCTGATTCTGGTTCTGTTCAGTGTTTTCGCAGCAAGCGTAGAGTTCTTTCTAAGCTATTCAATATACCGCTTCCCGAAGAATATATGCGATGCACAGGAAGAATCCATGAATTTTGAGTCGCAGGTGTACTTCCGTCAGCCAGCTGAAAAGTCAACAGAGGGCGATCAGTACTTCTATGAGCTCAAGGCTATGGGAAAGGGCGGGAAGGATGACGTTATCGTAACAGTGAACGCACTGGAGGACGGTGCTCTGCTGGATATCGGCGGACATCCTGCTGCCGGAGAGGCTATACTCAACAAAACTTCAGCAGATGTACTCAAGGCTAAAAAGGGCGACAGCATAAAGCTTGAGATATATGACAAGGAGATCGAAGTCAAGGTTGCAGGCATCTCAGACCGTGTTGCCGGCAAGGAAGTGTTCATTGATCATACATGGCTGGCAGGAGAAAATGTTATTGAAAATAAGTACAGCGGAATGTTTACATCAGATGCTTCCATAACCGTGGACAGCAGCGAGAATTACTCATCCGTACTCACAAGAAGCAGTATTCTCGAAAGCTATGAGAGCTCACAGCAGATAATGAAGTATGGCTCAATCATACTTGGAGTTCTTGGAATACTCATCCCTGTTATACTGATAGCAGTTACCGTTTCCGTACTCATTTCCCAGAGCAAGAAGGAGATATATGTATTCAAGGCAAACGGTATGAAGAACAAGATAGTGAACCGCATGGTATACGGTTCATACAACGGATTCCTCCTCATAGGAGTCCTCATAAGCATACCGTATTCATTTTTCATCCTCAACCTTATCTGCTCCATTGCAGTAAAGGCTTCAGGAGTCAGATATCCATCTGATCTTGACGCAGCGGGCGTTGGATTTGCCGTTCTTATGACATTCATCGTATACTTCGGTACAATGCTGGTACTTCGCTTCAAGCACAACGGAAATATGGAGAAGATACTCAATGATTTTAGAGAACTTTAAACATACTCAGGGAAAATCCTGCCGAACCGTTGCGATAAGAGATATTCTTGAACGCTGCGGACTTACGGTAAAGGAGGAGTTCGTGTTCGGTCTTGCAGGCGGACTTAGCTTCTCTTATGTGGATCCTGGCGGGATATTCTCAGAGAACAGGTTTTTCAAGGTGCTTGCACCAAATCTTATGCAGTTCGAGCATTTCGCTCAGAATGCAGGAGTGGATTACAGAATAGTATCCGAGGCTGACAACGACTTTTCAAAGCTGGAGTCAATGCTCAGACTTGAGGATAATCCGGTAATATGTGAGGTGTCCCCAGAGGTTTATGCGGATTACCTTGGCAGCAAGGCTTCACTCTGGAAGGATTTAAAGATGGATTTGCCTGTTACAAGCCATGTGACTGAGATAATTGGCATAGATCAGGAAAATGTTTACATCTGCGAGAATTACAGCAGTGAGGTGTACAGCATACCAAGAGAGGTGTTCGTCAGGGCAAGGGATATCGGTTCAGATTCCTATCTTAATCCGCACCACAGGATACATCACATCATCCTTCCGGCAGATATGAGTCAGGCAGATGTTGAGAGTATGATTTACAGAGCTGTAAGAGGCAACCTGAAGGAGTACCTGAACGGCGGCAATGAGCGGCTGGGCATGAAGGCCTTCACAAGATTCATGGAACGCTTCCATGAGCTGCCGGAAAGCTGCGGAAAGAAAATATGTCGGGTATCGCTTGAAATAACCGGCAGCCTTATAAAATTCGTCTCTCCCGGAATGTTCAGGAAGATGTATGGCAAGTTCCTTATGGAATGTGTGCCGTATATCGGCAGGGAGAAGGAGCTTTTAGAGATAAGCAGCCTTTTTTCCGGATCTGATTACCTCTGGAATAAATTTGCGGCACGGATAATGAAGAAGGATCTGTCCGTGGAGGAACGCATGAACGGCGACACTACCATTGATCTCCTCAATAAGATCAGATCCAAGGAAGAACAGGCAATAAACGGTCTCATGGAGGTGTTTGCAGCATGAACAAGAATGCACAGATGCGGGCGATAGCAATGGTTCTTCCTGATAACGAAGAGGCTGATGAGATATCGGCTATGTGCTCAGAGCTGACCTTTGATCTCTGCCAGACATCACACAGCAGATTTTTCGTAAAGGCATTTACCGAAAACCGGCTTGATATCATAAGGGAATATTTCCAACTGGAAATACAGTCGGTAATCCAGAAATTCGGCAGCAAGAAGCTCAGAAGACTGAAACAGAAAATGGCATCCGGCAGCAGTGTATTCGTAAGAAAGTACGACAAGGATGCCTCCGATAAGTGCAGCTTCACATATGAAAGAGTCAGCCGCCTTAAGAATATTGCTGGCATTGGTTTTTGGAAGCTGTCAGACGGCAGGTGGCATACCGGCCGCAGTCTTGAAAAAAGAGCGTCAGCAGCTTTTGCAGATACAAGGGACTGGGCAGTGTACGAAGATATCAACTTCGATCCTGAAAGTATACACAGCAGGGATGAAAGCTGCCGGAAGGTTTACATAGGGAAGTTGATCTCCAGCCTGAGGTGCTTTATAAGCAGCAGGCCCGCAGGATACCTTAAGGGCTCGGTGAAAGTCAGCATAGATGATTCTTTCACTGAGCAGCGCAGGGAGGTTTTTGAGGGCATACTCGGCCTTGGAAGCGGCTGGAGAAAACTATACAGGAAGAAATATATGTCAGGCTCCGAGTTCATCAGAAGCCTTAAAAAAGAGCAGAAGATGCTTGAGGCTCTTCTTGCTGAAACTGAATGACAAAAGGAAGAGTTAAGTTTGAAAAAAACAATGTTCTTCCCCTGAAACAAAAAGTGAATAGCAAAGCAAGCTATATCAAAATGGCTTAAAAAATAATTGAAAAGTAGTTATCAGCTGAAATCAGCTGCTTCATCATAGAAATGCGAGGTTGCCGCTATTCAGCCCCGTCATTCATCTCCACGATTTTTGTAGTTGACAGTTTCTTTCAACTATATTATATCAAATATTCATTTTTAGCGAAGACACTTTTTCATCCCTGATTGGTGCCTTTCGCAGAAAGGCGGATTATATGTATGAAGAAGATAATCGTTATAGGCTCTGGAATATCCGGCATGACCTGTGGCTGTGCGTTGGCGAATAAGGGATACAATGTAACGGTTCTTGAAAAGCACAGCGTGGCCGGCGGCTATTGTCAGAGCTTTTCAAGAAAGGGGTTCAGGTTTGCAGCAGCGGTCCACAGGATAGGTGGTATCCATGGCAGAAACAGTGTGGATGGGATACTCAGTGCCCTTGGAGTGAAGGAACTGCCGGAATGGTATACCTTCAATGAGAACGTTCAGGTGGGCGATATCAATTTCAGTATGTGCAATTCAAGCGTCGCTGATTCCCTCAGGGAGCTTTTCTCGGAGGACAGGGTGGATATAGACCGCTTTGAAGCAGAAGTAGACAAGATCAATTCTGTACTGGATATAATTGACAAGGGTGCCAATGCAGGTATAAGCAAGTTTTCGCTGACTGACCTGAAGATACTTGACAAATACAGAAAGATGTCTGTGGACCAGTTTCTGAGAGGAATATTCAGCAATGAGAAGATAATCAGCCTGTTGGTGGCAATATCCGATGCGATGCCCGGCGGAGCGCTGTTTGCCTTCATAAGAATGGTCTCATTTGCAAACTGCGGTGAGGAGACCTACCAGCCCGTAGGAGGCGCAGGAGCTATAATTGAGCTTCTTCGCAAGCGTATTGAGGAACTGGGAGGAAAAGTGCTCCTGAACAGTCCAGCCGAAAGAATCATAATGGAAAACGGCAGAGCGGTCGGAGTTGTCTGCAAGGGAGAGATACTCAAAGCAGACTATATAGTTTCCAATTGTGACCTGGGCTTCACTATACGTGAGCTGGTAGGGGAGGAAAATGTTCCTCAGCGAGTGATCGAAAAGATCAATACCAAGTTTACAGAGAGCCCGTCCTGCTTCTCGGTATGGATAGGCCTTGACAAGGATATAAAATCTCTTGGCTATGAGCCGGTGAATATATCCTATTATCCGGACGCAATGAGCGTTCTTGACGATAAGGCAAAGCTTATCGGCGAGCATAGCGTCCAGAGAGAAAACGATTTTCTGCTGATAAGTCTTTCAGCAAACAACGATCCTACTGCCTGTCCCGAAGGAAAAGGACAGATGATGCTTGGAATGCTTGTGAACTGGGACTTTGAGGATATGTATAAGCTCCGTGATACCGACAGGAAGCTCTACCGTGAAAAGAAAAAAACGGCAGCTATGAATCTTGTCCGTAAGGCAGAGAGATTCTTCCCCGGTATCAGCGAGCATATCGAAGTAATGGAGATAGCTTCTCCGGTCACCTTCCAGCGATATACCGGCAACAGCAAGGGTGCCTTCGGAGGTTATAAATGCACTCCGGAACTGGTGGAGAACTTCTCGCTTCTGGACTGCCGCCAGCTGGTAGACGGCTTGTTTCTCACCGGACACTGGGGAGGAGTAGGCGACGGTGTGATATTCACCACAGACGTTGCAATGAGAGTTGCAGACAAGATACTCCGTTGCGATCATATCGAAGATATATATGATTTCAGCAAAAACCATTCAGCTTGATTTTACCGTCGGAAAGACGTGTAAATATACCCGTTAGGGAAAAATTATAAAACTATATTTATTTAATGGAGGAATTAACAATGGCTAATTTTGCAAACAGAAACATCGAGGAAGAAGTAAGAAACATGATCTTTGAGAGACTCAGAATCGATTACATCAACAAGGAAGACGTTGACTACGATGCACCTATCTTCGCTTCATTCGACTCAGAGGGCGATGGCCTCGGACTTGACTCAGTTGACGCTCTTGAGCTGGTAGTAGGACTCAAGGAAGATTATGGTATTGAGGTAAGCGATGAGGAAATGGGTATCTTCCAGAGCATCTCATCTATCGCAGACTATGTTCGTGAGAACGGTCAGGAATAATGACCGTTAAGAGGTGATCGTATGGAAAAGAGGATAGTTGTTACCGGTATCGGTGTAGTATCATCAAATGCCGGCAATGAGAGCGAGCTCATCGAAGCTCTTGAGGAACTCAAGGAAGGCCAGTCTGAAGTAGACCTTTATAATACAGACGGACTTGTTTCAAGACTTGGCTGTGAGATCAAGAGACCTCTCAGATATGAGGACGAGTGCGACGAGAGAACAACAGCAGTGGCTTTCGAGGCAATTGATGATCTCTATAAGGATCAGACGCTCAGAGATATGATCGCAGAAAACAGTGAGGATGTCGTATTCTCATTTGCTACATCAATGTCAGGAAACCAGAATATGATGCGCTATGTAAACAGTGATACTCCTGAGAACGATGAGGATTATGTATACATAGTCCCCGATTTCATCAACAAGATCAGCAGCAAACTTGGCGTGAACGGCCCTGTATATACCACAATGTCAGCCTGTGCAGCAGGTACGGCAGCAGCAGGTATCGCCTTCGACGCAATAAAGAGCGGCGAGACAGAGATCGCTATCGTCGGCGGTACAGATGCTCTTACACTTTTCTCATCAGTTGGTTTCAGCGCACTTAAAGCAGTCTCAGAGGACAAGTGCCGTCCCTTTGATCAGGAGAGAAGCGGTATTAACCTTGGTGAAGCAAGCGCATTCATAGTTCTTGAGGAACTGGATCATGCGGTTGCAAGAGGTGCTGATATATACGCTGAGGTAGCAGGATATGCTGCAAAGAACGAGGCATATCACATCACTTCTCCCAGACCTGACGGCGAGGGCGCATATATCGCAATGAAGGAAGCTCTTGAATATGCTGATATCAATATAACAGATGAGAATGTATATGTTAACGCTCATGGTACAGGTACAAAGGCAAATGATACCATGGAGATCAAGGGCATTGAGAAGCTATTCCCGAATCAGCCAAATATCTACGTTTCATCAACAAAGGCTATCACAGGTCATTGCTTGGGAGCGGCCGGCAGCATTGAACTTGCGATATCCGCACTTGCACTCAAGCATCAGTTCATGCCTGGTACCTTCAGACTTGATAATCCACTTGAAACTGAAAACGGTATCCATATTCTCGGTGCAGAAACAGTACATCGTCCTGTGGATTATGTAATTTCCAATTCATTTGCATTTGCAGGAAATACAGCAAGCATAGTGCTCAGGAAATATGCGGGGTAAGGACTATGGTTATTATCATAGGCAATAATATAGCTGCTCTTTCACTCAGCCGCTTCCTTGAAATGAAAGGCGTTGAGCACAGGAGGATAACTACCGGTAATATCAAGGATATCACGTTCTATTGCTGCGACAGTGCGGATGGAATGATGGCGCTGGCGGCTGAGAAGCTGGGGTATAATGTCGAACAGAAGACCGGACACGGCTTTTCTGTAAGGACCTCTGCACACAGGTATAAGGCTGACAGAGGAGCAGATGAGTTTATCCGCAGCCTTGCAGATATATCCGGTGCCGGAAATGAAGCGGCAGACGCTTTTTCGGACACTCTCAGCAGTATAGGTGCTGAATGGAAACTAAGCGTACACAGCGGCTTCAAGGTGAACACCGCCCCTTCTTCAGTTATGGCAAAGAATTTTATGAAGGACTACGGCGGCTTTGCAGAGAAGCTCTCAGATTCGGATGAGTGGAAAAAAGTTCTCGGAGCATTTGTGCCGAGAAAGGATATCTCTCTGAATACAGCGGCAGGATATATTTCAGGGCAGGTCTTTGACAATAGCTGCCATATCGACAGCCTTGAGCATATGGCCGCATGGCTCATAAAAAAAGAGGATCCGGAAAAGGTGATAAAGGTAAGCCGCTTTGATGATGTAATCATAAATGAAGCGGAGAAGACTCTGACTGCCGGCGGTGAAACACTGGGATACGATATACTGATCGAGGCTTTTGATACAAACAAGTCCAAAGTAAGACTTATGACAATGTATGTGTCAGATGAGGAACTGGATACAGATTTCGAGTTCATAGTTCCGGACAAGTCCGATGAGTACGGTATTATCCAGATGATAAGATGGAGCAGCGGCGGCTTCCAGAGAGCCGATATCTACTACGACGAGAGCGCAGATGAAGATATGATAAGAAAGAACGCCTCTGAGCTTCTTTTCGGTGCAAAGATCATCAAGGTCGTAGGCTATGATGAACTGATAAGACAGTATGGCTGCGGAAATTTTGCTGGTTGGGCATTCAGTTGCCGTGACAATATGAAAAACCCTGTGTCCTGCATGAAAAAGAACAGGATAAAAATAGCCGGCTGGGGCAATGCACATTTTACAGCAGCCCTGCTGGGAATAAAAGAGCTTGAGAAGTCAGGCGTAATGGAAAGGACGTAATGAAGTATGAGCAAAACAGCAATAACCGGCTGGGGAATGATCTCAGAAATGGGCAGCACAGAGTCCGATATACTCAACAGCTGGGACAGCAGAAAAAAGCCCTCGGGCGGCGAGCTTGATTTCAGCCATTCACTGGATCCGAGAAAGATCAGACGTATGGGACGTTTCGGACGTATGTGTGCGGCTGTCACAGATAACTGCCTTAAGATGTCAGGCTGTGAAAAGGGTGATAATACAGGAATAATAATGAATACAGACTACGGCTCGATTAATCTCAATATTGAATTCGGAAGACTTCTCCCGACACCTGAGCTGGCAAGTCCTATGGATTTTGCAAATACAGTATCAAACGCGGCTCTCGGAAATGTGGCTCTTTATTTCGGCCTCAAGGGACCAAGCACCCTTCTTATGGGAAGCAACGTTCTTTCATATTCCATGAGACAGGTTGAGAAAAATTCGGATAACGCTATCGTAGTATGCGGCGGCGACGAATATTGCAGCCCTGTTGCTTCTGCAGCTGTAAAGAAATTCGGCAGTGATGTTATATCAGAAGGCGTTGCAGGAGTAGTCGTTGAGAGTGAGGATTCAGCCCATGAGATCTATGGACGTATTCTCGGAGATGCAGAAACAGGTATCGGCTTCTCTCCTCTTTATCAGTCAGGCAGAGATGTGGTATCAGCATATTCAAGAGTTATAAAGAAAGCTCTCAGAAAGGCTGAGCTGGAAGCTGAGGACATTGATCTTGTACTCCTTTCAAATATTGCACAATCATCAGTAAGCGAGGACGAGAAGACCGCTGTAAATGAAATGTTTGGCAGCGGCTGTGAGGTCATAAATGCAAGGGATATGCTGGGTGAGAGCTTTGGTGCAAGCGCAGTATCAAGCGTTATCCTTGGATCAGTCCTTGTGAAGAACAAGCGCTATGAGAAGGTATTGGTCCTTGGAACAGAGATGTCCGGTACAGTAGAAGCCTTCGTGCTCGGAGAATAAAGGAGAAGCACTATGTTTGATTTTACTGGAAAAACAGCTGTTGTAACAGGCGGAAGCCGTGGTATAGGAAGAGCTGTCGCAGAGAATTTTGCTTCCAACGGTGCAAATGTAGCATTCATCTATGGCTCTTCAAAGGGAAAAGCAGAAGAGCTTGAGGCAAAATATGCCGGCAGCAGTGTTCAGGTAAAGGGCTATTGTGCCGATGTATCTGATATCGAAAGCATAAAGGCAGCCGCCAAGCAGATCCTCAGCGATTTCGGCAAGGTGGATATCCTGATAAACAATGCAGGTATCACTAAGGACGGATATATGATGCTCATGTCAGGAGATAACTGGGGAAAGGTAATTGAAGTGAACCTTACAGGCGCATTCAATGTTACAAAACAGTTTCTCACTCATTTCATCGGAAACCGCAGCGGCAAGATTATCAATATGACATCTGTCGGAGGTATAGCCGGTATGGCTGGACAAACCAACTACTCCGCTTCAAAGGCTGGCCTTATCGGATTCACAAAGAGCCTTTCAAAGGAGGTTGCCGGAAAGAATATCAACGTCAACGCTATTGCTCCCGGATATATCCTTACAGAGATGCTGGATACCATTCCGGACAAGATGAAGGAGAAGATAATAAAAGACATCCCTGCTTCAAGAATGGGAAATGTTGATGATATCGCCAATGCGGCAATGTTCCTTGCATCTGACTGCTCTGGATATATCAACGGGCAGGTACTTGTAGTTGACGGAGGTCTTACAGCGTGAGCAGGAATGTGATCGTGTTCGGAGCATCAGGGCTTCTCGGCGGAAGCATAGCAGATTCATTCCGTGATGACAGATTGCTGCTTTGTGATATAAAGGAGCCGGAGGAGATTCCGGCAAACGGTGAATACATACACTGTGATGTAACAAATGAGGAGGATGTGAAAGGCGTAGCCGCATATCTTGAAAAGAACGGTATCAGTTTTGATGTGTTCGTATATTCGGCAGGTATCTTCAACTACGGCAGTGTTACGGATATATCTCCTGAGGCATGGTCACAGGCTATGGACGTTAATGTTACCGGTCTCTACATGACTCTGCATTATCTTATCCCGTTTGTGGCAGAGGGGGCAAGCCTTATTGCAGTAGCATCACAATACGGTATCGTAGGAACCTATGAATCTGCTTCATACTGTGCTTCAAAGGCGGCTGTCATAAATCTCATGCGTTCCGTGGCTCTTGACTACGGCAGCAGAAAGATTACTGCAAACTGTGTGTGTCCGGGATTTTTTGGATCCGACTTTCTGAAAAAGGTAGAAAAGCAGGTAAAGAAGAAGCGTGAGTGGATGACCGTTACAGCAATGCTGCCAAGGAGCAGGGTTAATGCCGATGAGATAGTGAAGGCCATAGTAATGCTGGCGGACAATCCGGCTATAACCGGACAGTGCATAGTCATTGACGGCGGATATACGGCGAGGTAAATGTAATGGAAGCATATATCTACAAAACAAAGGCGAGATTCAGCGATACTGACCTTTACGGAGTTGTACATCACAGCAATTATTTCCGCTGGCTCGAGGAGGCAAGGATACAGCTTATGGAGGATATCCTCGGATATTCTGTAAGCTGGATGGAGGAGCACGCTTTGCGGTTTCCTGTGATCCATGTGGACGGAAAATATAAGCAGTCTGTATTTGCCGGCGAGAATGTGGAGATAAGTGTTTATCTCAGGTATACCGGAGCCGCAAGACTTGAGTTTACATATACAGTAAGGAACGAGAGCGGAAAGGTATGCTTTACGGCTGAGACCGAGAATGCAGTATTGAGGGGGAACAGGATGCTCCTGAGAATGCCTGAGGAGATCGACAGCCGTATCAGGGAAAAGATAGAAGAGTATGGGAAAGGCTTTATCATATTATGCTGAACGATAAGGAGATCAGGATCAAGAATGGTCTGAAAAAGGAATTTATACTGCATACTGCCATAAGACCGGAATTCAGTGCGGCTCATACAAAGCTCTGTGCAGATGGCTTCGTTCTTACTGAGGAGCAGATGTATATTATGGGCTGCTGCTATGAAAGAGGGATACTTTTTGGTAAGCCAAAGCTTTTCAACGAAGAATGGCTCAGCGATCTTTGCAGCTGTACAGGTATATATCTTGAGGAATACTGCCACACCGACGAGGAGAATTTTTACAGCGAGATCAAGAGAAATTCCGCTATAAATATCGCTCCTCCGATGATATACGTCCGCTGGGATGACAAGGAGTATCTGGCAATCGTTTGCAAGGTGCACGACGACCATACCTACGATATAATCTCTCCGGTGGAGAAAGAAGTCATTACAGTAGGCAGCGACCGTATAAACTGCACAAGACCCTGGTATATGATGAACAGCCCCCGATTTATGGCTCCGGTGTTTAGGGACAAACAGGAATTGGCGGAAAACGGTCTCAGGCATATGTTCCGGAACATCAGACGGCTGGGTTCCGCTCCCGTGGGAAGCAGCTTCTTCTATGACTCAAAGAAGCTTGCGGAGCTCATAACGGCTGGTGAAGGAATACCGGAGTATGAAGAACTGACATACTGGATAAGAACTCTCCGCTCCTATATGAACATTGCAGCGCTTGATAAGTGCGATGAACGGATAAGATTGCTTTACGATGAGCTCGTATCTGATACAGGCGGGGTGAAGTCCGAATTGCTCGCAAAGATATTCGATGCTGAAGCTGAAACGCTGGCGGTATGGCAGGATGAATACCACAGGAACGGAGATAAAGGCAATGATACTTGAAAATATAGTAAAACATCACGGTATAGGCTCTCATTGTGCAACAACAGCCCTCCGTACACTGACAAATGCAGCCGGATATCCGTTTTCTGAGGCGTTCTGCTTTGGACTCTCAGGCGGACTCGGTTTCACCTATCAGAAATACACATCTGTCAGATATCACTTCTTTACAGGAAGAAATGAGTGCCTTGAAGAGGGAATCGTCAACGCGCTGGGCGGAAAGCTGCTGAAAGGCTCGTCTGACAACAGTTCAGAGGCAATGGAGACGGTCAAAGGTTTCATCGATATGGGTTTTCCGGTAATACTCGAAGTTGACATGATGAAGCTTGACTACATAAAGGATAAGCTCAACCTTAAAAGACCTTTCCACTTCGGCTTACATTCACTGATAATGGTAGGCTATGACGAGGAAAACGCATATGTTCTGGACTATATGTGGTGGAAGCCTATAAAGGTCCCGCTCAGCCAGCTGGAAGCTGCCAGAGATTCCCAAGATGCACCTATAAAGCCGTCTAACCGCTGGAAGGTCATTATCTTCAACAACGATGGCGATATCAATTACGAGCCTATGCTGCGTGAAGCTATAAGAGGTAATGTACACAAGATCATGCACCCATATGCATTCAAGATGGGATATGACGGCCTCAGGGTATTTCGCAGGGAATTTGAAAGATGGTTTGGTAAAATGGACGCAGATCTGCTCCGTGAGAACTGCTACATGATGAGCGTACTGTTCGAGCGTGTCGGAACAGGCGGCGGCAATTTCAGACGTATGTACGGCCAGTTCCTTGACGAAGCTAACAGGATCCTCGATTTATCTTGTATATCCAGAGCGTCATCGGTATACTCTCAGAGCTTCAGAAAATGGAGAACATTTGCAAAGCTTCTGGATGCAGCTTCAGAGGCTGAGGAGATAGACAAGGAGCCGCTGCTGAAACTCACAGATGAGCTCATAGAGCTTGAAAAAGCAGGCATGGATGCCCTTGCAGAGGTCTGAATATTAATAACCGAGAGGAAGAGATAGTAATGAACAACGAGATAGTTATAGAAGAAATCATACAGGTACTTCAGCACAGAAATCCCTTTTTGCTGATTGATCGTATAAAAGAATACGAATACGGAAAGTATGTGGTAGGCGTCAAGAACGTCAGTGTGAACGAGCCCTGGGCGTCAGGACACTTCCCTGAGCATCCGGTCTATCCCGGAGCGTTCATTATAGAATCTTCCGCACAGACCGGCGGATTCCTGTTTTACGATCCGGAGGAGAGTGACAGGAAAAAGGAAGGTATGCTTGCCAGTGTGGACAGCTTCAAGTTCGTAAGGGCAGTATACCCCGGCGATCAGCTTGTCATAAGAACTGAACTTATTTCACGCTTCGGAAAATTCGTCAAGGTAAGAGCAACTGCAACTGTTGACGGTAAACGTGCAGCGGAGGGAGAGCTGACCTATGTTATCGGGTGAAGAACTTCTTCCCCAGGGGAATGATATGGTCTATATCGATGCATATGAGCTGAATGGCGGCAATGTAAGCTGCCAGCCCAGATTCAAGGGTATAGAGGGAAAAAACAGCGTTCCTCTTCATATGTGGATAGAATCGATCGGACAGGCAGGCGAGATATGTCTCCGCCAGACCGAAGCTCCTTCCGGAAAGGCTTTGCTTATAAATATAGAGGGCGTGCCGTACACAGCTATAAAGGCTGATGAGGCTTCAAAGTACAGATACTGCGCCGCTGTAGAGAAGCGCTTTGGTAAGTATGTCAGAACAGAGATAGATGTTCTGAAAGAGGAAAAAACAGAATTCAGGTGCAGCTGCATACATTATCTTGGATAAAAATGGATATGGATAAAGAAAAATACACCGTTATCGGCGGCGGTATATCAGGCCTTCTCATAACAGCCCTGCTTGCCGCTGAGGGAAAACAGATAGATCTTATTGAAAAGAATAAACACTGCGGAGGATATCTCCGGAATTTAGGCTGCGGTGCTCCTTACGGGGCACACCATATCGGTCTCCCGGACGCAAGCCTGCTGTCAGGTATCATCGGGGGTCTTGGTATATCCGATGAAGACCTGCTCAGAAACGCAGATACAGTGAGGGTACTTTCGGGACAGAGAGAATACAAGCTTTCTCTCAGACTTGACGAGCAGTGCAGTCAGCTCTGCGGGCTGTTTCCGGAGGAAGCTGAAGGGCTAAGGGAATACTTCGGCTTTATGACAGATTTCGCAGAGGCTCTGTATTCTGACGATGACAAGCAGATCAAGGGCTACTTTGTAAGGCTTGCCGGAAAGTCCTTCAGGAGTTTTCTTGAGAAGTATTTTGGCAATGAGGAACTGATAGATCTGCTATCATTCCTTGGCCCGTCCTACGGCGGAGTTACTGATGAGGATTCGGCGTTCACATTTGCTTCGCTTGCTGTTACATACGGAAAAGGCGCATACTACATGGACTGCGGAGCCCTTACGGAGAAGCTGGCAGAAAAGGCTGCCAGTATGAAAAATGTAAACATAATGACCGGCATACAGGCTTCAAGGATCAGAAGAAACGATGAGAGCGGCAGATATATTGTATATGACAGCAACGGTGCTGTATCAGAAGCGGATAAGGTTATATTTGCGGGCAGCTTCTGCAGAATACTTGAGGAGTACTGCGAGCATACCGGTGTAAACGATACTTCCTTCAGGAAGATATTCAGTATGGAGACCGGCCCTTCCGCATACCGCTACTATTTCCGGACAGATGTTCCGCTGAGCCGGATGGAGCATATACGCCACGGAGCAGACGGCTACATAATGTCTACCCTTGAATCTGATGAGTGCAGCGTTATGCTGACCTGCGTGACAGACAGCAGCCAGCCTCAGTGGGATAATGAAAGGCTCATCAGCGAGATATCTGATACGCTTGGTATCAGAAAAGAACAGATCCATCCGTTATGCGTATGCTCACCCGCTGAGAGAGAGAACCGTACTCTCAATGAAAGTGGAGCTGTGTTCGGCTGGAAGCGCAATGCAAGGAACAATCTTGATGCAAACCTTATCTACAACATAGACAAAAAGCTGCCCGGAATCTATGTTACCGGCAACTGGAGCGCAACCTTCGGATTCTTCGGCTGCCTTTATACAGCCAACAAGCTATTCTGCAAACTCACAGCTGACAGGAGGTCATAAAAATGAATCATGTTTCCAACGTTATCCCCATGTTTATGGGCGAGGTCGGATTCATATGCAAAAAAGAGACGCTTAAGGTGTACTCTTACCTGATATATACTGAAAAAGGGATATACCTTTTCGATACAGGTCTTAACACTTTGTTTATAAGCGATATCAAAGCTATCATGGAAGACCTGGCAGTGTTCATGAACGTTAAAGTAGACGCTGAGCATATGCTCAGAAGCAAGCTTGCGGAGCATGGACTTGAGCCCGTAGATCTGAAGGGCGTTATCTGTTCTCATCTCCATTTCGACCATGCCGGAGGTCTCAGAGTGTTTGAAGGCACCGATGTTCCGCTGTATGTTAACCGCAGGGAGTATGAATACGCACAGGGCTCAGAGCGCAGCTTTGAATACAAGAAGCAGGATCATGATTTCCTGAAGAAGACAACAAATGTTGTATGGACATCTGAGGATATGAACATAGACGGTATGCCCTGTATGAAGCTTATACAGACACCGGGACATTCTGCCGGACATCAGTCGCTGATACTTACAGGTCGTGAAAGGAGGCTCCTCCTCACAGGCGATGCAGTATACTCATGGGACAATATGAAGTCCAACAGAGTGCCTCCCTATCCTTTCAAGAAGCAGCAGGCAGCCGATTCTCTTGACAGACTCAACCGCATCTCAGGAAAATGTGATCAGGTGATATGCGGTCATGACTGCGACGAGTTCATGGACAGATCGGTCTTCCTTGACAGGCAGGCTGTATGATGAAAAAAGTAATTGTCATCGGCGCAGGCATATCCGGACTTTCGGCAGGCATATATGCCCTGAAGAACGGATTCAGCTGCGAGATATACGAAAAGAACATAAATGCCGGCGGCGAATGTATAGCTTGGAAGAGAAAGGGCTATCTCATAGACGGCTCAATAAGCTGGCTCACCGGAGTGAAGCCCGGTACGGCGATAAATGATGTGTGGCTGGAAACAGGCGCATTCAGAAATGAGGATATAACTTTTTCAGACGTATTCTCCGTTATCAATCATAAAGGCAGAAGGTTGTACTGGTACCGAGATACCGATAAGCTTGCATCCCATCTCAAGGAGCTTTCCCCGGAGGATTCGGAGGTGATAGATGAGCTTATCGCCATAATAAATGACCTGAGCTCATTTGAGGTTCCGGCAAAGAAGCCTATGGATATAATGAATTCTGCTGAACGAAGGGATCATATAAAACATATGATGCAACTCTTCAAGGCTCTGAACAAGGTCAGCAGTCTTACAACAGAGGAATATACAGAACGATTCAGCTCAGAACTGATAAGAAAGGCGATACTTTCATTTTCATTTAAGGATAATCTGGTGCAGGGAGTATTGGTGACTCTTGGGGCACTTGCAGGCTGTCATGCAGGCTGGCCTGTTGGAGGCTCACAGCGCATTACAGACAATATGAAGGCCTGCTTTCTGAGCCTTGGCGGCGTACTTAACTGCGGAAAGGCTGCAGCTGAAATAACAGTCAATGATGGCAGGGCAGATGGTATAATCCTTGAGGACGGAACAGCGGTGAGCGGCGATTATATAGTGCCTACCTGCGATCTTGATATTACTCTCCATAAGCTCCTGAAAAGCAGGTACAGCGATCCGGTGCTGGACAGCTTCTATACCAGCGAAGGCTTCCGGACAAGCAGCATCGCTCAGGTAGCCTTCGGAGTGGAATG
Organism: Ruminococcus sp.; assembly: GCA_017461395.1. Lineage (GTDB taxonomy): Bacteria > Bacillota > Clostridia > Oscillospirales > Ruminococcaceae > Ruminococcus. Next base: position 36,882 of record JAFTYF010000007.1, read on the forward strand.
TGATCTTTCAGCATATCCTTCCAAGATGATATATGCTGTAAATAAGCGTGAGATAGCTGGTGAGACCATAGAGAGCGTACTCTTCACCCACTATTGCAGTGAAAAGGACTTCGCTCCGGAAGGCTGCAGTATCGTTAAGACAGGCCTTACGGTATACAATTACAACAAATGGTGTGGTCTGTCCCGTGAGGAATACCTCCGCAAAAAGGAAGAGATCAAAGAGGCATATCTTGATTATTTGTATCATTTCTTTCCTGAGACGAAGGGGAAAGTGGTGATGTGCGATGTGACCACGCCGCAGACATACGAGCGTTACTGCGGAGCATATCATGGAGCATATATGGGATTCATGCTCACACCGGCTACGTCGAAAATGTATCACAGCGGAATAATAAAAGGACTGCGCGGACTGTACGCTGCCGGACAATGGTTCAGCGTAATGGGAGGACTCCCGGATGCACTGGTCAGCGGAAAGTCAGCTATACAGCGCATATGTGCAAATGAAGGCATTTCTTTCAAAGGAGTGCAGTAAGGAGGTTAGTATGGAACAGAAAATAAACAGCAGAAGCTGCGGACTTGGATTCAGATCATCAGACAGTGAATACAGGGCAGTATTCACCTATGCTGGAAAGAATGGCAGCTGTGAGCTGAATGATCTCTCCTTCCTTGACAATGAGGACATAAAGTACATAACACCCATACGCAAGCCCTCTCACAGAGATGATGTCATAGTGGGAAGATATGCAGCCAAGAAAGCCGTCGCTGATCTTGCTGGTACAGATATGAGCAATATAAGTATAAGTAAGGGAGTGTTCAGCCAGCCTTTGGCAGTTAATGATCCCGGAGGACGCTTTCAGGTAACAGTCACTCATACCGGCGGAACTGCCGCAGCGGTGGCATATCCTGATGAGCTCATCATAGGTATAGATATGGAAAAAGAACTGTCCACGGAGATGAAGAATAGTCTCACCCTCTCAGAAGAAGAACATAGGGCAGTGAATGAGCTGGGAATGGATATCACAATATTCTGGACAGTGAGAGAAGCCCTGATAAAGTGCCTGAAGCTTAGCCTGTTCTTCTCGCCGAAACTGTTGGAACTAACGGAGATACGCCGTGAGGGCGAGCTTGTCACGGGAACTTTCAGATATTTCGGTCAGTACTCGTTTCAGGCCGTATCCCATGACGGCATATCCATCGGCATGGTGATACCGAAGAGAACAAATATGCTTCCGGCATTGGATAAGATAGCAGAGAATATTGCGGATATGGTATCTGCGTAAGTTGCATTAAGGAGAAAAACTATGAAAAAAGTTGTTATTATTGGCGGAGGTATATCCGGCCTGAGCGCAGGTATATATGCTTTGCAGCAGGATTTTGAGGTGGAGATATACGAAAAGAACAATGTACTGGGCGGAGAGTGTACAGGCTGGTACAGAGACGGTTATCTGGTGGATAACTGTATGCACTGGCTCACCGGCTGCCGCCCGGGTGAAAAGCTGAGAGGCCTTTGGAACAATGTCGGCGTTCTCGGCGAAGATATAGAGCTCTACAAAGAGGAACTCTTTTACAGAGGAGAATTTGACGGTGTGAAGCTTTGCTTCTGGAGAGATATCGAAAGATCCAGAAAGGAATTTCTGGAGGTATCTCCGGAGGATGAAACGGCAATCAATGAATTCTTTGACAGCGTAAAGCGTGCGGAATGTGTGGTAGTACCCAGTGATCAGTCAATGGCTGATATGGGCATCATAGCCAATATAAAATTCAGTATGAGTATGGCTGAAATGGGAAGAGTTCTTATGAAGCACGGCAAGGAAACTGTTGCACAGCTTGCTGAGCATTTCAGGCATCCTGCAATACAAAAGATGATCCGCAGCTATTATGAGCCGCATCACAGCGCAGTTTCGCTTATAACCTCATACGGTTTCTTCACCAGCGGCAGTGCCGCTATTCCGGAGGGAGGCTCAATAGGACTTATAAAGAGGATGCGTGAGCGATATGAGTCTCTTGGCGGAAAGTTATTCCTGAATTCGCCTGTTGCTTCATCCGATGTCCAGAAGGGAAATATCGTGTCGGTAACTCTTGAAAACGGTGATGTTATCACTGCTGATGCATTCCTTTTTGCCTGTGATCCCATAGTAACCTTCAACCATATACTTGATAAGAAGTACACTCCTAAGAAGCTGAAAAAGCTCTACAAGGACCGCAGTGGATATCCGGTATCATCTGCGTTCATAGCAGCCTTCGGTATCGTTGGAACAGATGAGATCTCCATGGAGAATGGCTCTGAGCTGTTCTCTTGCGAGCCATATACCGCAGTCGGCAAGGAGTACGACTTCGTTTCTGCAAGGCTTTATGACTATGACAAGACGCTCTATCCTGATGGAAAGAGAGTCATACAGTGTACCATAATGCAGGACGAGAATGATTACGATCACTGGCGTGAGCTCCATGCAGACCGCAGTGCCTATGTTGAGGAAAAGAAGCGCATTTCAGAGGAGCTGCTCCGCAGGCTTACAGAGAAGTATCCTGAGCTGAACGGCAGGCTGGTGTTCCTCAGCGCCTGCACTCCTATCACATTCAAGCGTTATTGCGGTGCCTTCAAGGGTTCATACATGAGCTTCATCCCGGTAGAGGGCAAGAAGAGCATATACCTGAAATCCTCTGTATCTGGTATAAAGAACGCTTTTCTTGCCAGCCAGTGGCTCCAGCCTACAGGTGGTCTTCCGCTTGCAGCTACCAGCGGTAAATTCGCTGTGCAGAGCATCGTAAGAAAATGTGTAATATAAAAACAACGGAGTCGGCAAATTTATTATGCCTGATCAAAATAAAAAAGTGAATCGAATCAATAAATTCGTACAGCAACAAAAAAGATCTCCTATGGTATAATAGAAACCATACTCCACTGCTGTTTTCAATAGCAAAGAGGTCGCAGATTTCCAAAAGAAACCTGCAACCTCTATATACGCCAAAAAAGTCCGAAAAATCGTGTTTGCCATAGGGAACATTCACACCAAACCGATTGAGCAAACAAAGGCCATGCAGTTCACATTGACTGCATGACCTTTGTTTTTTAGTAATCATCAAAAATACAACTCAAGGTTGTCAGTTCAGCTTGGGTTACTGCTTCTGGAATCTCCCTCCTGATTATAATTCAGGAGGGTTTTGTTGTATGTAAAGAATTCTAACAATAAAGTTTTCGAGCTGATGTGTTGCTGTTCAACTACTAATATGCTACAATGAATTTGAAAAAATATTCAGAAATTGTCTAAAATACAATTTTAAATTCGTATATAAGGTAGGATAAGTATCGAAAACAGGAGGTGTAAAATGTCGTTGCTTAAAAATCGTAATGACGAGATTGCCTTTGAATATTTATACAATCACTATATTAATTTAATGCTCTATACAGCAAATTCAATTTTGAATAATTCCGCCGATAGTGAAGATGCCGTTCAGTTGGCTTTTATGAGGATTGCAAAGCATTTTGATTCGATAGAAAAAACTATTTGTCCAAAAACAGCAAATCAGTTCGTAATTATAGTAAGAAACATTGCAATTGATATATACAGGAAAAGGCATCGTAAAGCTACCGCAGAGTTTATTGAAGAATTGTGCGAATGCAAAACGCAGGAAATATATGCATCAAAACTTGATATATCAATGTCAGAACTGCCACAGCAGCAGAGAGATATCTTGTATCTCTATCATATCTACGGGCTGACTGTTAAAGAGATATCAAAGCTGTTAGGTATAAGTAAAGCGGCGGCATACAAACGTATTGAACGTGCTGCAAAACAATTAAAACAAATCTATGAGGAGGAGATATCTGATGAATGATGAGAAGATGAAAGAGTTTCTACTAAATTCATTTGAACAAGAGTGTAATGCACTTGATAGCATTGAAGTACCTGAATATCAGACCTCTGCAAAATTCCAATCCAAAATGAATAAAATCCTGCCAAAAGCTTATGAGATTAAAAGAGTAACCCGTAAATATGCAGCAGCTTGTGCAATGATATTTTTTGCACTTGGTGTATTTGCAAGTTCTACTGTTTATGCAGCATCGCCCTCATTACGTTCGTTTATTATTTCAATTTTTGATGAAGAGTCTAAAATCTCTGTAACTGATGCCGAAAAATATCCTGATTACATTTTAACCCGTTATATGCCGACTTTAATTCCTGATGGCTTTGAAGAAATGAAAGAGATAAGTCAGACAAGCAGTTCATATATGACAAACTTTATAAAAGATGGAGATTTGATTTTTTTCGCTCAGTACACTAAAAAAATATATAATCAGGTCGATATGGGTTCGGATGACATTGAGTACTATACAGCTGAAAACGGACAAGAATATATAATCGTCAAAATTGATGACGGATATAATGTTGTATGGGATAACGGTGATTATGTAATTCAGGTGTTCAGCACCTTAAGCAAGGAAGAAACACTTGAAATATGTTTTTCAGTTGAACCTGTTCAGAAATAAAAATACGTGATACTTGCAGAAAGGATTACTATTATGAAAAAAACAGCTTCAATTTTACTTGCGTTAATTGTAATTACATCATCACTTAGCGCTTGTAAAAATAAAGAAAAGAACTCAAAAATAGAAACAGTAACCGTTGCAGAATTAACAAGAGATATAGAGTTTCTTAAAAACAACATTAATGCATACAAAAATCTCGCTGCAAATGATGAAATGGTAATTCTGATACCCGAAATCGAGAGCGTATATACATTTATTACCGAATTGTCTGAGAAGAAGGATTTTAATACAAAATATACACAGTTTTGTCAGTTGTTTGAAGCCTTGCATGGTGATTATAAAATGAATGAGGACTATATATTCTATACTGGTGGATACTCTGATTCATATACGGAATTTACAGATTATCCGATAGTCAAGGATAATTTTGAAAAGCTAAGCAGTGGTGATGAAAATTGTAACGGCATGTTCTATGATGAAACGTGGTACAGAGATATGACAGATTGGTCTTCGCCTGTTTCTCTTGGTGTCGGTCAGACTATGGAATATGACACGGTTACATTCAATAAAGGAAAAGCTGTATATCTTGGCGGAAAAATCAATGGCATTTATCCATGTCTTGATTATTATTCACCTTATGATTCTTTTGGTTGTATCGGAACATATCCCCCCGACAGCACAGAAGCCTTTAAACTTTCCGATAAAGAAATATCTATTTGTGATGCTGTTGCTTTTTACGAAAACTATATCAACTCGCTGCCTTATCCTTCGGAATTACCGATACAGATGAAGGTGCAGGAGGTTGATGTACTTACTATCCCTGAAAATGGATACGGATATGCCTTTACAGTGTCACAGGAATACTGCGGTTTAGCATTCGATTACAGCCGAAATGAAAGTTATACCCCTTATAAAGGTTATGAGTATTATGATTCAATACTCTTGACGGGATTTATGATAGAAAGTGATGCGGTTGATATTGGCTCTGCACTTTACGATACTCAAATTACAGAAAAAACTGAAATTGGAGTCGTACCAGTTGAAACAGCGATTGAAAAAGTCAGCACGGAGTTATCTGATTATGTAGAATTTGAAGTTAACAGTATTGAACTTGTATATTCAAGAATGCCGGAGCGTACTTCCGAAGGCTATTTTGATATTGAAACCCCATCAAGCTCTGTTGCTCCTGCATGGAAGCTCACGCTCTATAATTCCAATGACCGCTTATACTATTGCTGTTATGTAGACGCAGCAGACTGTGAGAATTTCAGATATTATACTACTAAAGGGAACTGATGATTTATGACGTTTTTCAGAAATATCAAATCGTTATTGTATAAGATACTTACAGGATATGGATTTTATATCTGCATTATCTTTACAACTGTTCTTAGTTTTTCAGCTGAAATCTATATAGATTCTGTTAACGGTAATAAATATTCTGTGTTCAATGCTCTTATGAGCTTTGACAGAGATTATATGCTCAGAAACACTGTTTTTTGCTCAACAGAGGTTATGCTGAAAGGCTCGGCAAGCTGGCTTTCGTTATTTATTCCGATTGTTGCATCATTTTCATTTGTGCCTCTTATGTGCGATGAATATGAAGCAAAAGCAATTCGCTTTGAAGTGTTTCGTTCCTCAAAAGCATGCTACCATTTATCAAGGTTTATTACTGCCTGTTTTAGCGGAGGCTTGGCAATTATGCTTGGATATGGCTTATTCATGGGGATTGCGTATCTGCTTTTTCCTGATATAAGCGAATATGAATCAGGTATGCAGGAGATATACAGAGAAATGCTGATGTATCAATTTTCTGAACTATCAGAAAGCAGTTTTACTTTGATTGTTGTGAAAAAACTGACTTTAATGTTTATGTATGGAGCTGTAAGCTGTGCACCTGTTATGATGCTCACAATTATAATTCGTAATAAGTATCTTATTATGTGTATTCCGTTTTTTATCAAGTATGCGTTGAATCAGACCTGCATAAAGCTTCAGACGCAGGCAACAGCAGATTATAATAATATGGACACGGAGTTGCTGCATAAGGTTGAAATTATAAATCCTGATGCACTTGCACGTTTATCTGAGTACGGTGGAGATAAGAAGAATGTTTTGATTTACAGCATCATTATCATTGTAATTTCATTTGCGGTATACAAGGTTGCATCATTAAGAAAGGTTGATAGCGGTGAGTAAGGATATTAAATGTATATTTTCCGTTGCGAGAAGCGAATACATAAAATGGATTACGAATCCAAGAGTAATTGTTATCGGAGTTCTTCTTGTTTTTATGAAAACTCTTGCAATTGAACCTTTGCTTGAAAGAGCTGATAAAATAGGAGAAAAGATAGATATTTTTGAACCGTTTGCGGCAATAGGCAATTCAGGAATGCTTGTAATGCTTATACCCTGTGTTTTTATGGTGCTTATAAGTGATTATCCTAAAATGACAGGAAACACCTTATATTTTGTGAAGCGTACAGGAAAGAAAAACTGGTTTATTGGGCAGATGCTGTTTGTATTCTTTGCGATTATCAGCTTTCTTACAGTAGTTCTGCTTGGAAGTGTACTTATGTCACAGGGGAGCTTCACGGGTAACTGGAGCGATGTAGTCACAAAATATAACGCAATGTTCCCCGATGAATCAGGAAACTTTACATCACAGCTACTGCCGTCAAATCTTTATAATCAGATACCGCTGATAACGTCCATACTACAGACAATCGGACTTATGACAGTATATATGCTGGTTATTTCAATGATAATTTACTTTTTCAAGCTGATTCATATACAATCTTTTGGTTTGCTTGCTGCTGTATTCGTCGTGGCAGGTGGTGTTGTTACCTGTTCTCTTAAATCTGAGTTGATGTGGCTGTTCCCGATGGCAAATACCATAGTATGGCTTCATTACGACATTATTCTTGATGAACTGAATGTTCCTATGTGGTATACATATGCTTATTTTGCAGTAATACTTTCAGTGCTGACAATAGGAAATGCTATAGCGGTTAAACATCTTGAATTTATAAATATTGAACAGGTGGAATGATTATGGATATTATCAAAGTTAATAATCTGTTTCTAAACTTAGGTAAAACAGAGATTTTAAAAAATATAAATGTTGCTTTTGAAGAACAGAAAATTCATGGCCTTATCGGTAGAAACGGTTCAGGCAAAACAATGCTTATGAAGTGTATCTGTGGCTTTGTAAAATCTACAAGCGGTGAGATTATTGTCAGCGAAAAAGTTATAGGCAAAGATGTGGACTTTCCGAAAGACACAGGAATTATTATCGAAACCCCTGGGTTTATTCCTTATTATTCAGGTTACAAAAACCTTAGGCTTCTTGCAGGACTTAACAACAATATAGGCAAGGAAGAAATCTTTAAAACAATGAAACAGGTAGGTCTTGATCCTAATCTCAGACGACATGTGAAGAAGTATTCGCTCGGTATGCGTCAGCGTCTTGGACTTGCTCAAGCTATTATGGAAAATCCAAAAATTCTTATCCTTGATGAACCTTTTAATGGCCTTGATAAAGACGGTGTTGCAGATATGCGAAAATACCTCCTTGAACTTAAAGAGCAAGGTAAGACTATCCTTATAGCCTCTCACTCATCTGAGGATATTGAAATCCTTTGTGATACTGTCTGCGAAATGGATAAGGGTGTGCTTTCAAAAATCATGGGATTTTCTGAAATGTAAACGTAGTTCGTTTTTTGACTTCTCCAGCGGTAATATTATAGAGGGTATTTTCTCAATAAATACAGTTTTATAGTAATACAAATGTCGCAAACAACAAAAAATATATGTCTCCACATTTTATACCTTTTCTTAAAATACGGACATAGAATATATGTAAGCGTTACGCACCGCAGATTTTTTCTGTGGTGCTTTTCTTTTTATTTCATGTAGCCGAGTTGATAAAGCGTGTCGGTAGTGACGGTAAATACAATGATAAAGCTACCGTCACGCAAAGGTATCTTAAAACGTCACAAACCTCTATACAGCGTTGATTGCGGTGTGTGTCAGTAGAAATTTCATTGCAGGGTTACTGTCACGGATTGAAGTTGCTGTCACGCTTAATTCAGCCGAAATTCGCCCTCATCTTTCACATAGGATAATTACACCACTAAATCACTTGAAGGCGAAATAAGCCCATAATTTGCAGAGTGTGAGCGTAATAAAAACGCAGAAAAAAAGGATATGAATTCCGCTGAAAATATGAGGTTAGGTAGAGTCCTCTTCAGAGGGCAAGCATAGCGCATGGCATTCCGCCTGCACCTTCAAGACGGGCAGTAGCCCGAACCCACTTCACATATAAGCTTGAAAAATATAAGAATGGAGGGATCAAAATGAATCACACGAATCAAACAGGAATCAGAAAAAGGAGTGTAATGCCGATTGAAAAAAACGAATCTTAAGGATTATGAATTTCAGAAACGAGAACACAAGGAAAATTCACATTATGTGAAAATCGAAGG
>JAFTYF010000046.1 GCA_017461395.1 Ruminococcus sp.
TCTTTCGGAAAATTTTTTCGCTCGATTCCAGGCTCTGTAAAACGTCTTTGCCTTGCGTTCAGATCTTCCCTTTCTCTCGCTTGTCCTTGACTCCTCTCCGACAGCTTTATCATTATATCATCTTTTCTCTTTCTTGTCAAGCTGGCATCTTCCACAATCTTCCTCCCAAGCGTCCCGACTGTTTTATCAATTTCCAACAAGTTATCCCCAAAACACAGTAATGCACCGCTCTTTTTCGTTCTCCTGAACGGATACCGTCATGTATTCAGCAGCACTTGGGCTATAGGAATATAAAATACCGAAAATCCCCTGTTCTTCGATATATTTATCCATAAACCAATCATACAGATCATCGTCCGAAAACCTGATTTCTGCCTGTGTTTTGCCGCCCGATATTTCACGACGCAGTATTTCATCCGCTGCCTGCTGTGAATCCGCATATAAACCATTCTTTATATAATAGTTCTTTCCAGAATCACCACATTTATACGCATTAATGTATTCTTCATCCGAAAAATGCGTCTCACCAAAAAAGTCATCGTCGCAAAGGAAATAAACCCTGCGGATGTCCCCTTCAATATCCGTGTCATCCCATGTCACATCGACATTATACCAGCTTCCGTCAACTTTCACCTGATTCCACGCATGATTTTCGCCCTCGTCAGTCGTTCCTGTCACAAGGATGCTTTCCAGCCCCATTTTACTCGCAAGCACATTGAAAGCCTTGGCATAGCCCTCGCAATTCGCCTCTCCCTGCACAAGACATCCATATGACGTTGAGCAGTAACCACTGTCATTTTCCTCTATGTATCGGCAATTTCTGACAATAAAATCGTGAATCCTCATCACTGTACTGTACTCATCATACGCCAGACACACATCATTTAGTGCACCATTCACAGCAACCTCAAGCTCACGCTGCATATCCTTAATTTTTTTATTTTCATCTCTGTATATTATTTTCGCTTTCCGGATTTTCTTCGCTGTATAATACTTGGAATCCACATAAAACAACTCGCCCTCCTGTTTTTCAAGAAGACAATAGATCTTTGAATATGTATCTCCGGATATTTCATACGGGAGTGCAATCTTTTCTTCATAATCGCATATTCCTCTATATAAAGCGGTATATACCGTTTTTTCTTTTTTTGAAAGCTGTTCGTATGCCGGACGAAGCTCCTCCTCTGATACAGAGAGGTACTTCGGCTTCGGATATTTTTCAAATACTCCCGATTGTATAATATAACCAACACCAAACGCCGACAGCACTGCACACGTCACTACCAGCATCCCGAAAAATACTTTATTCATAGCGCCTCCACGCCTGTAAATCGCTATTTATCAGCTATCATTACAGTATTATTTTTTATCTTAAAGGCAGGCAGATTCTGCACAAATCTGCTGAATTTTGAATAGCCATATGTCTTTACACTGAACTCCGGAATCTTTGCGCAAAGCTGTTTTTTGAGTTCGCCAAGATTATACCCCTTGCTTCCATTGCTCTTGACGATAGCTGCAAGAGTGCTCTCGATTCGCTGTAAATCAGTCTTATCCGACTTCTGCGACACAAGAATACTGCTGCCGACCTGACGAAAACTCAGGCAGTCGAAGTCTTTAAGAAACTGTGAAAACTTCGAGTAGCCGTAATTTCTTACGTCAAAATCAGGATAGCGCCCCTGAAGACGACTGCCCAGCTCGCCGATATTGATTTCCTCCTGAAGATTGGCATTCTCCGAAATTATGCGGATTATAGCTGATTCAAGCAGCTTCATCTCCAACGGTTCATTATCACCGGCAGACTGCACAACATCCTCCTCAGCAAGTACTTCAAGATACTTGAAAGCATTGCAGGCGGTACTGAACGGCTTCGGAGTTTTACGCTCACCCATTCCGATAACGTGCATTCCCGACTCTCTCAGGCGAATTGCAAGACGTGTAAAATCACTGTCGCTCGACACGATGCAAAATCCGTCAACGTTCTGTGAATAGAGGATATCCATTGCATCAATTATCATTGCAGAATCTGTAGCATTCTTCCCCGTCGTGTAGCTGTACTGCTGCACCGGAGTTATGGCATTGTCAAGAGCCATGTTCTTCCATGCGGCAAGATTCGTCCTTGTCCAGTCGCCGTACACTCTTTTATATGTAACTATTCCGTAGTTTGAAACCTCATCAAGTATATATTTGGTGTATTTTGCCGCAACATTGTCGGCGTCAATCAGCACAGCGTAGTGCTTTTCCATTTCCATAGGTCACCTCGTAGCGATAACGAATCGCTGAATATATTTGTGGATATAAGAAAAAATCCCGAAACTATTGCTTCGGGATTTACTAAATACCGAGGTTATTACCCCGATAAGTCTGGAGCGGATTACGAGGCTCGAACTCGCTACCTCCACCTTGGCAAGGTGGCGCTCTACCAGATGAGCTAAATCCGCATTGATAAAGAACTACATCATGACCGGAGCACTATTGCGCTCACAATACTGACAGTGCCAGTTCTTTATGGTGCCTCCGGTCGGAATCGAACCAACGACACGGGGATTTTCAGTCCCCTGCTCTACCAACTGAGCTACAGAGGCAAATGGCGACCCGGATGAGGCTCGAACTCACGACCTCTAGCGTGACAGGCTAGCGTTCTAACCAACTGAACTACCGGGCCAGTGGTGGGGACTACAGGGCTCGAACCTGTGACCCTCTGCTTGTAAGGCAGATGCTCTCCCAGCTGAGCTAAACCCCCACTGTTTTCCTCAGAGCTTTTTGTGTTCCGCCCTGACGACGATATTAATTATATCACAACTTTTTTGATTTGTCAAGCTTTTTTTGAAAAAAATTTCAGATTTTTTTAAATTACTTGTTTTCGCCTGTATTTCGGTCAGAAATCATGTCTTGAGCTGCATCTGATTCCATTTTTTTCAAAAATTTCTAAAATTTTTTCTATGCAGTCTAAGTCATTAAGACTGTCGTTGCAGACCGCTCCGTGAATTTCTGCGAGCATTGACTGCTCCATTTCCTTTATTAATTTGTTCACCGCTTTTTCAAGTTCTTCTTTATACATATACATCACCTTGCATTCCATATTATGTATTCATTATATAATTTTTTCGACTATATGTCAAGAGTATATAAATAATAAAATAGATAATGTATACAATATCTACTGTAAAGGAGAGTTATTATGATAAAACTTAATATCTTGAAATTATTATATAATAAAAACAAAACGAAATATTGGCTTTACAAGCAGCTTGGAATGAGCTATGGCAATTTTATAAAAATGGTCAACAATGAAACAAAAATGATAAAGCTCGAAAATATCGAAGCTTTGTGTCAGATACTTGAATGTACGCCAAACGACCTTTTTGTAATAACCGATGATTGAACCTCATCAAAATGGGCGAACATATAAGTTCGCCCGTTATATTTTATCGTGAATCATGCGGGACGCACCTATCCCGTAATATCCTTCTCAAAAAGCCTGAGAACTTCCATTTTCAGTGCCTTGTGCTCCGGTCTGGACAGCGTCGGATCAGCCGAAAGAAGCTCCTTCGCACAACTCTGTGCCATGCTCATCAGCTCCATATTGCACGCAATATCGGCAATTTTCAGCGGCGGAAGTCCATGCTGGGCACTGCCGAAGAAATCTCCCGGCCCTCTCATTTTTAAATCTTCCTCCGAAATCTTGAAGCCATCCGTCGTCGAGGACATTATTTTCATACGCTTCACGCACTCCTCGGAGGTGTTGTCCGTGATAAGAATACACGAGCTTTCATGCTGTCCTCGTCCAACTCGACCACGAAGCTGATGAAGCTGCGAAAGTCCGAATCTTTCGGCATTTTCGATGACCATTACAGCCGCATTCGGAACATCCACACCGACCTCTACAACAGTCGTGCAGATAAGCACCTGAATTTCTCCCTCACGGAATTTCTTCATTGTACGGTCTTTTTCGGCGGCACTCATCCTTCCGTGAAGCAGAGCCGTTGAATATCCCTTCAAATCGCCGTTTGCAGCGTTTTCCGCATACGATTTCACAGCAAAAAGATCACTTTCGCTGTCCTCAATCATCGGGCAAACCACATATGCCTGACGTCCCTCGTCAAGTTTTTTCCGGACAAATCCGAATGCCCGACTGCGGAGTTTCCCTGTAACAGCATAGGTTTCCACAGGACTTCTGCCCTTTGGGAGCTGAGTTATTGCCGATATATCGAGATCTCCGTAAATAATAAGCGCAAGCGTTCTCGGAATCGGCGTTGCGGACATTACAAGCTTGTGCGGAGAATTCCCCTTTTCCGCCAGTGCCGCACGCTGAGCAACTCCGAAACGATGCTGCTCATCCGTAATGACAAGCGCCAGCGATTTATAATTCACGTCTTTCTGGATAATCGCATGGGTTCCCACGATAACGTCAATTTCGCCCTGTTCTATCTGCTCACGAACAGCGGCTTTTTTCTTTGCAGTCAGTGAACCCGTCAGCAGACAAACCTTCACGCCGAATGGCTCAAGAAATCCCTCAAGCGTCCGAAAATGCTGTGTCGCAAGGATTTCAGTAGGAGCCATAAGCGCCGCCTGAGCTCCGTTTTTTGCCGCAAAATAGCAGGCTGCCGCCGCAACAGCTGTCTTTCCGCTTCCGACATCGCCCTGCAAAAGACGATTCATCGGGACATCACGGCACATATCAGCGATTATCTCACGGACAGCTTTCTGCTGATCTTCCGTCATTTCAAACGGCAGATTTCTTTCAAATTCCTGATAATCAACGTTCTCATCCATTTTAAAGGCTGTATTCCGGCGGCTGCGGCTTTTCATCATGGACATTCCGAGCTGTAATTTCAGCAGTTCGTCAAAGGCAAGACGTTTTCTTGCAGTCTCAGACGCCGCCTCGCTTTCGGGGAAATGTATATTTTCCAGCGCCCAGCCAAGCGGACTCAGACCATGCCGGCTGAGGATATTCTCAGGCAGAGTTTCGATTGATTCATCGTGAAGAAGATTCAGCGCCTGACGCATATTGGTTCTCACCATGCTGACGGAAAGTCCCTGTGTAAGGCGATATACAGGCTGAATCAGTATTTTTTCATCGGCACGGATATGCACCGGCGCAGTAATTTCCCTGCGTAGAAGATTCCCCGAAACCTTGCCGTACATATAGTACGTCTCGCCCTCTTTAAGCGCCTGAAATCCGTAGACGTTGTTGTAAATCACGATGAGGATATCATCTCTGCCGTCGCTTGCAGCCGCCTTGCATATCACAAGACCGCCCCTTATCCTCTGCGGCGGAAGCTTTCTGAAAATCGTGAGTTTCAGCACGCTGTATTCGTTCAGCGGTGCCTGACAGACCGGAACATGAGTGCGGAAATCAAGATACGCCCTCGGGATGTGATAAATCAGCTCATACGGCGAGTTTATGCCGAGTTTACGGTATTTTTCACCCCTTGCGCTGCCTACGCCTTTAAGATATTCTATCTGACCGAAAAGCTTTGACGGCATATTCTCACCTCCATTCAAAACCAAAGGACGGACAAATTGTCCGTCCCTGAAAATCAAAATCTCAACTTATCTCTGTTCGCAGATCAGCTTGATAGCTGTTCTTTCCTCGCCGTCGATCTGGATATTAGCGAAAGCGGGAATGCAGATGAGGTCTATTCCGATAGGAGCGAGATATCCTCTTGCAATAGCGATAGCCTTGATAGCCTGGTTTGCAGCACCTGCGCCGACTGCCTGAACTTCAACAGCCTTGTTCTCTCTGATAACGCCTGCAACAGCACCAGCAACTTTGTTTGGTGATGAATTTGATTTTACTTTTAAAACTTCCATGGTAATAACCCTCCTGTGAGTAAATTTTTTTGTGCGACTTTTATTGCGCTGATTAAGAATCTCGTCAAAGCGGATGTTCCGTTTCAATGAATTATTCCTACTAATAATATACCACACATCCGCACAAATTGCAAGAGGTTTGCAAGATTTTTGTGAATTATCTTATATTTATCCTTTCAATTTTGTGCGATTTGCTGCTTTTTTCGTCAAACTCTACCACAATTCCGCACAAAAAACATTTTTCCTCGGACTCTTTAAACTTCACGGGCATACGAAAACGCAGTCTGTCAAGTGCCGGCTTTATTTCTACACCAAGACAGGAATACTCCGGACCTGTCATTCCTGCATCCGTTATATATGCTGTTCCCTTGCGGAGAATACACTCATCAGCGGTCTGAACATGGGTGTGAGTTCCGAAAACTCCCGTAACTCTGCCGTCAAGGAAGAATCCCATTGCCTTCTTTTCAGAGGTAGCTTCAGCATGGAAATCTACAAAAATATTTTTTGTATCTGTATTTTCAAGTATCTCGTCAATTTTTGAGAAAGGATTATCAAGCGGATCAAGTCCGACAGTGCCCATGAGATTCACAACAGCAACGGAATACGCTCCCATATCGAGAACACATACACCCTTGCCGATACAGCCGCCTTCCGGATAATTCGCCGGACGGATAATATAATCCTCATCGTAAATTTCAAGAGCCTCACGACGGCGGAAAGCATGATTTCCGGTAGTGATAACGTCCGCACCGGCACGGATTATCATATCAGCTGACTGCCGAGTTATGCCGTTGCCCTGAGCGGAATTTTCGCCGTTCACAACAGTCACATCAACACCATACTCACGCTTTATCTGCGGAAGCCTTGACCGCAGAAAATCACAGCCAGCCTTTCCGACAACATCCCCTATAAACAGCAGTTTTTTCATATATCTTGCTCCTATTTCTCATTATAATATCCATAAAACCAGCCAAACCGCTCCAATCACTGCAGCCATGCTGAATATAAATCCGCAAATACACGTTGTAATCGCAAATCTGTCGAAAACACGTCCCAGCCGATAATTAAGCATCACACGGTATGTCTTATCTTTCTTGTATACAAATTTTGGTTCAGCCGGAAAAAAACACGGGTATTCCCTGCCCTCTATGGTGTAGACAGCCGTTTTGAATTTTCCGTTTTCCCTTTTTGCTACACCACTGAAAACAGCCTCTTTTTTCTTTGAGGTCATGAGAATTACCATAAATACGATAAAAAACACAGCCGTCGCAAGGACAATCAGTCCGAGAAGCCCTAACGCTCCGATTACTATAACGTCCGTGCCGACGCCCAGTATTATACAAAGAACTACCATAATAACTATACCAAGAATAAATTCCATAGCTTTATCCTCCAAAAAACCTGTCCAGAAATTTCCGGACAGGTTAATTATAGCACATATAAAATTTTTCGTCAATTTATTTCTTGGAAACCGCTTCTCTTACCATTCTGAGAATCTGTGTAACTGCAAATGGAATTACAGCGAATCCCACTACCTGAAGCAGATTTACAGCAGTAAAGTCATTGCTTACATTCATGAAGCCGTGTACAGGAGTTATCATAAGTGCGCACACAAGGAACAATGCTCCGGCAAAAAATGCACCGATAGAGAACATATTCTTTGTAAATCCGAGCTTAGCAAGTGAGTACTTTCCACGGCTGTCGAAGCCTTCGAAAAGACGTGCAAGACAGAGTGTTCCGAATGCCATTGTGCTTGCCATAGCGGCTGAAACGCTGTTTCCGATCATGAATGCAGCCATTACGCAGGCAGCTATCATGATACTGTGAACAAGAATATATACGCTTGTTTCCTTGTTGAGAATAGATTCCTTGGATGAACGCGGTTTTTCCTTCATAACTCCGGGCTGCATAGGCTCCATACAGAGAGCAAGCGCCGGAAGCGAGTCTGTGAGAAGGTTGATAAACAACAGATGTACCGGACTGAAAGGCAGCGGCAGATTGAGAATCGTAGTCAGAAGAACTACAAGGATAGCAGCGGCATTTCCGGCAAGGAGGAACTTGATAGCGTTCTTGATGTTACCGTAGATGCAGCGTCCGTTTGCAACAGCCTTTACGATAGTAGCAAAATTATCGTCTGCAAGGATCATCGAAGCGGCATCCTTTGAAACCTCTGTTCCGGTGATTCCCATTGCAACGCCGACATCAGCCTTTTTCAGTGCAGGAGCATCATTTACACCGTCGCCGGTCATGGCAACTACCATTTCCTTAGCCTGCCACAGACCAACGATTCTGATTTTGTGAACAGGTGAAACTCGTGCATATACGGAGATCTTCTCCAGCTTTGCAGAAAGCTCCTCGTCAGAAATATTGTCAAGCTCGGTACCGTCCATAGCAATATCGCCGTCCTTGTAGATACCGATTTCCTTAGCGATAGCAACAGCAGTAAGCTTGTGATCGCCTGTAATCATGATAGGCTTGATTCCGGCAGAAATGCACTCTGCAACAGCAGCCTTGCTTTCCTCACGGGGAGGATCAGTCATAGCCGCAAGTCCGACGAAAATGTAATCGCACTCGTCATCAAGAGTGATTGCAGCGTCAGTTTTGAGAATCTTCTTCGCAAAGCAGAGAACTCTCATACCGTTTTCGGAATAGCCGAGGTTTGCTTTTTTTATTTCCTCTAAATCCTCAGGATTAAAGGGACGGATATCTTCATCCTCAAGAACATATCTCATTCTCGGAAGAAGAACATCAACAGCGCCCTTTGTGAATGCTGTACGCTCACCGTTGAAGTTGTGTACAGTTGTCATAAGCTTTCTGTCGCTGTCGAAAGGAATCTCGTCGATACGGGGATTTTCTGTACGGATTCTGCTGTATTCCTCATCGCCGAGATAAGCAGACAGAGCTGTTTCAGTGGGATCACCAAGCCATGCATCGCCTGATTTTGCAGCATCGTTGCAGAGTGCCATAGCAAGCTTGAGTTCCTGAGTTGCACGGAAGCTGGGAGCCGTTGTATCACGGACTGTCATTTTATTCTGTGTGAGTGTACCAGTCTTGTCAGAGCAGATGATAGATACGCAGCCAAGTCCCTCAACAGCCTTAAGATCCTTGATAATAGCCTTCTGCTTTGACATCTTCTGTGTACCGATAGCAAGCGAGATAGTGATAATTGAGCTGAGAGCCTCAGGAATTGCGGCAACTGCAAGAGCTACTGCAAACATCATAGCGTCAACAACAGGCTTGTCGTTGAGGAAGTATGTCATGAGGAATACGCCGATACAAATAGCAATAACGGCAATGGAAAGAATCTTGCTGAACTTGTCGAGACTTACCTGAAGCGGAGTCTTTTTCTTTTTTGCGTTCTGCATAAGAGAAGCTATCTTACCGATCTCGGTATCCATTCCGACAGCTGTGACAACTGCCACACCACGTCCGTTGGAGATATTTGAACCGCTGTAGATCATATTTACACGGTCACCGAGAGGAAGTTCATCCTTTTCGATAGTATCAACAGATTTTGTAACGTTGAGTGATTCTCCGGTGAGAGCACTTTCGTTTATCTGAAGTGAAGCCGCTTCAAGGAGACGTCCGTCAGCTGCGGCAACATTACCGGCTTCAATAAGGAGGATATCGCCGACTACGACCTCTGACGCAGGAATTTCCGTCTGAGCGCCGTTTCTGATAACTCTTGCATTCGGCGAACTCATAGCTTTAAGGCTGTTGAGTGATTTCTGAGCCTTGACGTGCTGTGCAGTACCAAGAATAGCATTCATGATAAGGACAACAAGGATAACGACAGTACTTCCGATCTCGCCGCTTATCATCGAAACGATTGACGCTATTATGAGTATCGCAACAAGAAGATCAGCGAACTGCTCCAGAAACACCATAAAGATACTTTTCTGCTTTTCCTCGGTAATGGCATTCTCACCGTATTTCTGACGGCTCTCCGTCACCTGAGCATCCGTCAGACCTTTCGACCTGTCAGAGCCGAGCTGACTGACTACTTTTTCTCCGTCCTGATTGAAGTAATTCATATTCTCTTTCTCCGTTTCTTTAAATTTTGGGAGCTGTTATTCCTTCGGACATAAAAAAGGCTTTTATTGCAGCTTAATACGAAAATTCATATTAAAGTGCAATAAAAGTCTTGCTAAAGCATATGCCCTGTCCGCCCGACAGCTTAAACTGTGGTTATGGCGATGCGGACACCCGACACTCTGTCGGGAAGCTACTCCCCTTTACATTATTATAATATCATTATTCACAAAAATTGTCAAGAATTATCATTCTCGGTTTTTGTAGAAATACTGCAAAAAACAGCTGCTTTTTCTGTGCAACTTTTTCTCTTAACACAAAAAACGCCGTCATTATCACCAAATCATGACAATATATTTCAGCCAAAACGCCGCATTTCGGAAACTTTTCGGATTATCACTTGAAAAATCCTGCAACTAATGATATAATTAATAATATATATCTTAAAGGTTCGTGCACAGACGCACTTTCCGGTGGAGGTGAAATCCTTAATGGACGCTGGTCCTGACGGCAGCCCTGATAATTTCGATAATAAATATATATATATCAGGCACGGTCTGCACTATTATTATTTGTGCTAGGCTGTGTCTGTTTGTGCTTGTACACTTTTTTCTATCATCAATATCATCAGGGGACGAACTCCCCATATATCGGAGGTTTAATTTATTATGATCGGGCAGATAATTCTGCAAGTTATTCTTATTGCTCTCAACGCGGTTTTCGCCTGTGCGGAAATCGCTGTAATTTCTATCAACGACGCACGACTCGACAAGCTCGCCGCAAGCGGCAACAAACGCGCTGTCCGCCTTAAAAAGCTCACGGACGCACCGTCACGCTTCCTTTCTACGATTCAGGTCGCTATCACTCTCGCCGGCTTTATCGGTTCAGCTTTCGCTGCCGGAAATTTCGCCGGATATCTCGTTTCTCTCCTCTCTAAAACAGGAATCCCCGTTTCTGAGGATATTCTTCATTCCGCTTCAGTTGTTATCATTACGCTGATACTCTCCTTCTTCACACTTGTTTTCGGAGAACTCGTTCCCAAACGTCTTGCTATGAAGAATCCAGAAAAAATCGCTCTCGGAATGTCCGGAATCATTTCATTTATATCAAAGGCTTTTGCTCCGCTGGTATGGCTTCTCAACGGCTCTACAAACGGAATTCTCAGACTTCTCGGCGTTGATCCCAACAGTGAGGATGATACAGTTACAGAGGAGGAAATCCTCATAATGTCCGACGCCGGTGCAGAAAAAGGTACTATCGACGAGGATGAAAACAGGATCATCAAGAATGTATTTGCTTTCGACGACCTCACTGCCGATCAGATATGCACTCACAGAACTGATGTAAGCGTTCTCTGGAGCAGCGAAACTACAGACGTATGGGAGGAAACCATCCACCGCACACGTCACTCGTTTTTCCCTGTATGCGGCGAAAATGTTGACAATGTTATCGGTGTTCTCGACGCTAAGGATTACTTCCGGCTCGAAAACAAAGACCGTGACCATATCATGGAAAACGCTGTCCGTGAACCTTTCTTCGTTCACGAAAATATGAAGGCTGACAGGCTTTTCGAAGCTATGAAGCAGTCCGGCGCAAGCCGTTTCGCTGTCGTTGTCGATGAATACGGCGGCATGAGCGGAATCATCACCATTACCGATCTCGTTGAACAGCTTGTCGGCGATTTTGCCGAATCCGAATCAGATCAGACCGGCACAAGACTCGAACAGATTGAGGATGATATATGGATGATTCCCGGCGTAACATCCCTCAGCGAGGTCTGCGAGGAGCTTGATATCATTCTTCCGGCTGACAAGTACGAGACATTCAGCGGTTATGTTATCGCTGTTCTCGGAGAGATCCCTGCCAACGGAACTCAGGTATCAGTAACATCAGACGGACTTGACATTGATGTTCTTGAAGTAAAGCACCACCGCATTGAGCTTTGCAGAGTAAAAAAACTCGCCGCTGAGCTTAAGGATGAATAAAAATAACGGAGCATTTCCTGCATCGGGAAGTGCTCCGTATTATTTTCCGCATATTTTTGTAATATCAGTAAAGCTGCTGGTTCTGTGCAGAATCAGTAGTTGTCGCAGTTCCCGCACCTGTACTGCTGTCAGCAACAGTCACCTTTATCTGAACCTCCTGTGTTTCATCAGCAGCAGATTTCAGCGTAACATAGCACTCGCCGGGAGCAAGAGCTGTAATATTTCCCCAATCGTTTACTGTTGCAACCGTCGTATCGCTTGATGACCAGCGCTCGTGCGATTCATTTGAACCAGCCGGATATTCCTTGACAAGAGGCATTTCTGACTCGCCTACATTGAGATATACGCTGTATCTGTCAAGCTTGAAGCCGCTTGTATTCACAAGAGAAACCGTTGTAGTTTCGGGATTTGCAATTGTTGTTGTCACAACAGGATCAACCGGTGCAGTTGTAGTAACTACCGATGTATCTGAGCCTGTATCTGTTTTTTTCTTGCCGCCGTCCTTGGATTTATCACTGGAACAGCCTTTTGCTATAAGTATTACAAATAACAGAACCAGAAAAGCTATGACGAAAAGTGCAGCAAGCTGTCTTTTTCTTGCAGTTTCGCGTGTAATTCTTTTTCTCGGCCGCTGTAAATTGTTGTTGTCCATAACTTTAAATTCCTTTCTCTGCTTTTCAGGACGATATCACAATTCCACGATATTGTCCCATATTTGTTCACAACAATTATATCACATAATTTATGAAATGTCACGTCTTTTCGCTTTGTTTTTTTAAAATTCTTGCACTTTAACATATATGAGCCCATTTTTTCGTCATTTCCTACAAAATATTCGATAAGACTTCGCTGTATTTACTTCCTGAAAATCTTGAAAAATGATGACAAATCTTTAAATTTGTGATATAATATTTATTGGATATAAATTTCATAGGGGCGTGATAATCAAAAATGGATAAATATAAAAAGCTCGCTTTTAATACAATGATCTTTGCTATCGGAAATTTCGGCTCGAAATTCCTTGTTATTCTCCTCACACGACTGTATACAAGCAATATCAGTCCGGCGGACAGCTCAACCAAGGAGCTTCTTGAAATCACAGCCAATTTTCTGCTGCCGATCTTCACTTTTTCAATGACCGAAGCAGTTATCCGCTATGGACTTGACAACAAATACCACAAAGGTCAGGTTTTCACTACCGCCACGATACTCAACAGCGCCGGTCTTGCAATAATGCTGATATTCTCGCCTCTGCTGCGGCTCATCAGCTTCCTCGACTTCATAGACGGCTATACCATACTTCTGCTGATTTACGTCTGCACGTCGGCTTTCAGATCGCTTTGTTCGCAGTTTGTCCGTGCAAAAGGAATGGTCAAGCTATTCTCGCTCGACGGAATTTTCGCAACCCTTACGCTTTTCATCTTCAACATCATCTTCATCTCTAATCTCCACTGGGGCGTAAACGGCTTCATGATTTCGGTTATTCTTTCCGATCTCTGCTCTGCAATATTCCTCTTTGCGGCTGCAAAACTCCACACTGATCTCAATATCCGCTACTACAACAAAAAGCTTGCTTCAAGCATGATGAGATTTGCAATCCCACTTATCCCGACCGTTGTAATGTGGGTCATCACCGGATTTTCCGACCGTCTTTTCATCCGCTATATGCACAGCGACAGAGTTACTCTCGGAGAAAGCGCCGCCGGAATCTACGGATATGCAACGAAAATACCAAACCTCATCTCTATGGTTTCTACTATTTTCTTTCAGGCATGGAATATGTCCGCTATCATGGAAAACAACTCCAAGGACAGAAGCCATTTCTATGAAAAGGTCTACCGTGCATACGAAGCACTGCTTTTTATCTCCTCCGCTCTGCTTATCGCCGGAGTTCAGATAGTTACGCCTCTTTTCGTAACCGCAAAGAATTTTGGTGAATACGGCAGTGTATACATCTACACACCTGTACTCGTTATTGCAGCACTGTTTATGTGTCTTGATCAGTTCCTCAGCAGTATCTATACCGCAACCAAGCACACAAAGAATTCCTTCTGGACAAGCTTTGCCGCAAGTATGGCAAATATCGTTCTCAATTTCTTCCTAATTCCCGAATGGGGAATTCAGGGTGCGGCGATTGCTACATTCCTCAGCTACTATCTCTGCTTCTGGGCAAGAATCATT
Organism: Ruminococcus sp.; assembly: GCA_017461395.1. Classification (GTDB taxonomy): domain Bacteria; phylum Bacillota; class Clostridia; order Oscillospirales; family Ruminococcaceae; genus Ruminococcus. Next base: position 14,013 of record JAFTYF010000046.1, read on the forward strand.
GACGCAAGATATTACATCCCATTCCGTTTCAATGGTATCAATTCTCTGCTCAACACAATTGCGCTCTGCTTCATGTGCTGGTTTATCATCGCAAAACCGGTGCTCTACGTTCTTTGGATAATTCTTCTCCTTGCGTTTGTTATATGGAGCAATTATAAGGCTCTTATGGAAACGGCAATGAAGCTTATCAAGAGGAGATAATACTCTGATATAAATAAAGGCAGTCACGAATGACTGCCTTTTTTTGCTGTCAGGGAACGATATCGCCGTCCGTTTATTTTTTCATCTTTTCAAAAAATAAGGGCGGATTATATCCGCCCCTACAATTACTTCAAAGCCTTTTCAAGCCATACATTGGCAATGTCAAGCGCTTCGTAAAGTCCACATTCCTTCTCGGTATTCTTTACAAATGCCTTCATCGGATCAGCTGTCTCCGTAGACATCTGTATTACCCTTACCTTTGATGCTGTCTTTGCACCTTCGACTTCCTTTGTGTCAAGTATCTGTATCCATATCACATACGGATCTGACATATACCCATAATATATCTCGTTACCCTTTCTTACGAGAGGATATCCCTTATACATCAGAAAATTTTCGCTCATTATATAGTACCTCCGTCAAAATATTATTTCCATGTTGTTAAGAATTCTTCACCAGTTTCAAGCCTTCTGACGTTTTCAATAAGGTTATCAACATAAGCGCGGCTTCCGAAGAATCTGCATTCTCCGTTTACCGCAACAAGAACTGTCATCGGAGAATATTCATAAAACTCAAATTTATAGTCCTTGTTTACATAACCATCTGTATATTCCAACACTGCAAGGGGTTTTCCAGTGGGAGTTACCTTCTCAATTACAAGATCTTCAGCATTAGCGGATACAAGATACTTGTAGAAGCGTCTGAAACGCTCATACTCTATCTCCTTGCCGTTGAGCTTTGCTGTGAAATCCTCGGCTGTGTTGTTTGTTTCCTTTGCAGGATCAATAGGTGCAAGCTCGAATACTCCCGATTCTCCTGTACTTAAGCTGACAGAAAGATCAGTGATGTTCCATACAGTATTGCCCACCATGATTCTTGATGTGATGTCAACAGGTGTTACTGTTACCCACGGTGCTTTATCCGCTGAAAGTGTATAGATAACGCTTCCGTCCTCAAACATCGCATAGCAGTACTGTCCCTTTTCCTCATCTGACTGCATATTGCTGAGAAGCAGTACATAGTCATTTCCGTCGCCGCACTTCATTTCAGTACGGCAGAAAGGCTTGTCAAGTCCAGTATTTTTCAGATCAGCGGCAGTACAGCGGTATGCATACACATCAGATGCAGTAAGTCCGAACATTCCGTGCGTGATCTTTGAGGACTGCTCAACATTGAGATATGAGCTGATCGGCTCGATCATCTCGTGAGTTGCAGAAGTTCCTCCGGCATTGCTGTCCATACTTGTTTCGCTCGGCGCAAGAACTATTCTGTAGTCGATATCCTCTCTTTCGATAACAAGGCTTTCAACGATGGGCATATCCTCGTCTGCCGGAGATTCAAGCATTGATCTGCTTATAAAATCTCCTACCGTCTTGTAATAATTTGCAACACGGCTGTTCTCAATGAGATATACGTCATTGCTGCCATCGATTCTGAAATATGAGGTAGATGTGTTTGCAGGATTCTTGATTCCCACATAATATTTTACTGTCTTTCCGGAGTCATATGTCATTTCTGCTGTGATTTCCGGAGCATCAAGACCATACTTTGAAAGATCCTCACAATTTTCAGCTATAAGAGCAACTGACTGGAGTCCGTTGACATTGTTTACAAGCGTAGAAACTATTCCCGTTTCAATATCAAGGTCTTCACAGCCCTCAATGCTGTACTTTGCAGCTATCTGCTCCGTAGGCGGTTCGATCATGATGATATCGAACTCATCCTCGCTGTTCTTTACATGAAGCTTTTTTACAAGTCCCTCATGATTTTCTTCTCCGTCACCGACAATAACGATTCCGCTGCCTGAAGGAGCTGTTGTTGTCTCGACAGTCGGTGTATCTGTGCTGTCAGAGGATTCACTGCCTGATTTATCCGTAAGCTTCATTACAGCAAGACCTCCGCCGAGAACAGCAAGCACTCCGCCGAGAGCAATTATTCCTTTGACCTCTTTTTTCATCGGTTTCTTCTCCTTATGAGTACGACCAGACCTGCAAGTGCAATTCCTGCCGCAACAACTATGATAATCACCTTGATAACTGCTGTTTCATTTGATGTAGGTGCAATGTAATTCTGCTGGAGAGACTTTTCCGGAATAACAGCACTTACTTCCTTGCCGTTTGCAATATTCAGGATGTTGAGTATAACATTGGCATTGTTGTAGTTATTTGTCTGCACCATGTATTCATTAAAGAACATCATGCTGCTTCCGAAAGCAATGACACGGCTTGTATATACATCAAGCTGTTCTGCTCTTTCTCTCTTGGAGATAACAGCAACATTTCTCGGACCGGCAAGCTTGTCGGATACCTCGCTTCCGTCAAGAGTCTGAAGGATTCCTGATGTCTGTGAGGATTTGAGTACCTCTGTCACCTTGTTCTGGTTATTCTTTCCGAGAACCTTGATCTCTCTTGAAAAAGGAGCAATCATAGGAAGTGACTTATTCGGAACCTCTCCTACTGAATCAGCATCACTTACTGAAAGCAGGATGCCCGGATAATCTCCCATATAATTTTTTGTATCACCGATGAGATTCTTTTCGATGCTTACGCTCCAGTCGGCAAGAAATTCATCAAGATTCGGGGAGTTGATATTCGTATAGCACGGAATGAACAGCAGATTCTTTCCGTACATCTCATCGTTGTAGAGGAAATCCTGAAGCTTTTTGATTCCGTCCTCAGTAAAGTCGTTCTGCGGCATGGGAATTACTACCATATCATACTTTTCAGTATCAAGTTCATCCTTGATAATATCAACGGCAGTACATTCATATCCGTTCTTGCTGAGAAGCTCGTTTTCGAGTGAATCCACAAGCTCAGCGTCCTCTGTTCTGTAGATATTCTGTCCATTTGCAGTTTTTATAACTGCTACGTCGATGATATTTGTATCAACAACGTTCATGATATCAGAAGTAAGTCTGCTTTCTCCTGCGAAAACAAGCGAGAAAGTATTATTCTGCATTGCAGCTTCATCTACTGCAAGCATTGTAACGATATCGTTCGCCGGAATAACTCTTACGTTTTCTCCGGACGCAATAACGATGCTGTTTGCAGTGATCTCTCCGCCGTCATAATTCTTCTGATACGTTGTAACAGCGTCAGGATCAATACTGAGGTCAACGTATTTTACATTTACGCTGCCCTTTCCGTCGCCCTTCTTTGAGTACATCTCGTACTTTTCAAGGATAACAGGAATCATATCATACGGCACTTCGATATGGCTGTTGTAGTTTGTACCGTAATATTCATTCATCATCTGAAGCTGATAGCTCATCATGCTTGACTGATTTTCAGCTATAACATCAAAATTGCTCTTGGGCATGGTAACAAGGATATCAACATCCTTTTCAAGCTTTTCAAGAACGTCAATAGTTTCCTCGCTTATGTCGTATCTCTTGTCCTTTGTCAGGTCGATCTTCATTGGTGTACGCTTTTCCATTTCGAGCGCCATAAAATTGACAACGATAACGATAGCCAGCACTATAGCAATAGTGATAGCGGACATAGAACCGTATTTTATCTTTTTCATTCCGACAGGTTTCTTTTCTTTTTCACCGGCAGAATCTTTGACAGTCTTTTTAGCCTCTGTTTCATTATTCTTCATGATATATCACACCTTCCTTTCATTTATCATCAGCTCCAGCGTCTCTTCTCAAGAACTCTTACCGTAAAGAAGTTAAAGAGAAATGCTGTGCTCAGGAAGAATATGATACTTGACATACTGAATACGCCCTTGGTAAATTCAAAATACCTTGTGCGGAAAGAAAGCGCTGTGAGGATATCACGGAGCGTATCGTTTGAAACTCTGATAAGAAGCGTTTCGTCGAAGAAGTATAATACAAGCATTACAACGAAGCTTACTACAGCAGCAGCCATCTGGTTTTCAGTGAGTGAGGATACGAAAATTCCTATCGCAATGAAGGCTGCTCCGAGGAAAAGCATTGCAGTAAAGTTACCGATAAGCGACGGCCATACCACGCTGCCGAGGTATCTCAGGATAAGCGCATACACGAAAACAATGCACTCAGCGATAACAAAAAGCGTAAATGCTGCAAAAAATTTGCCGAGAACGATCTCCCACAGGCTTACGGGCGCAGTGAGAAGTCCCTGATCTGTTCTGTTTTTCTTTTCCTCACTCAGCAGTCTCATGGTGAGAACGGGAATAAGGAATATAAACATTATGAACATACTGGCAAACATGGGTGATGTATCTGAAATTCCTGACTCGATTACCTCAGTGTAGAAGAAATAGCCGGAAAAAGCATAGAATACTGTGAGAAAAACATATCCGAGACCGGATGTAAAGAACGAACCCATTTCACGTCTGTATATAGCACCCATTATTTGTCACCTCCTGCATTTTCTGAATCGTCTGTCTTTTCAGCCGGAGCTTCCTCTGCTTTCTTTTCGCCGTCAGAGGCTTCCGCTTCAAGCTTACCCTCGCTCACAAGATTGATTCTTACGCGGGGCTTTTTCTCTTTCTTTTCGTTTTTGAGGTTGATCTGCTCACCCATTGTAATTTTAAGGAAGATATCCTCAAGTGTAAGATCAGAGAGCTGGAGCATCATGATATTCCAGCCGTTTTCGCCGCATATTCTGTTAAGCTCACGGCGGACATCAGTTTTGCCGTCAGTCTCGATATCGTAGTCGTAGATACCTTTTTCACGCTCCATATCAGCACGGACATACTTTACGCCCTCGATGCTGCGGATAGCTGCTGTGATCTTCTCCTTGTCGGAAGCTGTATGGGTTTCGCCCTCGATACGCAGAGTCATCTTGTGCTCGTTAGTGATATTCTTTGCGATCTCATCGGCTGTACCGTCAGCGGCAACAGTTCCCTTGTTGATGATGATGATTCTGTCGCAGACTGCCTGAATTTCCGGCAGAATGTGGGATGAAAGAATAACAGTATGCTTCTTTCCGAGCTTTTTGATAAGTGTTCTGATCTCGATGATCTGATTCGGGTCAAGACCTACAGTAGGCTCATCAAGGATAAGCACAGGCGGATTGTTTATAAGAGCCTGAGCAAGTCCTACTCTCTGCTTGTATCCCTTTGAAAGATTCTTGATAACTCTCTTTCTTACGTCAGATATCTTGCAGAGACTGCACACATCATCAAGATGCGCTCTTCTCGGAAGCTTGCACTTCTTGAGATCAAACATGAAATTAAGATATGCGTCAACAGTCATATCCATATAAAGCGGAGGGATCTCAGGCAGATATCCGATATTTGCCTTTGCCTCCTTAGGCTGTTCAAAAATATCCTTGCCGTTTATGAGAATCTGTCCGGATGTGGATGAAATATAGCCGGTAAGCATATTCATGGTTGTAGATTTTCCGGCACCGTTAGGTCCGAGAAATCCGAGAATCTCGCCCTTTTCGACTGTAAAGCTTATATCATTTACAGCAAGCTTTTCGCCGTATCTTTTGGTAAGGTTTTTAACCTCTATCATCAGGTTTCCTCCTTAATTTTTTTCTTTTGACAGAACGATTCTGTCGTATCTCTATTATGTTATCGCTGTATTGTGAAAGTATAGTGAAAATACTCTGAATATTTCTTAATATTTCGTTGTGCTGTCGGAAACGTCCTTTGCTATCTGAGCCTTCAGCTCGTCCAGCGAATTGAATTTTACTTCCGGACGCAGAAATTTTCTCAGCTCAATATAAATGAATCTGCCGTAGATATCTCCGCTGAATCCGATGACGTGAGTTTCCGCAAGAGGAGAGCTTTCTGCGCCGACTGTCGGCTTTACGCCGATATTCGTCACGGAATCAAAGCTTTTTCCGTCTATAAACGCAGTCGAAGCATACACCCCGAATGCCGGAACAAGCTGACCTTCCGCAAAAAGCTGGTTGACAGTCGGGAAATCTATTGTTCTGCCTATCTGTCTGCCGTGAACAACTTTTCCTGAGATTCTGTACGGCATACCCAGAAGTTTTTCTGCCTTTTCGATTCCGCCGTTCAGAAGAAGCTGACGAATTTCACCCGAAGATACGGTAATTCCGTCAATTTTCACATCATCTGCCGTATGAACCTCAAAGCCGTACTTTTCACCGAAACGTCTTAAATCCTCAACACCGCAGGATGCGTCCTTGCCGAATCTGAAATCATTTCCGCAGCAGACTGCTTCCGCATTGAGAAATCTGTTCTTTAAAATTTTTTCGCAGAATTCTTCACCGGCAAGTCCGCAGACATCCTCAAAGTCCACGAAATGTATATTTTCGCCCGAAAACCCAAGATTCTGAAGCGTATGGAATTTCTGACTCCAGTTGTATACATAACCGTCCCGACCGCTTGTCTTGCGGAATACAGCCGACGGACTGAACGTAAAAACAGCCGGTGTAAGACCATTTTTTTCCTGTCCGAGCGCAAGGTCAAGCACAGAACGATGTCCGAGATGAACGCCGTCGAACATTCCGAGAGCAACGGCACTTCTTTTTATGCACATAGTCTCACCTCAGATGAAATTCTTTTCGACACGAAGCAATCCGGCTTCACGATCAATAACAGCCGTACCGATAAAGCTCCTGTCGCTGCCATAAACACTGTATCTGTCCTTATCCGGCAGTATATTGCGGACTCTTTCAATATCAAGCTTCACGCCGTTGCTGTACATTCTTGTCTGCACGGGATTGAGATTAAGTTTCGGCAGAGAATCAAATACTCTCTCTATCGGAATGATAAGCTCCCCTGTTCTGCCCTCGTCCGCTGCTTTCTGTATCTCATCAAGAGTATAGCACTCGTTCAGCATGAATCCGCATGATGAATCCCTCACAAGCGAGGTCATTATTCCGCCGCAGCCGAGTTTTTCGCCGATATCATTTATAATGGTGCGGACATAGGTACCCTTTCCGCATGATATTCTGAGTACTCCCTCACGGGTATCGGGATCATATCCGGATACGCTGAGAGAATACACCTCTATTTCCCTCGGAGTACGCTCAACCTCTATTCCCTGCCTTGCGAGATCATAAAGGCGCTTTCCGTTCACCTGAACAGCAGAATACATCGGCGGAAGCTGCATTATATTTCCGGTAAACTCCGGAAGTACCGCAAGTATATCCTCCACGCCGACAGCCTTTCCGGAACACTCGCTGACATTTCCCCATACGTCCTGCGTATCAGAGGTACATCCCAGTCTGAATCCGGCAAGATAGCTTTTCGTATTGTCAGGTATCATATCGCAGGCTTTCGTAGCTGTACCCACAAAAACGGGAAGAACTCCCGTTGCCATGGGATCGAGAGTTCCCCCGTGACCTAAACGCTTTATCTTAAGGATTCCACGAAGCTTTGCAATTACATCAAATGATGTGAAATCCTCCGGCTTGTTTACGCAGAGAATACCGTTCATGTCAGCGCCTTTCTTACGGCTTCAACAAGAATTTTCTTTGCATCCTCAAGAGAGCCTTCAAGAGTACATCCGGCAGCCTTTGCATGACCGCCTCCGCCGATAGTCTGGCATATCTCCGAAACGTTGACATCGTAAGCTGAACGGAACGAGCACTTGAAAACGCCATCCTTACGCTCACGCATAAGAATTCCCACTTCTGTATTTTCAAGCTGTATCGTCATAGGAGCAAAGCCTTCAAGCTCCTCCATAGATACGCCCATTTCGCTCATCATAGCCTGTGTTACGGCAACTATGACAAGTCTGCCGTCAAGATTTTCTTCCATAAGCTCGCTCAGTCTGCTTTCCAGCATGAGTCTGCCTCTGGACTTTACATCAAACATATAGCGGTTTATCCGTGCGAAATTAATATCATAATTTCTCATCATTTCCGCTGCTATCTCGTGTGCACGGGGAGTTGTACAGTCATACTTGAAGCAGCCCGAATCTGTAGCGATTCCCGTATATAGACAGGTCGCGCAGTGCTTGGTTATCTCTACGCCCATGAATTTTGCAAGTGCATAGATTATCTCGCAGGCAGCTGTAGCCTCGCCCTGAAGCAGAGTTTTTTCTGCATAGTTCTTGTTTGAGATATGGTGGTCGATACAAAGCTGTACCTTATCGCCGTATATCTGCTCATAGTCTCCCATGAGCTTTGTATCGGCTATATCAACAGCAATGACTGTTTTCGGCTCAAAATCGCCGTACTGATTGCTGCCGTCGGTCATGAATGCATATCGTTGCGGAAACTCATCGCTGCAAACAACTTTGCTGCGGATACCCATTTGTGAGAGGATATCCTGTAAGCCAAAGCCTGCTCCGATACAATCGCCGTCAGGATTGCGGTGAGTTATGATAACTGCATCCTCGCAGTTTCTCAGGAATTTTTCTGCTTCACTGAATCCTATATACATAGCGTTCCTCCCTTAAATAAGATCATTCAGCTTTTTGCTGATCTCAGCGCTTCTTTCGATAGAATTATCAGCGATGAAGGTAAGTTCAGGCGATTTCCGCATTTTAAGCCTGTGAAAAAGCTCTCTGCGGATAAATCCGGACGCACTTTTAAGTCCTTTGACGGATTCCTTTGCCTTTTCTATTCCCGCAAAGCTTGAAACATATATCTTGCAGTTTGACATATCGCCGGACAGATCTGTCCTCACGATAGTAAGCATACTGTCGATCCTCGGATCTTTAAGCTCACGCAGGATCGCCGTCATTTCTCTTTTTATATCTTCAGCCATACGGCTTCCTTTAAAATTCGGCATAATTTCCTTTCTATACAAGACGGGTTCAGATATTTACGGTAAAGCTCTGACCGGCAGAATTTCTTTCATTATCCCCGCCGTCATCAGGCATGGTGTGATCAGGCTCATCACCTTCAGGAGAAGCCTCAAAGAAGCCGTCTCCGAAAAGATCGTCAGAGAAAGCCTCTTCCTCCTCACTCATGCTGTAATCGGGGATTTCATCATCGTCCCCTTCTTCATTATAGTAAATATCGGCATATTTGTGATATTCAGGTTCAAGCTCCTTGTCGCTGACTGGACGCTCTACTCCCATAAGATCCTCAATCATATCGTCCTGATCTTCGACCGGACTGCACTGACCGAGAAGAATTCTTTTGACTGACTCAAAAAAGTATATATCAACCGGACCAAAGTCTTTCCACGCCAATGCTTCCTTGCAGTACTGAAGCATATCGGCGTTGCTCATTCTGCTGTATTTCATGAGTATGCCCCCTTTACATCTATAATTTTACAGGTTTATCAATCTTCCCTGTATTCCTCAACAAAGTATGTTTCGAAGATATCGCCTTCCTTGACGTCGCTGAACTTTTCAAGGCTGATACCGCACTCGTAGCCTTCTGCTACATCCTTTACGTCGTCCTTGAAGCGCTTGAGTCCTGAGATCCTGTCGTCTGCGATGATGATTCCGTCACGGACAACTCGAACCTGACAGCCTCTCTGTGCCTTTCCGCTGAGAACGTAGCTTCCGGCTACCATTCCGACGTTGGAAATCTTGTATACCTGACGAACCTCTACACGTCCGAGTTCAACATCTCTGTACTTAGGAGCAAGCATACCCTTCATAGCAGTTGTGATTTCTTCGATAGCGTCGTAGATGATTCTGTAAAGACGGATATCAACGCCGTCTCTTGCAGCACTTTCTGATGCGACAGGATCAGGTCTTACGTTAAAGCCTACGATGATCGCATTTGAAGCGTTTGCAAGCATTACGTCGCTTTCCTTAACTGCGCCTACCGCACCATGGATCACTCTTACTCTTACCTCATTGTTGGAGAGCTTTTCAAGAGACTGCTTTACAGCCTCAACAGAGCCCTGAACATCAGCCTTGACGATAATAGGAAGTTCCTTGATCTCGCCTTCTGCGATCTGGCTGAAGAGGTTGTCAAGTGTAACCTTGCGGTATGCGTTGAACTGCTCCTGCTTTGCCTCGTGCTTTCTCTTTTCAACAAGCTCTCTTGCAAGTCTTTCATCCTCAACAGCATTGAAGATATCACCTGCGCTCGGAACATCTGCAAGACCGGTTATTTCTACAGGAACGGAAGGTCCTGCACTCTTTACAGTTCTGCCCTTGTCGTTTGTCATTACACGGACTCTGCCCACAGCAGTTCCTGCGATAAGAACATCGCCCTGCTTGAGAGTACCGTTCTGTACGAGAAGTGTTGCGATAGGACCTCTGCCCTTGTCAAGACGTGCTTCGATAACTGTTCCCTTTGCAAGACGGTCAGGATTTGCCTTGAGCTCCTTGACTTCGGCAACGAGAAGTACGTTTTCGAGAAGCTCATCAAAGCCCATGCCTGTCTTAGCTGAAACAGGTACGCAGATAACATCGCCGCCCCATTCCTCACATACGATATCGTACTTTGTAAGTTCTTCCTTGATTCTGTCAGGATTTGCGCCTTCCTTATCCATTTTGTTGATAGCAACGATAATGGAAATTCCGGCTGCCTTTGCGTGGTTGATAGACTCAACAGTCTGCGGCATGATACCGTCGTCTGCGGCAACTACAAGGATAGCGATATCAGTTGTATTTGCACCTCTTGCACGCATTGAAGTAAATGCTTCGTGTCCGGGAGTATCAAGGAATGTGATGTCCTGTCCGTTTACATTTACCTGATAAGCACCGATATGCTGTGTGATTCCGCCGGCTTCTCCTGCGGCAACGTGTGCGCCTCTGATACGGTCGAGGATAGAAGTTTTACCGTGGTCAACGTGTCCCATAACGCACACAACAGGACATCTCGGCTCGAGGTTTGTATCGTCGTCATCGCTGTCGTCGATAAGACGCTCCTCAATTGTAACGATGATCTCCTTTTCAACCTTTGCACCGAGCTCCTCAGCAACGAGAGAAGCTGTATCGAAGTCGATCTCCTGATTGATAGACGCCATAACGCCAAGTCCCATGAGCTTTTTGATAACATCGGTTGCAGTCACCTTAAGACGTGAAGCAAGCTCGCCGACTGTAATAGAATCAGGGATCAGAACTTTAAGCTGCTGCTTTCTTGCACGCTCCAGCTCCAGTCTCTTGAGCTTTTCTGCCTCTGTTTCCTTTCTGGAGAACTGCTGGCGGTTTCTCTGACTGGATTTCTGATTGATCTTCTGCTTCTTGGAGGAATAATTCTCTCCGCCGTGCTTTTTATTGTTTCCGGAAGCCATCTGATCATAGCGCTCGTTGTACTTGTCAAGATCAACGTAGCTTCCTCTTGTATCAACAGTTCTTCTCTGTGTAGATGTCTGAGCTGTCTCTGAGCTGAATGATACATTAAGCTTTGTTCTTTCGCCTCTGTCCTGAGCCTTGGCCTGAGGCTTATCCTTCTTGTCATTCTTCTTTTTATTGGGATTCTGCTTTACTTCGGGCTTTTTCTCCTCTGTCTTAGCAGGTTCAGCCTTGATTTCCGGCTTCTTTTCCTCTGTCTTAGCAGGTTCAGCCTTGATTTCCGGCTTCTTTTCCTCTGTCTTGGCAGGAGCCGGCTTAACTTCGGGTTTCTTTTCCTCTGTCTTGACAGGAGCCGGCTTTGCTTCCGGCTTTTTCTCCTCTGTCTTGGGAGCTTCACCCTTCTTCTTCGGCTTCTTTGCCGGAGCAGGCTTCTTTTCTGCAGCTTCCGGCTCTGCCTTCTTTACAACAGGCTTAGGCTGATCCTTTGAAGCAAAATATCCGTCGAAAGAGCTTACCTCATTTGCCTTTGTATAATGTTCCAGAAGAAGATTCATCTCATCCTCTGTAAGAGATGATCCGGATTTCTTTTTATTATCTCCCTTTTCTGCGAAATAACTTATGATCTCCTGTGATGAAACATTGAGATCCTTTGCAGCGTCACTTAACTTTATCTTTTTTGCCATAGGCTATATTACCTCCATTAGTTTCTCCGCATAATACTGCGGAATTTAAGGTTATTCAATTGTATATGTCAATGCAGTCCGGATGCGGTATCCATTCTGCGATTATTTTAAAAGCTTTGCGAAGCCGTCGGCGAATCCCTTGTCGCAGACAGCTATAACCGCCGCCGCCTTTCCTGAAAGACGTCCTATTTCGTCTTTGGAAAGTCCCGACGGGAGATGTACCGCTTTATACTTGTTGCAGCAGAATTCAACTTCCTTGACGGTCTTTGCAGATGCGTCCGACGCGGTGATGATACAGTATACCATTCCCTTTTTCAGAGCCTCGATTGCCGGATCAAAGCCTTTTACCGCCTTTCCCGCCTTGATACAGATAGTCAGCAGATCAGCTGTTTTCCTGTTCTTTTCCAAGTTCATCAAGCATCACCTCATAAACGGCTTCATCTATTCTGCACGAGAAGGATTTTTCAAATCTTCTGCCCTTTCTGGCTTTTTCAAAACATTCCGTACTGCGGCATATATATGCTCCCCTGCCGGATTTTTTTCCGGTAAAATCAAGGCTTATATCGCCTTCCGGTGATTTCACGGCACGGATAAGTTCTTTTTTCTGCTTCATTTCGCCGCAGCCGAGGCACATTCTCATGGGAATTTTTTTCGGCTTCATAAATTATTCCCCGCTGTTTTCAGCAGCCTCATCTGCGGCTGTGATCTCTTCTGCTTCCTCAGCAACAGGAGTTTCCTCAGCAGGAGCAGCAGTTTCATCCATTTCAAAATATTCCTCCAGAGCCTCGTTTACGGGTTCTTCCTTAACAGGAACAACATAATCCGGTGAAAGCTCCTCTGCCTCCTGATTTGTAACGGTATCAAACTGCGGCTTGATGTCGATCTTGAAGCCGGTAAGCTTTGCGGCAAGCTTTGCATTCTGTCCCTTGTTTCCGATAGCAAGCGAAAGCTGATTGTTGGGAACGATCACTGTGCAGGTCTTTTCCTCTGCGGATGTAACAACGGTTTTAAGCACCTCTGCCGGTGCGAGTGCCTTTGCGATGAATTCCTCAGTAACCTCGCTCCAAGGGATGATGTCGATCTTTTCGCCGTTGAGTTCATTTACAACTGCTGTGATTCTTGAACGCTTTGCTCCGATGCAGGCGCCTACTGCGTCTACGTTGGGATCCTTCGACCATACAGCGATCTTTGTTCTTGAACCAGCCTCACGGGAAATTGACTTCACCTCAACAGTTCCGTCGTATATCTCAGGAACTTCAAGCTCGAAGATGCGCTTTACAAGATCTTTATGTGTACGGGAAATCTTTACGATAGGCTTCTTTGTCTTTCCAACGATGCCTGTAATATATACCTTTACGGATTTTCCTTCTTCAAGAACCTCTCCGGGAATCTGTTCATTTCTGAAAAGATAAAGTTCAGTTCCCTGATAATCAACGGTAACTGTTCCTCTGCCGGGATCAATCTGCGATACCTTTACGGTAATGCACTCATGCTCCTTGGATTCAAAACGGCTGAGCACCTGCTCACGGTTAATCTCTCTGAGGTCGCCCTTGATAGACTGCTTTGCGGAAAGCGCAGCCATTCTTCCGAGCTTTGAGATATCTATTTCCTTGAGGATAGTTCCGCCGACATAAGCGTTGGGATCAATAGTTCTTGCAACGTCGATATTTACCTCATTCTCGTCGATAGGGTAATCGTCGATTACCTCCTGAACGATGTACATTTCAAACTTCTTTGTTACAGGATCTATCTCCACTCTGATATTTTCCTCGCTATGGGGATAAGCCTTTCTTGCCGCTTTGAGCATTGCTGACTTTACCTTTTCAATAAGAAGTGCTGTCTCAACGCTGTTTTCCTCTCCAAGGGATTCAAGTGCCTTGAAAAAGTCGGTATTCTTGTTCATTTCTGTCAATTCCTCCAGTATATATATTATTATTCAAATTCCATATAAAGCTTTACAAAAGCAATATCCGTGAGGGGATATTTTCTTTCTTCACCGTTTTCCATTTCAACGGTGACTCCCTCTTTATCAGCATTCACAAGTACGGCATTGATTTCTTTTTCTCCGCCCTCGCCCCTGATAAAGCGTATCCTTACGACATCGCCCTTACATACCTCGAAGTGCTCCTCCTTAACGAGTTCACGTTCAAGTCCTGCCGATCCGACTTCAAGCATATAGCTCTGTGAAATAGGATCTGTCTCATCAAGGATCTTGTTTATCGGAGCTGTTGCTCTTTCGCAGTCCTCGATAGAGATTCCCTCATCCTGATCAATGAAGATGCGCAGATACCACAATGCGCCTTCCTTTTCGTAGCAGACATCCCAGAGGTAGTAGCCAAGTTCATCTGTTATGGGCTTGATAATGTCATATACCTTCTGCTCAGTGCCGCCGAATTTCTTGAATTTCATAGGCTCAGAATATCTCCTTTCCATATATAAACGAAAGACCGGAAGGTTCCGGTCTTTTGCTGAGTAGTATCATCTTTATGTATTATATCACAGTTTTCTGGAAAAATCAAGTGTTTTTGAAAATTTCTTCACCTTTATATGTAAAATTCGGCTCTTGAAATCGCTGTAAATTTGTGATATAATCTTAAAGTAGTAAATTAGGAGGAATAAGTATGAGTATTTTTGATATCTTCGACAGAATTTCACAGAATTCTCCCGCCGCAGGAGGTAAAATAGAATTTATAGTAGCCGGTCTGGGCAATCCCGGAATGGAATATGACAACACCCGCCACAACGCAGGCTTTGCGGTACTTGACAAGCTTGCAGAAAAAGCCGGAGCAAACATCAACCGCCTGAAATTCAAGGGAAAAACCGCTGAGGCTGTTATCGGCGGAAAACGCTGTCTGCTTCTCAAGCCGACGACTTACATGAACAACAGCGGTGAAAGCATTGTTCAGGCAATGGAATTCTACAAGCTCGATGTTTCGCAGATAATCGTTGTCTGCGACGATATTTCCCTTGATCCCGGAAAGCTCAGGATACGCAGAAAGGGAAGTCACGGCGGTCACAACGGTCTCAGAAGCATCTGCGAACTTACAGGCAGCGACGATTTCCAGCGCATAAAGATAGGTGTGGGCAAAAAGCCGCATCCTGACTACGATCTTGCGAAATGGGTTCTTGGAAAATTCGGCAGGGATGACGCAGCAGAAATGGAAAAATCCGCTGAAAACGCCTGTC
Organism: Ruminococcus sp.; assembly: GCA_017461395.1. GTDB lineage: Bacteria > Bacillota > Clostridia > Oscillospirales > Ruminococcaceae > Ruminococcus. The sequence continues at coordinate 29,145 of JAFTYF010000046.1, forward strand.
AGTGCATAGAGCTTATGGTTCAGGGAAAAACAGACGAGGCTATGAACAAATTCAATTCATAATGGAGTAGGAAATGAATATCTTCAAGCAGCTGTTCAGCGAGCTTTCCGGCTACAAAAGCGTACGGGAAGCAATTGATAAAAACATCTCACCCGTCTCACTGACGGGTCTTTCGCATATACACAGAGCTCAGCTTATAGCTGCCCTCGACGACGGAAAGGTAAATCTCGTGATAACCGGCTCCGAAGCGGAAGCAAAAAAGCTCTGCGATGACATAAACATGATGACCGGCTCCGAAAGGGCTGTGCTTTTCCCCTCAAAGGAGCTTGTCCTCACTCCCGTTGATACCTCCAACCACGAATACGAATATATGCGTATCTCCGCTCTTGACCGCTCAGTTCACGGCAGCTGCGGAGTTCTCTGCGCTTCTATTGAAGCCGTTATGCAGCCGGTAATTCCGCCGGAAACGCTTATCGCTTCTGCCGCCGAATTTTCTGTCGGTCAGGAAATAGATCTTCCCAAGGTCTGCGCTGATCTCTCACGATTCGGATATATGCGCTGCGAAAAGGTTGAGGGTGCGTCACAGTTCTCCGTCCGCGGAGCTATCCTCGATATCTTTCCGGTACAGTGCGACAAGCCCGTGAGAATCGAGCTTTTCGGCGATGAAATTGATACTATATCAGAGTTTGAAACAGACACACAGCGGCGCACGGAATCTCTCGAAAAAATAAGCATTTCTCCCGCCGGAGAAGTTCTCTATGACAGCGGAGAACTCGCAGATAAAATAGAAGCTCTCTGCAAAAAGGCAAGAGGAAAGCGTGCTGAGCTTATCCGTGAACATCTCGGCGCTGACGTAAACAGGCTTCGTGCCGGTGAAACTCTTGCCCACAGCGTAAAGTACTACCCTCTCGTCTACAGCGAACCGAAAACGGTTTTCGATTATATTGACGGTTCCGTACTTTTCAGCGATTTTTCTGCTATTATGGACAGTGCCGCCGGAGTTTCCTCACGATACAGCGAGGATATAAAAATTCTCATCGAGGACGGTCAGCTCTGCAGAGGACTTGACGGATATATCATTGATCTGCCCGAAATCCAGCATCTTGCGGAAAAACACGTCTGCTTCTATATGAGCAGCTTCATGCAGGGCGGTGAACGCATTGATTTTCGCCGGCTTGTCAGCTTTGAGGCTATGCAGACTGCTCCGTGGAGCGGCGATATGTCCCAGCTTATTGACGATCTTTCGGATTTCCACAAAAGAGGCTGCCGCATTATCCTCGCCGCCGGAAGCGAAAAAACACTCCCCATAATAAAGCAGGATCTTGAAGAAAAAGGAATCCCCTGCGATATCCTCAGAGAAGATACCGTTCCTCTTGCCGGAAGAACCTGTCTCATGTCCGGAAGCTTCGGCGGAGGTTTTGAATATCCTGAAAACAAAACTATCCTCATAACTCAGGGCAGAGCAATGAATTCCGCTCACCGCAAGCGCCGCAAAAAGAAGAACAAGGCTGAGGAAATCCGCAGTCTTTCCGATATCGCAGTGGGCGATCTCGTAGTTCATTCCGGTCACGGAATAGGAAGATTTATGGGCATAAACAAGCTTGATTTCGACGGTATCACAAAGGACTACATCACCATCCAGTATGCCGGTACGGATAAGCTTTACATCCCCGTAACCCAGCTTGATCTGGTTTCAAAATACATCGGGCCGAGAGATAATTCCGGCGTGAAGCTAAACAAGCTTTCCTCCGGCGAATGGCAGAAAACCCGTAACAACGTCCGCCGCGCCGTAAAGGATATGGCTCACGAGCTTATCGCTCTTTACGCCAAGCGTGAGAAAAGTTCCGGCTTTGCGTTCTACCCAGATGACGAGATTCAGCGTGATTTCGAGGATCGCTTTCCTTACGCAGAAACGGACGATCAGCTCCAGTCAATCGCCGAAATAAAGGCGGATATGGAACGTGCACGTCCTATGGAAAGGCTTCTTTGCGGCGATGTGGGCTTCGGAAAAACAGAAGTTGCTCTCCGTGCCGCAATGAAATGCGTTCTATCGAATAAACAGTGCGCCATTCTTGCGCCTACGACAGTTCTTGCGTATCAGCACTATCAGACGGCTCTGCGCAGATTCGAGCATTTCCCTGTGAGTATAGAGCTTCTTTCACGCTACAGAAGTCCCAAACAACAGGAGGAAATTATAAAAAAGCTCAAGCAGGGACGAATTGACATCCTCATCGGAACTCACAAAATAATCCAGAAAAGCGTGGTGTTCAAGGATCTCGGACTTGCGATAATCGACGAGGAGCAGCGTTTCGGCGTTGCTCACAAGGAACGCTTCAAGGAAGCCTTCACCGAAGTCGATGTACTAATGCTTTCCGCAACACCTATCCCCCGTACTCTCAACATGGCTATGAGCGGTATCAGGGATATGTCCGTTATTGAGGAACCGCCGCAGGACAGATATCCCGTGCAGACTTATGTTATTGAATACAATATCGGAACCCTGATTCAGGCTATCGTGCGTGAATTCCGCCGTGGAGGTCAGGTATACTACATCCACAACCGTGTAGAGACTATTCAGGGATGTGCCGCAAAGCTTCAGGAATATCTCCCCGAAGCAAGAATCGCCGTTGCTCACGGAAAAATGAACGAGGATGAAATGTCCGATATCTGGGAACAGCTCGTGGAACACGAAATTGACATCCTCATCTGCACAACTATCATCGAGACAGGCGTTGACGTTCCTAACGTAAATACGCTTATTATTGAGGATTCCGACCGCTTCGGACTTTCTCAGCTTTATCAGCTCCGTGGACGTGTGGGACGTTCAAACCGCCGTGGATACGCATATTTCACATACAAGCGTGACAAGGTTCTCACCGAGATAGCTTCAAAACGTCTGAGCGCTATGAGAGAATTTACACAGTTCGGAAGCGGTTTCCGCATTGCTCTGCGCGATCTTGAAATAAGAGGTGCCGGAAGTATTCTCGGCGGAAAACAGCACGGTCACATGGAGGCTGTCGGATATGATATGTATCTGCGCCTGCTGTCTGAAGCTATTTCTGAAGAAAAGGGCGAGCAGCCGGAGAAAATTCCGGAATGTCTGGTGGATATCCAGATCGACGCTCATATTCCGGAAAAGTACATTTCAAGCCTTAATCAGCGCATAGACGTATACCGCAAGATCATGACCGTCACCGAGGATACCGACAAGAGCGATCTCATTGACGAACTTATAGACCGCTACGGCGATCCCCCGAAATCAGTTGTCGGACTTATTGACGTTTCTCTCCTGAGAAATAAGGCGGCTCATCTCGGAATTACCGAAATATCGCAAAAAAACGGTGCTATGTACTTCTACACGAACTACGTTTCAACAGAACAGATAGCTGCACTTTCTGCCGCATACAAGGGCAGGATAACCTTCAACGGAATGGGAAAATCATACGTTTCTGTGAAAATATCGCCGAAAATCCGCCCGTTTGATATGATGCGTGAAACTGTGGAGATATTTTTTAAAAACCGCAATTCATGATTTTTTTACATTCTTTGTATTTACTTTAATATTCTTTTGTGGTAAAATGTTCTTGAACCAACAACGAAACGAAGATCTGTTAAAGGAGATTACAAATGATAAAAAAAATAACAGCATTCCTTTCAGCAGCCTGTCTTGCAGCGTGCTTTTCATCCTGCGGCAAGGAAAAAGATTCCGACAAGAACAAAAAACCCGTTCCGCCTCCGCCAGTTGAGTGCGGCGACCCCAATGCAGTTACCTTTGACAATGACGATTTTTCTTTTGTCAGCGTCATTACTGATGATAAGCAGTCCGCAGCCGGCGCTCTTTCCATAACTGAGATTGAGGGAAACAAAATGCTTCTCTTTACTGATGATCTTTCTGTTCCGCTTGAAGGAAAGGTTCAGAAGCTCAGTGTAAATGCCGCTGCGCTCCTTGCACCGGAGGATCTTCCCAAAGTGCGCTCCATTGAATTCGACATCTACGCAGACGCCGTTTCGGAAAATTACAAAAATCAGGACGGCAATATGGTAAAGGCTCCCGGAACTATTTCTGCCGGCGGCGGTACCGTCACCGCAAAGGAGAGCTCTGACGGCGAAGGCACATGGTATGATTTCGCTGAATTTCAGGGCGGCGAATACAACTGTGAACGCTCCGGAGCTGTTCATGCGCAGTTCAAGTTCCTGCTTGCCGAAAGCGGCGTGTGCTGGGCTGAGGACATGGATGATGCGAATTTCCTTGTAATGCGCTGGGGCTCAGAGAACGAATCCAATCTTTATATTGACAATATTGTTTTCTATGACGAAAACGGTCAGTCAATTCCGGTTAAAAAATAAAAATCAACAAAAAATCCCGAAGCACCGCAATGCTTCGGGTTTTTTCACGGACATCAATGCTGGGATTCTGACGGACGGCATATAAATGCTGTCCATATGTTTTTTGTTGTCAGGGAACGCCTTCACTTCTAAACATTCCCTTATCAACAAATTAGTTTTTTGTCTCTCCGAGGGTATAACCCCTCGGAGATTTGCTTTATACCGCGGTCGGTATCTTTTCATTACCAATCATTATACCATCCGCCTCAAAAGCCTTTGTCGTGGTAAATGAGAAGCAGATATTGATACGATTGGTGCATTTTCTCGAATGCTTTACTTCCTTTTCATAAACTTCAATGCGGCTGATGAAGGCTCTGAGCAGTGTCGGAGTCACTTCTGTGACTTTTACGATCTTCTTTGCGTTGGCAATAAAGTCACGAACACATTTTTCACGGGCACTTATGACATTTGTCTTTGAATCAAGCTCCTGAAGTTTCTGCTTCAACTCGGACTGCTCCTTCTCATATCCACCTACAAGGCTGTCATAGCGTTGGTGCTATACTAAAAAAGTGGACAAAAAAAGAAAGACAAGGTATAATAGAATAAAACGCCAGGAGGAAAAAGAAATGGCAGGAAAGAAAAGTCCACGATACAGTGAAGAATTCAAGAAAACAATCGTAAATCTGCACCA
>JAFTYF010000047.1 GCA_017461395.1 Ruminococcus sp.
AGCTGTTCACAGCAGAAAATACAACAATTTCCCTATGCGTCCGCTTAACTGGAAGTCTCCTTCCGATTACATCAAGGCTTTCCTTAATTCAGGTCAAGTTTTTTGATTTAATTTGTCTCACATCATTGACAAACCAACATTATTTACAATTCGTAATGTAGAATTTTGTTGATATATCACGGGAGGATGTGGATAACCGTTCTTGCAGACGGTATTCAGAATAATCAACATAAAAAAAATCCGGCTGATGCCGGACTTTTCTATACTGTGCAGAGATTATTCTGCATCAGCGTCTGTGTTCTTTTCGATATAGTTAACGATATCGCCGACTGTCTTGATTTCCTCAACAGCCTCGTCAGGGATTGAGAGGTCAAATTCATCTTCAATAGTAGTGATAAGATCTACAACGTCCAGAGAATCTGCGCCGAGGTCGTCCTGAATGTTAGATTCCATTGTAACCTCGCCTTCATCAACGCCGAGCTGATCAGCGATAAGATCCTTGAGCTTGTCAAAAACCATGTGTATGCCCTCCTTTATATAAAATATATCAAGAAACGAATCATTCAATGAATGCTCCGATCTTTCTAAACTTAGTATAACGTTCTTTTAGCAAAACGTCAATATCTTTTTCGCATTTTTCCGGAATTATTTTAGACAAATATTCCTTGATATTTTCCGAAATTTTGTCTAAATCGTTATGTGCGCCGCCGAGAGGTTCTTCGATAATTGTTTCAGCAACTCCGAGACTAACCATATCTTCTGCGGTAATTCGCATAATTTCGCTTGCTTCCTGTTCTCTTGAAGCGTCCTTCCAGAGGATGCTTGCAAAGCCTCTTGGCGAGAGAACGGAATACTGAGCATTTTCGAGGATAGCCAGCTCATCGCATACGCCGAGAGCCAATGCTCCGCCGCTTCCGCCCTCACCGAGAACGATAGAGATTACCGGTGTTCTGAGAGTCATGAATTCAGCGATATTCTTAGCGATAGCCTCGCCCATACCTCTTTCCTCAGCGGCGATTCCGCAGAAAGCTCCGGGAGTATCAATAAAGCAGATAACCGGTCTGTGGAATTTTTCTGCCTGTCTTGCAAGTCTGAGAGCCTTTCTGTAGCCTTCAGGATGCGGCATTGCGAAGTTGCAGGCTTTGTTTTCGTTGATATCCCTGCCCTTTACCTGAGCGATAATAGTAACAGGTCTGCCGTCAAGACGTCCGATCGCGCCGTATATAGCGTTATCGTCGCCGTAAAGACGGTCGCCGTGCATTTCGTAATAATCCGTGAATATAAGCGGAAGATAATCCTTGATAGTAGGTCTGTTTACATTATGAACGAGCTGGAGACGTTCCCATGCAGATTTTTTCTCACTCATTGCTCAGACCTCCTTTTTATTGTAGCCGTGAAGCTTCAGCAGATGTGAAAGAACGCTTCTCATTTTTCTGCGTTCAACGATCATATCCACAAAACCCTTTTCAAACATGAATTCAGCCAGCTGAAAATCCTCTGGCAGTCTCTGTCTTATAGTATTTTCGATAACACGTCTGCCGGCGAAGCCGATAAGTACCTTCGGTTCAGCGATGATAATATCGCCGAGAGACGCAAAGCTTGCAGTTACGCCGCCTGTTGTGGGATCAGTGAGAACTGTGATATAAAGTCCGCCCTGATCGCTGTGAAGCTTTACAGCGCCGGAGGTTTTCGCCATCTGCATAAGTGAAACTATACCCTCCTGCATACGGGCGCCGCCGGAAGCCGTGAACATTACCACCGGAAGCTTATTTTCAGCGGCATACTCAAAGGCACGGGAAATTTTTTCGCCCACGACGCTGCCCATGCTGCCCATCATATATCTTGAATCCATGATTCCGACAACGCACGGAGAGCCTTTTATCGTAGCTGTTCCTGTAACTACCGCCTCAGAAATACCTGTTTTATCACGGGCTTCCTTCTGTTTTTCCTCATAATCGGGGAAATCAATCGGATTTCCGCTTGTCATTCCGCTGTCGAGCTCGCAGAAGCTGTCCTTGTCAACGGTAATTGATATACGCTCCTGAGATGAAAGTCTTCCGTGGTAATTGCAGACAGGACATACTCTGTGAAGTTCTTCATAGCGTATCAGCGGAGATGTTCCCTGACATCTCGGACATTTGAACATCGGCTTATAATCGTCATCGCTGTCATTGAAGCGTTTTTTTACTACTTTAAAAAGATCCTCAAACACTGATTATCTCACCTTCTCTTCCGGTAAATTTATTATTTTTTTCTGCGTTCTTCCATGTATCTGCCGAGGAATCCGATATCATACTTTCCGTTTCTGAAATCAGGATTTCTTATAAGTTCAAGCTGAAAGTCGATATTTGTATCAATTCCCTCAACGATGAACTCAGACAGTGCCCATTTCATTTTATTTACGGCGTCCTCTCTGTCGGAGCCGTGAGCAATAAGCTTGCTTATCATGGAGTCGTAATAGGGTGTTATGGTATATCCCTGATATACAGCGCCGTCGATTCTTATTCCGGGGCCGCCGGGCATATAAAGAGCGGTGATAGTTCCCGGAGACGGTCTGAAATCAAGCTCCGGATTCTCCGCATTTATACGGCACTCAATGGCATGACCTCTCAGCTTTATATCCTCCTGCTTCACGCTGAGCGGAAGTCCGGCTGCAACCTCTATCTGAGCCTTTACAAGGTCAAATCCTGTAACTTCTTCTGTGATAGGATGCTCAACCTGAATACGGGTATTCATTTCCATGAAATAGAAGTTACGGTTTTCATCCACGAGGAATTCAATAGTTCCGGCGTTGTAGTAACCGCTCTGCTTTGCGGCAGTAACGGCAGCCTCGCCCATTTTCTTACGGAGAGTCTCATCCACGATAGGGCTGGGACATTCCTCCAGAACCTTCTGATTACGTCGCTGCATGGAGCAGTCACGTTCTCCGAGGTATATATAGTTACCCATTTTGTCCGCCATGATCTGAATTTCGATATGGTGCGGATTTATGAGGAATTTTTCGATATAAACGGCGTCATCGCCGAAGAAATTCTTAGCCTCCTGCTGAGCGGCAGTCATCTGTTCTCTGAGCTGATCTGGAGAATCAACACGACGGATACCGCGTCCGCCGCCGCCGGCAGAAGCCTTTACAAGCACGGGATATCCGGCTTTTTCAGCGATAGCGGCAGCCTCCTCGTAGGAAGAAACAGCTCCGTCAGAGCCGGGAATAACTGAAACTCCGGCAGCCTTCATAGTTTCCTTAGCGGCAGCCTTGTCACCGAGCATTTCGATAGACTCGTAGGAAGGTCCGATGAAGGTGATGCCATACTTTTCGCACAGACGTGCAAACTCAGCGTTCTCCGAAAGGAAGCCGAATCCGGGATGAACAGCATCAGCTCCGGTATTCAGAGCCGCCTGAATTATCGCATTCATGTTGAGATAGCTGTCCTTTGTAGGTGCAGGACCTATGCAGACAGCCTCGTCAGCTATCTGCGCATGGAGAGAGCTTGTATCTGCTGTGGAATAAACTGCCACGCAGCGCACGCCAAGTTCACGGCAGGCTCTTATGATACGAACTGCGATTTCGCCTCTGTTGGCGATCAATACTTTTTTAAACATTTATCTATCACTCCGATTTGCTGTCTGACACCACAAAGGTGATCTCGCAGGAAACTGCCTTTTCTCCGCCTACTGACGCAAGAGCCTTTCCTGTTCCCACAGGACCTCTCTGGCGGATGATCTCAACTTCAAGGTCAAGAACGTCGCCCGGAACTACCTGACGGCGGAACTTAGCCTTGTCAATTCCTCCGAAAAGACCGATTTTTCCCTTGAATTCAGGCTTTGAGAGCATACAGACAGCTCCCGCCTGAGCGAGCATTTCAATCATAAGAACGCCGGGAGTAACCGGATACTCAGGGAAATGTCCCTTGAACCAGAAATCATCTTCCTTTATGTATTTTCTTGCTTTTACCCTTACGCCGACCTCCATTTCAACGATCTCGTCGATAAGGAGAAACGGATCACGGTGCGGAATAATTTCCATTATCTGCTCTTTGTTCATTAAAACGTCTGACATCTTGTCTGCCTCCCCGTAGAATTATTCAATGATCATGAGCGGCTGATCGTATTCAACAGCCTGACCGTTGAGAACGAGGATTTCCTTAACCTTGCCGTCGAAATCAGACTTTATCTCGTTCATGAGCTTCATAGACTCAATGATCATGATAACATCGCCCTTCTTCACGCTGTCACCGACCTGTACGAAAGGCGGCTTTTCAGGTGATGGAGCGGCATAGAATGTGCCTACGATAGGCGATTTTACAACATTTCCGGAAAGCTTCGGAGCTGCCGGAGCTGTTTCAGCAGCCGGTGCAGGAGCAGCCGGTGCGGACTGCTGTGCCGGAGCCATGAAAGGCATTGCCATTGCCGGAGGAGGCGGAGGGCACTTTTTGCCCTTGACAGTGATTTTTCTGTCACCGTCCTCAATAGTTATTTCAGAAAGCTCGTTTGCGGAAACAAGCTTTGCAAGCTTTTCAATAGTTTCAAGTTCAAACTGATCGTAAATCTTATCCATTACAGCTTCTCCTTAGTCTTTGATTTTCTTGAAGCAGAGAGTTCCGTTATGACCGCCGAATCCCAGCGAATTGGACAGAACAACGTTTACTTCCTGCTGGATATTGCCTTCTGTGCAGTAATCAAGATCACATTCCTCATCGGGAACCTCATATCCCACAGTCTTGTGGATGAATCCCTCCTCGATAGTCTTTGCGCAGACAACAGCTTCAACTGCGCCTGCCGCACCGAGAAGATGACCTATCATAGACTTTGTGGAATTTATTTTTACATTAGCGGCTTCTTCGCCGAATGCAAGCTTGATAGCGGCTGTTTCGTACTTGTCGTTAAGGCCTGTTGATGTACCGTGAGCGTTGATGTAGTCAACATCTGCCGGTGAAACGCCTGCCTCCTGCATAGCAAGAGTCATACCCATTCCGGCTGCCTCGCCCGAAGGCATAGGAGATGTCATGTGGTAGCCGTCATCAGTTGCGCCGTAGCCTGCTATCTCGCAGTATATCTTAGCTCCTCTTGCTTTAGCGTGTTCGTATTCTTCGAGGATGAGCATACCGCTTCCCTCACCGAGAACGAATCCGTTTCTTTCCTTGTCGAAAGGAATTGACGCACGCATGAGGTCGTCAGATCTTGTAAGAGCCTTCATGTTGTTGAAGCCGCTGTATGTGAATTCATCCTTTGAGCTTTCCGTACCGCCAGCGATGCAGACATCGAGATAGCCATCCTTGACCTTGCGGAAAGCCTCGCCGAGAGCATGAGTTCCTGAGGCGCACGCAGAAGCGATAGAGAAGTTAGCTCCTCTGAAGCCTGTTTTCATAGCGATAGTTCCGGCAGCCATGTTTGCTATCATCATGGGAACGTAGAAAACTGAAATTCTTCCCGGACCTTTTTCAAGATACTTGCTGTATTCCGAAAGTGTAAGGTCAATGCCGCCGATACCGCAGCCGATAAGAACACCGGCTCTGTAGGGCTCTATATCCTTGAAATCCGAGCCTGCGTCCACAAGTGCCTCATGAGCGGCAACAAGCGCATATTTTGTGAATGTATCCATACGTCTTGCTTCTTTTTTATCAAAGCAGCCTTCTGTTTCATAGTACGCTGTTTCGTCGAAATCTCTAACCAGTCCGGACATTCTAACGCCGATGCGGTCTGTATCGAAGTGGTCAATGCGGGAGTAGCCGATCTTGTTTTCTTTAATGCCCTCCCAGAATTTTTCAACGCCTGTTCCCAGAGGTGTAACTGCTCCGAGACCTGTAATAACAACTCTTCTGCTCATATATTATCCTTTCTTTTCTGTATAGACTGATTCATTTTTTTGTATCACATTGAAAGTCCGCCGGAGATTTCAATAACCTGACCTGTAACATAGGATGAATCCTCAGATACAAGGAAGGACACAACAGAAGCGACCTCCTCAGGCTCGCCGTATCTTCTCATAGCAACGGCTTCAAGCATTTTCTCCTTGTAATCATCAGCAAGAACATCCGTCATAGGAGTGTGAATGAATCCGGGAGCAACAGCGTTGCAGGTGATATTCTTTCTGCCGTATTCCTTGGCAACAGTTTTTGTCATGGAAATAACTGCGCCCTTTGAAGCGGAATAGTTGATCTGTCCGGGATTTCCGTAGAGACCGGCAACAGAAGCAATATTAACGATTCTTCCGTGCTTCTGCTTCATCATAACGGGGCACACATTTTTCAGCATATTGAAGATGCTCTTCTGATTTATGGCAATAACGGCATCATATTCATCCTCGCTCATTCTTGCAAGGAGCTTATCCTTAGTGATTCCGGCATTGTTTACAAGAGCGTCAATGCTTCCGAGCTGTTCCTTTACAGCCTTTACCATTTCCTCACAGTCTGCCATTTTTGAAACATCTGCGGCGAAGCATACTGCCTTCACACCGAAAGCCTCACATTCCTTAGCCACTTCAAGAGCCTTTTCCCTGCCGCTTTCGTTGGGGTAGTGGTTGATTGCAACGTCGAAGCCGTCCTTTGCGAGTCTTTTTGCTATGCAGGCGCCTATTCCCTGTGATGCGCCTGTGATTAATGCTACTGCCATATTTTAACCTCCGTATATATTTATGCGATTAAATGTCATATTCAAATACAAGATCGTATTCAGGAGCGGCACTGTAATTTCCGCCGGCATCTGTGGGGATCTGTCCCACAAAGCGCCACCCCTGTGAAGCCATTTCCGTGATAACAGTTCTGTGGTCACGGTAGCCGTCCTCTTTGGATGTAACATATCCGCCTTTAAGCATCTTGTATCTCATTCTTATAAATTCGTATCTTTTCATGGTAGATCCCTTTTTCCCTGTAGTATTATAATGGGACGTCGAGGACGCTGTTCCCTACAAAATTATAACATCAGAAATGCGCATTTTTTCAATCCGTTCCGAAGAAACGCCGCAATTACGCATTACGCATTAATTTTTCAGCCTGTGACATCATTTCCTCGATGATATCCTTACACGGCTTGATATCGTTTATCATACCGGCGATTGCTCCGCAGAGGAAAGAGCCTTCCTCAACATTGCCGTCCTGAACTGCCTTTCTGAGCGAACCGAGAGTAACTTCCTCGAACTGTTCGGGAGTGAGTGTTCCCTCCTTTTCGCCGTTTGCAAGCATTTTGGAGAACTTTGTCTTTATATTTCTGCATGGATGACCTGTATATCTTCCTGTAACAACGCTGTCTGTGTCCTTAGCCTTTACAACGAGATCCTTGAAGGTCTGGTGTATCTGACACTCCTCAGATGCAAGGAAGCGTGTACCTATCTGAACGCCCTCAGCACCAAGCATGAACGAAGCTGCAACACCGCGTCCGTCAGCGATTCCGCCGGCTGCGATAACGGGGATTTCAAGAGCGTCAACTACCTGAGGAACGAGACACATTGTTGTATTCTCGCCGATGTGACCGCCTGATTCAGTACCCTCAGCAACAACAGCGTCAGCGCCGGCTTTTTCCATTCTCTTTGCAAGAGCAACGGACGGAATTACGGGAATAACCTTGATTCCGGCTTCCTTCCATGCGGGAATGTACTTTCCGGGATTTCCTGCGCCTGTAGTTACAACGGCGATTTTTTCGTCGATGCAGAGCTGTGCAAGATCATCGGCATTAGGGCTCATAAGCATGATGTTAACGCCGAAGGGCTTATCTGTTTTTTCCTTGCAGAGTCTTATCTGCTCTCTGAGGTAGTCGATCGGTGCAGAGCCTCCTGCGATAAGACCGATACCGCCTGCGTTTGAAACTGCCGCAGCAAGAGTATGCTCAGCAACCCATGCCATACCGCCCTGAATGAGGGGGTACTGGCAGCCCAGTAATTCTGTGATTCTTGTTTTCATTTTTGTCATCCTTTCGCTTGATTTAGTATTCGAGAATAATACCGCCGTAGGTAAGACCTGCTCCGAAGCCTATGAGAGCAAGCGTCTGACCTCTTTTGATAAGTCCTTTTTCGATGCCCTCGTTGAGAGCGAGAGGAATCGAAGCACTTGAGGTATTTCCGAAATGATCGAGAGTAAGAATAAATTTATCCATAGGCACATCGAGCTTCTTTGCGGCTGTTTCGATGATTCTCACATTTGCCTGATGCGGAACGAACCAGTCGATATCATCCTTAGTCACGCCGATTTTTGAAGCGGCAAGCTCAAAGGATTTCGGAAGAGCCTGTGTAGCAAATTTATATACAGCCTTGCCGTCCTGATAAAGCTGACGAACTGGCTTTTCGGGGAATCCGTCGTTAAAATCGCTTTCCTGCTTAACTTCCGGAGCAGGAGTAAGATTTCTTGCAAAAAGAGCTCTTGCGCCGCTTCCGTCAGAGCCGAGAGCAGATGAATACATCTTGCCGCTGCGTTCAACAACGGCTGCTGCTGCGCCGTCACCGAAAAGAATACAGGTCTGTCTGTCGGAGAAGTCGCAGAAGCGTGAAATAGCTTCACTTGAAATTACGAGGACATATTTCAGCGATTCATCCGTTTCAAGAAATCTTGCTGCCGTATCGAGCGCATAAACAAATCCTGTGCAGGCTGCGCCGAGATCGAAAGCTGCTGCATTTTCTGCGCCAAGTTCATACTGGATAATGCTTGCCATACTGGGGGTGAGAAAATCCGATGTAACAGTTGTGCAGATGATAAGTCCGACCTCATCAGGAGTGATTCCAGCCATTTCAAGAGCTGCCTGAGCTGCTTTTTTTCCCATGTACCATACAGGCTCCCAGCCAGCCATACGGCGCTCAGCGATTCCGGTTCTTGTGCGGATCCACTCGTCGTTTGTATCCACGAACTTCTTGAAATCATCGTTGACGAGCGTCTGCTCAGGCAGATAACTGCCCATGCCCAAAATGTTGATTCCCATTAAAAATACTCCTTTGAACGAAAATTTATAATAATACTGTTGTCAAACCAGAAAATTTATGTTATATTATTGATAGGGGACAAAGAACGCACACCCCTTGAAAATAAACTTAGATACAATATATTGTAAATCATTTCCGCATTTTTTGCAATGTTTTTATTATTGCGAAACAAAATATCGTTATAATTCACAAATAGCGATATGGAAATTAGGTGATTTTTACCAGTGATTTGTATACAACATACAGAAAGGAAGTTTAACATTATGACAATTTCACTATTCTCCGGACAGGGTTCTCAGTATGAAGGAATGGGCAAAGATATCGCAGAGACATTTCCCGTAACTGCTGAAATCTACGACACCGGTTCAGAAATACTCGGAACCGACCTCAGAGAGCTTTGCTTCAGCACTCCTATCGAGGAGCTTTCACGAACTTCAAACGCTCAGCCGGCTATCATGACTACTTCTATCGTATGCCTGACCGCCGCTCTCTCAAAGGGATATAAATTCGACGGCGTGGCTGGCCATTCTCTCGGTGAATATGCGGCAATGTACGCCTCTGGAATGATCACACTTGAGGACGCATTCCGCCTTATAAAGGCAAGAGCTGCCGCTATGGAATCCGCTGCTTCAGAGCACAAGGGCGCAATGGCAGCTATCCTTAAGCTTGCTCCCGAAAAGGTAGAGGAGGTCTGCAGCGCAGCAAAGAATTATGTTGCCGCTGTAAACTACAATTCTCCTGTTCAGACGGTAATTGCCGGAACTCCTGAGGGTGTCGCAGAAGTGACTGAGATTTTCAAGGAAATGAAGGCAAGAGTTGCTCCCCTGAACGTTGCCGGAGCTTTCCATTCAAAGCTTATGCAGTCTGCGGCTGATACTTTCTACGAAACAGCAAAAACTATCACATTCAAGGCTCCGCAGGTAAGATATTATTCAAACGTCACAGGCGGCGAGCTTACAGAGCTTCCGGATATGGCAGAGCTTCTCGCAAAGCACATTGTATCGCCTGTACGCTTCACATCTGAGCTTTCCGCTATGAGCGAGGCTGGCGCAGATAAATTTGCAGAATTCGGTCCCGGAAAAACCCTCACCGGACTCGTTAAAAAGACGCTTTCCGGTGTAGCTGCATTCAGCATAGAAAATCTTGCTGCCCTCGAAGGAGCTGATATCTATGAGTAAATTCGCCCTTACCGGACATCCTCTCGGGCACTCAATGTCTCCGCTCATCCACGACAGACTTTTTGCTCTCAGCGGCTTTGAAGCAGAGCCTTATCAGCTTCTTGACATTGCTCCGGAGGATATTCCGTCAAGCCGTGCTGTTTTCGGAGAATTTTTCGGAATGAACGTCACAATCCCGCACAAGCAGGCGGTTATTGCCCTCATGGACGAGCTTGGCGAAAGTGCTCAGCGCTACAGCTCCGTCAACTGCATAAAAAATGACGGAGGTCGTCTTATCGGCTACAACACTGACTGCGACGGATTTCTGCGCTCTGTAGAGCTTCTGCCTATCAGCGGAAATGTCGTTCTTCTCGGCTGCGGCGGCGTAGGCCGCATGATGGCTGTCGAAACTGTACTTCATGGCGGAGCACTTACACTTGCGATCCGTCCGCAGGATATAAAGAATGCTCAGCTTCTCATGGCTGAGATTATGGAAAAATGCAGCGGAGCATCCGTGAAGATAGCTGATATTTCCACGCTCGACGGAAGCTTTGATCTTCTCCTTAACGCAACTCCAGTGGGAATGTTCCCAAACACCAATGCCTGCGCCGTAAGCGACAAGGTCATCGAAAACTGCCTGAGTTTCTTCGACGCTGTGTATAATCCTACCGAAACGCTCCTCATGAAAAAGGCAAGGGCTCTCGGAAAAACAGCCGTAGGCGGCGCTTCAATGCTTGTTTATCAGGCTGTTAAGGCTCACGAAATATGGTACGGCGGAAGCTTTTCCTCCGAGGATATCTCCAAGATCATCCTTGAGGTTGAAAGTGAAGTCAACGCAATGAATAAAAACTGACAAGGAGTAACATTATGACAGTATTTCTTTGCGGCTTTATGGGATGCGGAAAATCCACGTCCGGAAAGCTTGCGGCAAAAAAACTCGGCTGCGGATTCTGCGATACTGATGATCTCATCGTCCGCACCCTTGATATGTCAATCCCCGATATCTTCGAACAGAAGGGCGAGCCGTTTTTTCGCAAAACAGAGGCGGAAATCGTGAAATCCCTCTGCGGAAAGACTATCGTTGCAGCCTGCGGAGGAGGAGCAATGCTCAATCCCGATACGGCTAAGGCTGCCCGTGATGCCGGCGCAGCTGTAGTTTTTCTGGATGTTCCGTTTGATATCTGTTATGAACGTATCAGCGGCGACGAAAATCGTCCTATTGCGGCAAAATCCACCAAAGAAGAGCTTCAGGCTCTTTATGAAAGCCGCCGCAGCGTCTACCTCAGCCACTCAACGGTAAAAATAGATTGCGGAAATTCAAGCCCCATTGAGATCGCTGAAAAAATTGCAGCGTCCGTGTTTTGACGAGGAGTATGAATATGCTTATTTATAATGCTGAAATTTACACTATGGATTCCGCCGGAATCATTCCGTGCGGCTGGATCCGGACGGAAAACGGAAAAATCAAGGAGATTGGTTCCGGCACTCCGGAAAGCATCCCCGACGGCAGCATCGACGCTCAGGGCGGAATGATTCTGCCCGGCTTCATCGACGCTCACACGCACCTCGGAATCATCGAGGACGGTCTTGACTTTGAGGGCGACGACTGCAACGAATCGACAGATCCCTTTTCTCCGCAGATGAGAGCGATAGACGGTATAAATCCCTTTGACCGCTGCTTTACCGAAGCAGTTATGAGAGGTATCACCGCTGTTGCTTCAAGTCCGGGAAGCGCAAATCCGTGCGGCGGAGAAATATGCGCAATAAAGACAAACGGCAGACGCATTGACGATATGCTCATCAAGCAGTGCGGAATCAAATTTGCAATGGGCGAAAACCCGAAAAATGTCTATAACGGAAAGGATGAAGCTCCCGTTACAAGAATGGCTGTCGCTGCGATAATCCGTGAGGGACTTTACAAGGCACGCCGCTACGTTCACGATATGGACAGCTACTATTCCGACGGTGAAAATTATGATCCGCCGGAATACGATATAAAGTGTGAGGCGCTGATGCCTCTACTTGAACGCAAAATGAAGGCGTTTTTCCACTGCCACCGTGCAGACGATATCTGCACCGCAATGAGAATAGCCTCTGAATTTTCTATCGAACCTGTTATCATTCACGGAACGGAGGGATATAAGATAGCCGACATCCTCGCTGAGGAGGAAGTTCCGGTTATCTGCGGTCCTCTTATCTGCGACAGATGCAAGCCCGAAATGAAAGGTCTGGAGCTGAAAAATGCTGCCGTCCTCAACGATAACGGCGTAAAAATGGCTATCTGCACCGACCATACAGTTATTCCTATCCAGTATCTTCCTCTGTCCGCTCAGGCAGCTGTAAAGGGTGGTCTTGACTTCTCAGAAGCTCTCAGGACTCTCACTGTAAATCCTGCTGAAATTCTTGGGATCGACGATATAACGGGAACTCTCGCTGCCGGAAAGGACGCTGATCTCCAGCTTTACGAAAAGGGACAGAATCCACTCGACCTCATGTCTGAACCGCTGCTCGTTATGGTAAGCGGCGAAATATGCCGAAAGGATATCTGATATGAAAAAGTTCTTATCTATCATTTCAGCTCTCGTGCTGACTGCGTCCGCCGTACCTGCTGCGGATGTCTTTGCACAGGCTGATATCCCGCATAACGGAATTACTCTGACATACGAAATCACGGACGGAAAAGCCTGCATTACCGGCTGTACAGGCTCCGATGCGATAGTGATGATTCCTTCAGAAATAAACGGAAGCAAGGTAACATCCATAAAAAGCAATGCCTTTATGGGCATTGAGGAGCTTACAGCTGTTGTTATCCCCGACAGCGTTGATTCTATCGGAGACAGAGCCTTTTCAGCGTGTCCGCTTCTTACGACGGTTACTCTCGGAAGCGGCGTGAACGAAATCGGAAGCATGGCATTTTCCGCCTGTCCTTCCCTTGAATCCTTCTTCGTAAGCAAGGATAACAAAACCTTTTCAGTTACCGATAAATCGCTGTTTGAAGGAACTGAGCTCGTTACCTATGCCGGAGGAAGCACCGCTGAAATTCCCGTCGGAACTGTTTCCGTCCGCAAGGGAGCTTTCATGGGAAAGACAAATATTATTTCCGTAGAATTTCCCGAAAACGGGCTGACAAGCCTCGGTGATTACACATTTTCCGGCTGTACATCGCTGAAAAAAGCTTCTATTCCAAGCTCTGTAACGTATACCGGCATCGGATGCTTCGCAAGCTGTTATGCTCTTGAGGATGTCTTGTTCAGCCTTAACTGCACCTCTATCGAGGATGATACCTTCCGCGGATGCACTTCGCTCTACAATATAAATATCCCGTCAACCGTAACATCAATCGGCGATTCAGCATTTCTCGGATGCAGCGGGCTTTCCGGAATGTATATTCCGCCTACGGTAAAGGAACTCGGCACCGATGCCGTCGGAAGATCATACAACATCAGAAACGAAGCCGTCGAGACGATTTCCGGTTTTGAGCTTCATGCGGATAAAGGCTCTGCTGCGGAAAAGTACGCACAATCGGCTGATATCTCTGTAAAGCCATTCATGATCGGCGATGTCAACAACAATGGGATAATCGAGGGAAGCGACGCTACTATGGCTCTGCGTATGTATACGCTGCAGTCAAGCGAGGCGGTCTCGGAATTCAATGCGTATCAGACAGCTGCCGCCGACTGGAATAATGACGATATGATAACCGGTTCTGACGCAACTATGATCCTCATGGAATATACACATCTGCAATCGGGTGTTCCGGAAGTATGACGATTCTGTGAATTATTATATTAAAGCGTCAAACTGCTTTTTTTACAAAAGGCGTCAGAAATCAACAAGTAAATTCTATATAGTCGTTTTTTTACGCCACTTGACACATCATAAAAAAAATGATATGATTAAAGATAATAATTTTTGAGATAATGAACCTCTATGATTGGTTCTTATATGTAATGTAAGGAGGAATTTTTATGCTGACAGATATCAACAGCAAATTTCAGAAGGAGGGGCTTACCTTTGACGATGTTCTGCTTATTCCGGCTGAATCAAACGTTACCCCCAACATGATCAAGCTTGAAACACAGCTTACAAAGACGATCAGGCTCAATACCCCTATCATGACCGCCGCTATGGATACTGTTACAGATTCACGCATGGCTATCGCTATCGCCCGTGAAGGCGGAATCGGCATCATCCACAAGAACATGAGTATCGAACAGCAGGCTGATGAAGTCGATAAGGTTAAGCGTTCTGAAAACGGCGTTATCGTTAATCCGTTCTCCCTTACTGAGGATCATATCGTTGCTGACGCTAACGAGCTTATGGGAAAATTCAAGATCTCCGGCGTTCCGATCGTTGATTCAAAGAACAAGCTCGTTGGAATCATCACAAACAGAGATATGCGCTTCCTTACAGATTTCAGCGCAAAGATCTCCGAAGTTATGACAAAGGACAACCTTATTACAGCTCCCGTGGGAACAACTCTTTCTGAGGCTCAGGAAATTCTCCGTTCACATAAGATCGAAAAGCTCCCCATCGTTGACGAGGAAGGCTATCTTAAGGGACTTATCACTATTAAGGATATCGAAAAATCCGTTCAGTATCCTAACTCAGCCCGTGACAGCAAGGGCAGACTTCTCTGCGGCGCTGCTATCGGCGTAACTGCAAATGTTCTCGACAGAGCTAAGGCTCTTATCGACGCTCAGGTTGACGTTCTTGTACTTGACTCAGCTCACGGTCACAGCGCAAATATCATCAAGTGCGTAAAAATGGTTAAGGAAGCATATCCGGATACACCTGTTATCGCCGGAAATATCGCTACTGCTGAAGCTGCTGAGGCTCTTATCGCTGCCGGCGCAGACTGCGTAAAGGTTGGTATCGGCCCTGGTTCTATCTGCACAACCCGTGTTGTTGCCGGTATCGGTGTTCCCCAGATCACAGCCGTTTACGATGTAGCTTGTGTTGCTCAGAAGTACGGTATTCCCGTTATCGCTGACGGAGGAATCAAGTATTCCGGCGATATCGTAAAGGCTCTCGCTGCCGGCGCAAACGTTGTAATGCTCGGCTCACTTCTCGCTGGATGCGCAGAAGCTCCCGGCGAAACTGAGATTTATCAGGGACGTCAGTTCAAGGTTTACAGAGGCATGGGAAGTCTCGGTGCTATGGCTAACGGCTCAACTGACAGATATTTCCAGGAGGGCGCAAAGAAGCTTGTTCCCGAGGGTGTTGAAGGACGTGTACCTTTTAAGGGTGCTGTTGCTGATACTATCTTCCAGCTTGTCGGCGGAATCCGTTCAGGAATGGGTTACTGCGGATGTCCTGATATTCCTACACTCCACGAAAATGCGAAGTTCATCCGCATAACAGGTGCAGGACTTAAGGAAAGCCATCCCCACGATATCTACATCACAAAGGAAGCACCTAACTATTCAACTCAGGTGTGATATAATTGCGATTATCTGCGGGCGAACTTTGTTCGCCCCTGTATCGTTATCATCTATTTTCAGGGACACGGCATACCGTGTCTGTTCTGCAGTATACTATTTCTACAGTATGAATTCCTGTCACTCAGGATTCGCTTTTTAATTCAACATGAAAGGGATTTTTATCATGAAAAAAATTTTATCTGTACTTACAGCGCTTCTCTGCGTTTCCGCTGTTTTCACAGGCTGCGGAAAAACTGACGAAAGCGACGAAAAATCTTCCTCCGGAAAGAATGTCGAGGATGAGCTCAAGGACGTCGTTGAGGATTTAATTGATGCCGCAGTTGATAAGGATATGGAGAAAATCTTTGAATATATGATGCCTGATGATCTTTCCGACTCTATGATGAATGCTGTCGGCGAGGACCTCAACGGCTTCATTGAAGAAGCAAACGACGTTTCCGAGGATGTTACGGATGCAAAGGTCGTAAGCGTAAAAAAGACCGAGGAAATCGACGAGAATACTCTGATAATCCTCGAAAAGGTGTTCTCACTCGCAAAGACGCTCACTGATTATATGGAAGAAAACGACATGAGCTTTGAGGAATTTGCTGAAATGGACGACGAGGAAATCATGGAAACTCCTTTAGGCAAGATTATTGAAGCAGTAGAATCTCCCATTGCAGACGTTTCATCTCCTGAGGAGCTTGTAGAGTCAGGGCTTCTTGACGCCATTGAATCAACATATACCGTTAAAGAAGGCTGTCTGGCTGAGATTACTATAGAAGCTGACGGCGAAACAGAATCCATGGAGTTCCCTTTCTATAACATCAAGGGCGAGGGCTGGAACTGCGAAATGATCCTGTATCCCTCTATGCTCGGTTATGTAAAGAAATCAAAACAGGCATCTGCTAATTCTAAAGCATCAAGCCTGTATAAAGCTGCAAATACAGCACTTGTTGATATGGACGAACAGGATCTTGATGTCATGGGAACCTTCATTATAAGCTCAGACGAAAATCAGAATTACAACTTAAACAGTGATTTTGATACAGAAATTTTTAAAGATACAATGAAAGAATACTTCTACGATATCGACGAGCTTGATTACTTTATGATCATAAACAACGGTGAATGTTCTTATGTTGCCTGCCAGCAGAAGGTTGAGGATTCTGAAAAACCCGTTATCGGAACATATCCTATCTCACAGATGCCGGCTGTAGTTCATGCTCACAGCGTTGAAACTGAAAATCTTGATGAAGA
This sequence comes from Ruminococcus sp., assembly GCA_017461395.1. GTDB lineage: Bacteria > Bacillota > Clostridia > Oscillospirales > Ruminococcaceae > Ruminococcus. The sequence continues at coordinate 16,743 of JAFTYF010000047.1, forward strand.
TCTTGCATTTGAAGATATTTACAATGAATCGGTAAAGGTTATCGACAATAAGTAAAAACAAAGGACGACCAATATGCCGTCACCCATAGGGAACAATAAAAAGTTATGTAATACGGAGAGTTTTTCAGCTCTCCGTATTTCTTTTGTTTAAGACATCTTACCTACATGGGTAAAGTAGATGTCGATATCTTGTGTTTTCTTGCCCGTAGTTTCATCCTTGACTTTTTCGTGGATTTCAATTTTGGATATAAAAGTATGCAGGATTTCCGGAGTAAGCTCCTGAATATCTGTAAACCTCTTGGTGAGTTCAATGAAGGTTTTGGAGCTTCCGGATTTTGATTTCATTTCCTCAACTACTGTTTCAAGTTCAGATATATCCGATTCAAGCCGTTTCTTTTCTTCGACATAGCCCTGTGACAGCATCTGAAACTGATCATCCGTTATTCTGGCAAGAGCGTTATCCTCATATAGTTTTCGGAATATTGTACCCACCTCTGTCAGTCTTTTCTTGTGCTTGTCCAAAAGCTTCTGCTTATCCTTAAGCTCTTTCTTTAGCTGCGTTTCAGAGTTCTTGTTGATATACTCAGCGAATTCCTCTGTACGTTCTCTTGCGAACTCTGTAACTCTGCGGATTTCTTCAAGCACAATTTCATACAGGACTTTTTCATTTATCGAATGGATCGAACAGTTATACTTGCCCTTCTTACGATATTTGGCACAGATGAAGTGGAATAGTTCAGTCTTTATGCTGTCTCCCGATACAAAGTACAGCTTGTTTTTGCAGTCGGCACAGAACAGTATACCAGCAAAGATGCTTTTGTAGCCCGTTTTAGTGCGTCTGCGTTTCCCGTCTCGGAGCTTCTGAACAATATCCCATGTTTCCTGACTAACAATAGCTTCATGAGTATTTTCAATCATAACCTGTTGTTCCTTTGGTCTGATACGCTTTCGGTGATCTTTGTAGGAGATGTTCTCCGTTTTGAGATTAAGCGTATGTCCCAGATAGATTACGTTTTCCAAAATATCTGAA
>JAFTYF010000048.1 GCA_017461395.1 Ruminococcus sp.
AAACAGATATTTTTTTCATATAAACCTCCATGTTATTTTATTTCCTTAAAGATTATATCACACTGCCGGAATTTAGTCAAGGCTGATACATACCGAAACAACAAATTCGCCACGAATAATATACTGCCGGAACTTGTATCCGTCAATCGCCGTCGTGAAGCCGTCCTCGGTGAGAATGAACTCCGCCTGTTCAAGCGGAAAGGAAAGTCCTGTGCCTACCGCTTTTATGTAGGCTTCCTTGAGCGTCCACAGCCGGAAAAAAAGCGTATCCCTCTGCTCCTCAGGAGCCTCCTCAACGAGCTGTTTTTCATTTTCGGAGAAAGCCCTGCGCATTACAGCCGGACGCAGCGGACGAATTCTTTCGCAGTCGATGCCACATTCCTTTCCGGAGACAATGCACGCAGAAATCCCATCTGCATGGGAGATGCTGTAGTGAATTTCCGGATGCTCCGTAAGTGAGGGCTTGCCGAATTTCCCCTTTGTTACAGGAGAATCCTCGGTGTAGTCAACGCCGAATGGTTTAAGACATTCCCTGAGAAGCCTGTGAGCATGGGAATGTTGATTTTTCTTGTCAATGTCAATCAGAGAAACTGCAATCATAATATCACCCGTTAAATTATAGCATAATCTGCCGGAAACATCAAGTAGGGACGAACTGTGTTCGCCCGCAAAAATCATGTTTATTGACGCACTGAGAAAGTATACATTTTGTTAAAATATAAAAATATGTAAAGCACCCTTGACAAAAGATGTAAAGCGTGCTATACTATGTATTGTAAAGTTAACTTTACCTCTAAGGAGGCTGATAATTTGAAAAACAAAATACAGGAGCTGCGAAAAGCAAAAAAAGTCACGCAGCAGGAACTCGCCGACGCCCTGAGCGTCACACGGCAGACAATAATCTCACTTGAAAACGGAAAATACAACGCATCGCTGACGCTCGCCCATAAAGCGGCGCAGTTCTTCGGAATAACAATTGAGGAACTGTTCATATTCGAGGGCGACGAAAACATCTGAGGAGGACAATCATGGAAAATTTTAGAAAAAAATTGCAGACAAACAACAAAATCAAACTCATAGTTATACTTATTTCAATTATATGTCTGGTGATATTGAATATAATGCCGGAGCTCAGAAATGATTCAACAGAAGTATTCACAGGATTTTTCACCGGACTGACAGCTGTTCTGCTCATTAATTTTATCAGAAACAAAAGAGCGCTGAGTGACGAAAAACTGCTCAAATCAATGTATATCCGCAACACAGACGAGCGCAACAATCAGATGATGAAGGAAGTTTCAAAGACAACTTTCACAATAATCATTGCCGGAATTTCAATTGCGACTATTGTTTCAAGCTATTTCAGCGAAATTGTCAGCTCAACGCTTTCGTGCTGTATGGCATTCATTCTCATTGTGTATTTCAGTGTAACTGCATATTACAACAAAAAAATGTAGCACCAGCGGTGCTCCCGTTCCACGTTCCCGTGCACCATGCGCACTACTCTCTGCGGCGGAAACAATCTGCTTTCGCTCGTGGGAAGAAATCCGGCGGCAGGTGATTTTAATATATCCCCGTTCTATACTCTCATGCAACAATGGACTTCCCACAAAACATTACCACAAAAAAATCTCCCCGATAAGTTAATATCGGGGAGATTCTTTATAATCGTTCGAACATTAAAGACTTAAATTAGTCCTGACCATAGAGTGCTGTGAGCTTAGTAAGATAATCATATCTGTCCTTAGCGTTTTCAACAGCAGCATCAAACAGAGCCTCTGCTCTCTCAGGGTTCTGACGAGCAAGTGAGTTGTAACGAACCTCACCCATGAGGAAGTTCTTGAACTCATCTGTGTTAGGAGCCTTGGAGTCGAGTGAGAACGGATTCTTACCCTCTTCCTTGAGTGCAGGATTGTATCTGTAGAGGTGCCAGTAACCAGCCTCAACAGCCTTCTTTTCCTCAGCCTGAGCAGTAGCCATACCTGTCTTGATACCGTGGTTGATACAAGGAGCGTATGCGATAACGATAGAAGGTCCATCGTAAGCCTCAGCCTCAGCGAATGCCTTGATACACTGATTCATGTTAGCGCCCATAGCAACGTGAGCAACGTAAACGTAGCCGTAGCTCATTGCGATACCAGCGAGATCCTTCTTCTTAACAACCTTACCAGCAGCAGCGAACTGTGCGATAGCACCAGTAGGAGTTGACTTAGAAGCCTGTCCGCCTGTATTTGAGTAAACCTCAGTATCGAATACGAGGATATTTACGTTCTTACCGGAAGCGATAACGTGGTCGAGACCGCCGAAACCGATATCGTAAGCCCAGCCGTCACCACCGAAGATCCACTGTGACTTCTTGCTGAGGTAATCCTTTTCAGCGAGGATAGCCTTAGCGTCGTCGCAGCCGCAAGCTTCGAGAGCAGCAACGAGGTTATCTGTAGCAACAGAGTTAGCAGCACCGTCGTTGTATGTTGCGAGGTATTCGTCGATAGCAGCCTTAACTTCAGCCTTTTCAGCCTTATCCTTAAGAGCGAGAACCTTGTCTGTTACTCTCTTACGGAGTGTTTCCTGAGCGAGGTACATACCGTAACCGAACTCAGCGTTATCCTCGAAGAGTGAGTTAGACCAAGCAGGACCTCTGCCCTTCTTGTTAACTGTGTAAGGAGTTGTAGGTGCAGAACCGCCCCAGATTGAAGAACAGCCTGTAGCGTTAGCGATCATCATTCTGTCGCCGAAGAGCTGTGTAACGAGCTTAGCGTAAGGTGTTTCACCACAGCCAGCGCAAGCGCCTGAGAATTCGAGGAGGGGCTGTCTGAACTGTGAGCCCTTAACTGTGTCAGCCTTGAACTTAGCAGCAACCTCTGCCTTTTCGTCGATAGTTACGCCGTAGTTGAATACTTCCTGCTGATCCATCTGAGAAGCGATAGGCTTCATAACGAGAGCCTTCTCCTTAGCAGGACAGATGTTAGCGCAGACGCCGCATCCTGTACAGTCAAGAGTAGAAACAGTCATCATGTACTTGAGACCGTTCATAGCAGGCTTGAAATCAACAATCTTAGCGTTAGCAGGAGCAGCAGCAGCCTCAGCCTCTGTAAGAGCAACAGGTCTGATTACAGCGTGAGGACAAACGTAAGCACACTGGTTACACTGAATACAGTTCTCAGGAATCCACTCAGGAACGTCAACAGCGATACCACGCTTTTCGAATGCAGCAGAACCCTGCGGGAATGTACCGTCAGCCATGTCTACGAATGTAGAAACAGGGAGAGTATCACCCTTCTGAGCATTGCAGGGGATCTGAATATTGTTTACATAATCCTGAAGGTTCTTGTCATCGCAGGTAACAGCAGCCATACCCATCTGAGTATCAGCAGCGTCAGCCCATGAAGCAGGAACGTCGATCTTTACGATGTTCTGGTGACCAGCATCAATAGCGTTCCAGTTCTTCTCAACGACGTCCTGTCCCTTCTTGCCGTAGGAAGCCTCAGCAGCAGCCTTCATGTAGCCAACTGCTTCCTCAAAGTCGATGATGTTAGCGAGCTTGAAGAATGCAGACTGGAGGATAGTATTGATTCTTGTACCCATGCCAGTTTCCTTACCGAGCTTAACACCGTCGATTGTATAGAAGTTGATGTTGTTCTGAGCGATGTATCTCTTAACCTGTCCGGGGAGATTAGCGTCGAGCTCCTCAGGAGTCCAGATTGTGTTGAGGAGGAATGTACCGCCGGGCTTGATGTCAGAAACCATATCGTACTTGTCGATGTAGCTCTGGTTGTGGCAAGCTACGAAGTCAGCCTTGTTGATAAGGTATGTTGACTTGATAGGAGTCTTACCGAAACGGAGGTGAGAGATAGTTACACCGCCTGACTTCTTTGAGTCATATGCAAAGTAAGCCTGAGCGTAGAGGTCTGTGTGGTCGCCGATGATCTTGATAGAGTTCTTGTTAGCGCCAACAGTACCGTCTGAACCGAGACCCCAGAACTTACAAGCTGTTGTGCCTGCAGGAGCTGAGTCAGGGTTAGCTTCGAGAGGAAGTGAAAGATTTGTAACGTCATCCTCGATACCGATTGTGAATCTCTTCTTGGAGTCGTTCTTGAATACAGCAACGATCTGAGCGGGAACTGTATCCTTTGAACCGAGACCGTATCTGCCTGTAAATACAGGGATATCGTTGAACTTAGTATCCTTGAGAGCAGCAACTACATCGAGGTAGAGAGGCTCGCCAAGTGAACCGGGTTCCTTAGTTCTGTCGAGAACAGAAATTCTCTTTACGCTGTCAGGAATAGCTTCAACGAGCTTTTCAGCAACGAAAGGTCTGTAGAGACGAACCTTAACGAGACCGTACTTACCGCCGGCAGCGTTGAGGTAGTCGATAGTTTCTTCGATAGTGTCGTTAACTGAACCCATAGCAACGATAACGTGCTCAGCGTCAGCAGCACCGTAGTAGTTGAAGAGCTTGTAGTCAGTACCGATAAGCTCGTTAACCTTGTTCATGTAGTCTTCAACGATAGCAGGGAGAGCATCATAGTACTTGTTGCAAGCCTCACGAGCCTGGAAGAAGATATCAGGGTTCTGAGCTGTACCACGGAGAACAGGTCTCTCAGGGTGGAGAGCCTTGTCACGGAATGTCTGAGCAGCATCCTTGTCGAGGAGAGAGAGGAGAGTCTCGTCATCCCATGTCTCGATCTTCTGGATTTCGTGAGATGTACGGAAACCGTCGAAGAAGTGGAGGAAAGGAACTCTGCCCTTGATTGTTGAAAGATGAGCTACTGCACCGAGATCCATAACTTCCTGAGGGTTGGATGAACAGAGCATAGCATAACCTGTCTGACGGCAAGCATAAACGTCAGAGTGGTCACCGAAGATATTGAGAGCGTGAGAAGATACGCATCTTGCTGAAACGTGGATTACGTTAGGGAGAAGCTCACCAGCGATCTTGTACATATTGGGGATCATAAGGAGAAGTCCCTGTGAAGCTGTATATGTAGTTGTAAGAGCGCCTGCGGAGAGAGAACCGTGAACTGTACCAGCAGCACCAGCCTCAGACTGCATTTCTGCAACTGTTACGGGCTGACCGAAAAGGTTCTTCTTATCCTTAGCAGACCAGCTGTCTGTTACCTCAGCCATAACTGAGGAAGGTGTGATGGGGTAAATAGCAGCAACGTCAGTAAAGGGATATGATACCCAAGCAGCTGCATTGTTACCATCCATGGTTTTCATTTTTCTTTTGATTGCCATAGGAATGACCTCCTGAAAAAAGTTTTTGTGAGGTTACATAAGGCATCGCCGGAATAATGCCAGTTGTTGCCTGTATGTAACGGCTTCTTACATTATAACACAAAATAGCGGACTTGTAAACACTTTTTTTATTTTTTTCACGTTTCTCTGTGTAAATTCTTTTTATATATTGTTGGTGTGTATCATGCGGACGACTAATGGTCGTGCCTACATCAGATTATCTTCAATTTCAATGATTATATCGCTCATTCTGACTTCAAGCGCCGTTGAAATCCGGTAAAGCGTTTCGAGGGTAGGCTTGCGTTCACCCCTTTCTATCGCACTGAGATGAGTTCTGCCGATATCTGCAAGACCGCTCAGCACTTCCTGTGATATATTCTTTCGTTTACGAAAATCTGCGATGACCTTTCCTACTAATTTTGAATCAAGCGTTGGTATATACATAATTATCACCTCTGATAATATGATATACGAATTTTTTGTAAACTATGAATACATATGTTGACAATTGAATACTTATGTGTTATAATATGTGCATAAAATTTATGAAAAAGCCATAAAAAGGCAGGAGGTATCTAAAATGAAACGAATTTTAATATCATTGCTTGCTGGAACAATGTTATTCAGCGCAGTATCATGCGGCAAAGACAATGATGATTCAAACAAAAACGGCTACTCATCACCGGAGAAAGCATTTGAAGCATATGCTGACGCAATGACAAACTGGGATGCAGAAAAAATGCTCACACTTATACCAGAGGACTACATAGAGCGTGCTAAAGAGGTAAAGGACTTTGATTTTGAAGAAGAATTAAATAAAAAAATGCTGACTGCACTCCAATACAACTACCCTAACGCCGCAAACAACAGCGGTATCACTTTAAAACAAATAGAACACAAAGATTATGAATATGTAAAATTCGCATCCGATTTAATGGAATATAATGAAGAAAAATTAGGAAAAGAAATTGAATACACCGATTTCTGTCTGACCTATTTCGACGCTAAAGATGAACATCGTTTAAGCGATAGAATCGAATTATACAAACAGAACGGCAGATGGTATTGTGCAGATTCACTTTATTATATAATCTGTGTAGATTTATACTAATAATTAAAAGGAGGACATTGATATGATAGTAATCGGACCTTTATGGCAAATATTGCTATGGGAAGCAGTCTATGCAATCCCTATGTGGGTATGGGGATTGATTGCATGGGGATTTTTGGATATGCTCGGCTTATATGCGATAACACCTTACATATTAGCAATATCAATTTTTGCCATAGGATATTTAATGGCATTTAAAACAAAACCCAAAAATGAAGATGTAGAAAGATGGATGAATAGCACAAGCTACAAAATCAGCGCATGGGGAATGATAGGAATATGCACAGTATTTACGCTTATACTTGCAAAGGCTGAAGCAACCGGCAGAGACGGAATCGGCAGATTCTGGGCATCTATAGATCAAATGCTTATAGTAACTCCAATTATATTTGCACTTCCTTTACTTTTAGTAATTTGCGTATATAGCGGAAAAACAGAAGAACAATACAAGAAGCCCATAGAAGAAAGGGAAACCTACTATAAATATTCAAGACCTATTGCAATAGTTTTAGCTATAATCATTATCGCTATTATTGCATCGCAAAAGGCTTAAATCATACATAGCAAATCATAAGGGCAATCCACACAATAACGTTTATTAACAAAAAAGAGGACTCAACCGAGTCCTCTTAATTTTATATATTAGCCAAGAACGATTTCAACCTCGTGAGTACCGTTTTCAAAAGCGGGAACAACATTTCCCTCAACAGCCTGACCGTCAACAGTCATAGCCTTAACGCCCTTGCAAACGTGGTCGGGGTTCTTAACAGTGATGTTGTATGTAGCACCACGGAACTGTCTTGTAGCTGTGAAGCCGTCCCACTCGTGAGGAATGGAAGGATCAACCTTAAGACCGTCGAAATCAGCAGCAATACCGAGGATATACTGTGAAATAGCAACCATGTTCCAAGCAGCAGTACCAGTCAGCCATGAGTTCTTACCCTCACCGAAGCGGCTTGCATCCTTACCAGCGATCATCTGACCGTAAACGTAAGGCTCTGTCTTGTGAAGCTCAGAGATTTCCTCGTTGAATGCGGGAGCGATCTTGCTGTAGTACTCGAATGCCTTGTCACCTCTGCCGGCATAAGCCTCAGCACAGATGATCCAAGCGTTGTTGTGAGTAAAGATACCAGCGTTCTCCTTGTATCCGCCGGGATATGTAGAGATTTCGCCGTACTGGATGTAGTACTTGCTGAATGCAGGGTTATTGAGAACAAGACCGTACTGAGTATTGAGGTACTTGTCGATAGATTCAAGAGTCTTGATATCTGCGCCCTCATCCTTACCGATCTCAGACATAACAGCGAAGCCCTGAGGTTCGATGAAGATCTTGCCTTCCTCGCACTCCTTGGAGCCCATCTTAGCGCCTGTAGCGTCGTAAGCACGGAGGAACCAGTCGCCGTCAAAAGCGTGTTCCATAACGTTCTTCTTCATCTTGTCGATCTCAGCCTGAGCAGCGTCAGCCTCGTCGTTCTTGCCGAGGTGTCTGAGAATAGCAACGTAGTTAGGACCTGCATATGTAAAGAGAGTAGCAACCATTACAGACTCAGCAACCTTGGAGTAGCCGCCCTCAGCAGCAAACTTGGGGTTAGTGTATGTCTGGAAGCTCTCACCGGGAGTATCGGAGTAGCATGAAAGGTTGATACAGTCGTTCCAGTCAGCTCTCATAGCGAGAGGGAGATTGTGAGGACCGAGGTTATTAACAATCTTGTAGAATGAAACCTTGAGGTGATCGAGCATAGGCTGAGCGATGCTCATATCGTTGTCATAAGGAATCATTTCATCGAGGATAGACCAGTCGCCTGTTTCCTTGATATAAGCGGAAACAGAGAGGATCATCCACAGCGGATCATCAGAGAAGTCGCCGCCGATATCGGAGTTACCCTTCTTTGTGAGGGGCTGATACTGGTGATAGCATCCGCCGTCAGGGAGCTGAGTTGAAGCGATATCAATGATACGCTCTCTTGCTCTGTCGGGAATCTGGTGAACGAAACCGAGGATATCCTGATTGGAGTCACGGAAGCCCATTCCACGACCGATACCGCTCTCGAAGTAAGAAGCGGAACGTGAGAGGTTGAAAGTAACCATACACTGATACTGATTCCAGATATTAACCATACGGTCAACCTTGTCATCAGGAGTATTTACGCTGAGAATGCCGAGGAGCTTGTCCCATGTTGCTCTGAGTTCAGCAAGACCTTCAGCAACCTTTTCAGGAGTATTGTACTTCTCGATCATAGCGAGAGCCTTTTCCTTGTTGATAGTAACGCCGTCAGCCTCGAACTTCTTGTCAGCGGGCATTTCAACGTAACCGAGGATAAAGATAAGGTTCTTTGACTCGCCGGGAGCGAGAGTGATTTTCTTATAGTGAGAAGCAACAGGTGACCAGCCGTCAGCAACGGAATTGCCGGGCTTGTCTGCAACAACAGCCTGAGGATCGCCGAATCCGTTGTAAAGACCGATAAATGTATCTCTGTCAGTATCGAAGCCGTCGATGCTGTCGTTAAGAGAGTAGAATGCGAAGTGATCGCGTCTGTCTCTGTATTCTGTCTTGTGGTAGATAGTTGAATCTACGATTTCAACACGTCCTGTGGAGAAGTTTCTCTGGAAGTTTGTGCAGTCATCCTGAGCGTCCCATAAGCACCACTCAGCGAAGGAGAAGAGTGAGAACGTCTTAGCCTCAGAGCCTTCATTTGTAAGAACTACCTGCTGAACTTCGCCGTCGTAGTTCTGGGGAACGAAGAAAGTAACCTCTGCCTTAAGGTCGTTCTTCTTACCTGTGATTACGGTGTAGCCCATACCGTGGCGGCACTCGTAGGAGTCAAGCTCTGTCTTTACAGGTGACCAGCCGGGATTCCAGATAGTACCGTTCTCGTTGATGTAGAAGTAACGGCCGCCCATGTCGATTGGCACGTTGTTGTAGCGGTAACGTGTGATTCTTCTGAGACGAGCGTCCTTGTAGAAGGAATATCCGCCTGCGGTATTAGAGATCAGTGAGAAGAAGCCCTGAGTACCGAGGTAGTTGATCCATGGATAGGGTGTTCTGGGGGAATTTATAACATATTCCCTGTTAGCGTCGTCAAAAAATCCGAACTTCATAGTGATTATTCTCCTTTGTTTTAAACTGTGAATGCTATTTCGGGAGTCAGGTACATCAGACTCCTCAAACTGCATAACGTACATTATCAGCGAATCTCCGCATCTCATAACACGGTAATTCTATATCATTATACCATATTTGTCATTATATTACAAGTGATTCAGGCAAAATTACAATGTAGTTATTTTGTAAGCAATTTTGTGCATTTTAGACAAATGCTATTACTTTGAGAAGAAGCGCTGAGATGCTGTAAAAGTCTCACCTGGCTTTACTTCACGGTATCCGCTGATTTCAGCCGGAGTGCTGAGGTTAGGAGCGTCGATCATAGCTGTCATCGGCTCAGGGCAGAAGTAGTGATTGAATCCCCTGTCGTTCCACATGATCCAGAAGCCGTATTCCTCAGAAACCTCGTAGCAGAGCTTCTTTCCGCTTGCGATATCCTCAGCGACAACGCCGTGGAACTTTTCTCCGTCAAGTTCAAGATCCTCAGCGAAATACATATCATTGTCAACTACCTGAAGAACAGGGCACTTTGTACCGTTCTTGTATTCGAGATCCCAGTCAGTGAGTTCGAGATATTTTTCTGTCGGGAGACAGCGGCTGTTCAGCTCGCACTTCTTTCCGATCGGCACCTGAAGGCGGATATCCTCCTCCTTGCCGCCGTCCACGAAGGGAGCATTGATAGCTGTGTGGGAAGCAAGAGACATCGGAAGAACCTTTGTATCGTTGTTTGTGAAGCTTATTTTCTGCTCCATTCCCTTGTCAGAGAGAGTGAAAATATACTCAGCAGTAAACTTCACAGGAAGTGATGCAAAGAACTCATCCTTTTCGTCGTAGACATAGCGAGTCTTTACCCATGCAGAATTCTCATCCGCACCTGTTTCAACGACTTCATGGATTCTCTTGTGGATAAATCCGTGAATGTGGTTGTTGTACGGAGCCTTTTCGTTCACGGGAAGCTGATATACAGCGTCGGAAGTTTTCAGAACACCGTCAGCAAAGCGGTTGGGAAGATAAAGAGTCGGAAGTCCCCAAACTTCTGCGGACTGTCTGATAGTATCAGCCGGATTTTCCGGATCAAAGCGGAAGAATTCAATTCCGTCCTTGTCATTGTGAAGTCTGATAACGTTTGAACCGATCTCATAAGCCACGAGAGCAGTATATCCGCCAGCCTGAAGCTTCACGCATGAAGTTCCGTTGAAATCAACGATCTGTGCTGAATTAGTCATAATTATACATCCTTTCTGTTATATGTTATCTTTCGGTCATATCAAGATACTCACGCATAGGCGAGATTGCCTTATACGCAGGTCTTATGATTTTGTTTGAGTTGATAAGCTCCTCGATTCTGTGCGCCGACCAGCCAGCGATTCTCGAAACAGCAAAAAGCGGAGTAAACAGTTCGTCCGGAATACCAAGCATTCTGTAAACAAATCCGCTGTAGAAATCTACATTTGCGCATACGCCCTTGTAGATTCTGCGTTCCTCGGCGATAACCTCCGGAGCGAGTCTTTCCACGAGAGAATAGAGCTGAAATTCTTCTTCTCTGCCCTTTTCACAGGAAAGCTTTTCCACAAATCCCTTGAACACCTTTGCTCTGGGATCAGATTCAGAATATACAGCGTGTCCCATGCCGTAAATCAGACCTGAGCGGTCGAAAGCCTCCTTGTTGAGGAGCTTGCGGAGATAAGACTTGACCTCGTTTTCGTCAGTCCAGTCACCGACATTCGCCTTCATATCGTCGAACATCGCTGCAACCTTGATATTTGCGCCGCCGTGCTTAGGTCCCTTTAGAGAACCAAGAGCCGCCGCTATTGACGCATAGGTATCTGTTCCTGAAGAAGAAACTACATGAACGGTAAAGGTGGAATTATTTCCGCCGCCGTGTTCAGCGTGAAGCACAAGTGCAAGATCGAGAATTCTCGCTTCAAGCTCGGTATAATTCTTGTGCGGACGGAGCATATACAAAATATTTTCGGCAATAGACAGCTCCGGATCGGGATCGTGAATGAAAAAGCTTCCTCCTTCGCTGGCATATTTGTAAGCCTGATAGCCGTATACTGCAAGTACAGGGAACAGCGTTATAAGCTCAATACACTGCCTGAGGACATTCGGAATAGAGATATCATTTGCCTTGTCGTCGTAGGAATACAGCGCAAGAACGCTCTTTGCAAGAGTATTCATCATGTTATCGCTCGGAGCCTTCATAATGACATCTCTTGTGAACGAAGCCGGCAGTGACCGGAAATCCGCAAGTATCTTCCTGAAGCCGTTAAGCTCGTCAGCAGAGGGCATATTTCCGAAAAGCAGGAGGAAAACAGTTTCCTCAAAGCCAAAGCGTTTTTCCCTCACGAAGCCTTCAACGATATCCTCAACGTCAATTCCGCGGTAGTAGAGCTTGCCCTCGCCGTGATTAAGCATCCCCTCGCCTGTTTCAAGAACTTTTATAGTGCTGATGTTTGTAAGTCCGGCAACAACGCCGCTTCCGTTGACATCACGCAATCCTCTTTTAACATCATACTGAGTATAAAGTGACGGCTCGATCCTGTAGCCATCTATAGAGCTTTCTGCGAGCTTCTTTATCTCAGGTGTTATCTCAGAAAATTTATATTTCATGTCATCGCCCTTTCTTTTTCAACAATTATATCATGGTAGATATCTAAAATTATAATACATTCTGCCAAATTTGTCAAGGGCACCAGCGGTGCCCCCGAATCACGTTCCCATGTGCGTTCCGCACATTCCTCTGTACGTCACTGTACTCGCCATTCGCTCGTGGGAAGAAGTCCGGCGGCAGGTAATTTATAACACCAGCGGTGCCCCCGAATCACGTTACCATGGCAGCGTGACGCTGCACCCTGTTCACGTTTCCGTGCGTAAACGCACTCACTCTGTACAAGGCGGCAGTCTGCTTTCGCATACGGTAGTAAATCAAAGGCACCAGCGGTGCCCCCGTTCCACGTTCCCATGTGCGTTCCGCACATTCCTCTGTACGTCACTGTACTCGCCATTCGCTCGTGGGAACAAATTTTATACCCGTCATTTTCACAATAAACCAGCGGTTCCCCCGTTCCACGTTCCCGTACATTGTTAAAAAGGGCGAACACATAGGTTCGCCCCTGCCAATTGTAGGGGACGGCGTCCTCGACGTCCCACTATCGCATACGAAAAATTTTTTTGTTATAAATTGCAGAGGCGCACCCATGTGCGCGCCCGCAATGATTAATCGAATGTTTCATGTTATACGGATGACCAATAGTCGCCCCTACAAATCGTCACCAAAACAATCTTCAATCCGAAGACGAATGCCGAAACCACAATTCTGCATAACGAATTAGATTAAAGGTCTTGCAAAATAAAGAAAAATATGTTATTATAAAATATTATAACGCATAAAAGGAGTGACACATTTTGGAAGCTATTGAATATAAATGTCCCAACTGCGACGCTGACCTGAAATTCGATCCGGAAAGTCAGAAGCTGAGCTGTGAATATTGCCTCAGCAGCTTTACCGAAGAAGAACTCAAAAAAATAAACGAAGCATACGGCGAAACAACCCCTACCGAAGCCGAAGTACAGACTCAGAACGAATTTGAAGAGCATACGAATCTCTATCACTGCGCAAGCTGCGGAGCTCAGATCATGTGTGACGACCAGCAGACTGCACTTTTCTGCTACTACTGCCACAACCCTGTAATTCTGTCAGGAAAGCTCACCGGCGAGTACAAGCCGAGCAAGATAATCGCCTTTAAATTCAACAAAGAGAGCGCTCTTGATACATTCAGAAAATGGGTACAGAAAAGGCACTTCGTTCCCGATGATTTCAGATCAGAACAGCAGCTCGATAAAGTTACCGGACTTTACGTTCCTTTCTGGGTTGCAGACTGCGATGTAAAAGCAGATTTTACTGCTATCGGAAAGACTGTCCGTTCATGGACATCCGGCAGCTACCGCTATACTGAAACCAAGGAATATAACGTCGTAAGACGTGGAAATATTACAGTAAACGGCATTCCGGCAGACGGCGAAAGCAAGATCGAAGATCTGCTTATGGAATCCATTGAGCCTTTCAATTATGACGAGCTACAGCCGTTTTCAATGACATATCTCACCGGATTTTTCGCTGATAAGTATGACGTTGACAAGGCGCAGGTATTCCCAAGAATAAAAAGCCGTGCTTCTCAGGCTGGAAAAAAGATTATCCGCGACAGTATAGGTTCATATTCATCGCTTTCCGTAAATTCAGAGCAGTACAACATCATGAAAACCGACTGGGAATACATGATGCTTCCGGTATGGTTCATGACGTATAATTACAATAATAAGATATACGAATTTGCTATAAACGGTCAGACAGGAAAGCTTGCCGGCACACCTCCGCTTGACAAGCCGAAGCTGCGTATGTTCTGCACAGCGTTAGGAATCGGCATAACTGCCGCAATTTATCTGCTGGGAGGTCTGTTGTTCGGATGAAAAAGAAATTATTTGTTATCATTCCGGTAATTTCGATGATTCTTGCCGGTCTGGTCGTATACAATCTTGTTCTCAAAAAACCAAAGAATATCGGCAAAGGATTTGACGGCGATTCAAGCAAGAGCTGTGTAATCGACGATGCCGGAATTTTCGACGATGACGAGGATACTCTCGATGAACTGAACGAGCTTGCTGAGAATTACTCAGAAAAGCTTGAAATGAATATTATCGTGTATCTCAGCGGAAACAGCCTGTATGAAGAAAAGAACGCAGAAATCTTCTGTGCCGATTATTACGACGCAAATTGCGGCAAGGATACGGATGGAATCTTATATCTTATGGATCTTTCCGGTGTCAGTTCTCCCCTTGACTGGATATCTACCAGCGGAAAGGCTGTTCTGCTTTATCAGAAGAATATTGACGCTATTTTCAGCAGTCTTAACAATTATCTTCCCTCCGGCGGTGAAGAAGTTCAACCTGACGAGGCTGAACGTGCAGTAATAGAATTTTTCCGTCAGATAGAGAAATACGAAAAGAGAAAGCCCGGATTTTTCTCTACATATCATGATAAGGAAACCAATAAATATTTCTACTACAAAGACGGAGAGTTCATTGTATCGAAGGATAAACCGGCTTATTCAAATCTGCTGATACTTCTCATATCGGCGGCAATCGGTACAGTTATTGCGATAATTACATATTTCAGCATAAAGAGCAGTTACAAGTTCAAGAACAGCACAAATCCGAGTGTATATGTATCGCACGAAGAAAGCCGTCTTACTGAGCAGTCTGACACATTCATCAGAAGCTACGTTACAAAGCGGAAGATCGAATCAAGCAGCAGCGGCGGAGGCGGAATGCGTTCCGGCGGTGGCAGTCCCATGATGTTCTGATGGCTTCGATAGAAACAAACCTTCTCTTTTTATAATCGTAACCCCGACGGGTCGTAGTGATACGGCGTGTCGGGAATTTTTTTGTCCGATTGCCGGAGGACTGCAGCGAGGGTACAAATTTCGAAAGGCCTCCATGGTTTTTCCGCAGTGCTTGCAGAATTTTCTACAAGCACTGCAGAAAATTCTGCAAGCACTGCAGATTTTTGCCATCCCTCACAGCATCTTTTGGCGGGGAATGGGTGGAAAAGCACCGGCTGTTCCCGGTGTTCATAACACGCTCTGTTATCTTTGCGATTCGGCCTGGAAAACCAAAAGCTGCACAGAAGTAGCCTCGGTGTGCATATAATTTGTATCTTTGCACCATCCGAACGGATAAAAAGGCTCTGTTGCGCAATCAAAAGTTGTGTGCAAATTTGGTGAATACGTCCTCATGCACTATCTTTGGCCTTTCCAAACTATGTAAACTCTTTACGCATTATCATAAAAACACTTATACGCTATGAGTGAACAACTTAAGAAAATCAAGCAACTCGTAGAACTTCGCGCCAAGGCCCGTCTGGGTGGTGGCGAAGTGGCTATCGAGAAACAGCATGCCAAGGGCAAAGCCACGGCACGCGAGCGCATCGACCTCCTTTTGGACAAAGGTTCTTTCGAGGAGATGGACATGTTCAAACTCCACCGCTGCCACAATTTCGGCATGGAGAAGAAACAATTTCTTGGCGATGGCGTGGTGTGCGGAAGCGGCACCATCGATGGTCGCCTGGTGTATGTGTTTGCCCAGGACTTTACCGTGAATGGCGGCTCGCTCTCTGAAACTATGGCCGAGAAGATTTGCAAGGTGATGGACCAGAGCATGAAGATGGGTGCGCCTTGCATCGGTCTGAACGACTCAGGCGGAGCACGCATTCAGGAGGGTCTCAATTCCCTTGCCGGATTTGGAAACATATTCC
>JAFTYF010000008.1 GCA_017461395.1 Ruminococcus sp.
AGTAACTATACCAAAAACATGGATAGGAAAAACCGTTGGTAAGATTGATATACGCAAACGATATAATATCAATATTATGGCATTAAAGAGAAACGGTAAGCTCTATCCTGATATTTCCCCCGATACAATTCTGGACGAAACCAATACCATGATGGTACTCGGAGAATACTCCAATATTCAGAAATGCTTTCATATCTGAATTAATATCCAATCAGAAAGAGCGTGAAAATCGATGAAAGATCTCCTTTTAAGCCTGGCACTCCTTGCAGCAGCGATCTATGGATATTTTCTGATGGGCAAAGCGGATGAATTCATGAAGGAAATACGCAGAGCAAAGCATGAGCCGTCAAGACGAAGACAGAGCTTGAAAAAACGCAAAAAATAGTGTATAATAGGTGTATATTTTAAGATGGAAAATGCTTGAGGATATCAGACAAGGAGGGGCTATGCAGAACATATCGGGACTTGTGAAAACTGCATTCGTTGTTGCGCTGTCAACGGCTGTCGGCTTTGTCTTTGCGAATCTGGGCATTCACGAAGCCAACATCATTACGCTATATATTCTGAGCGTTCTGGTCATCGCAGTATGGACTTCAAGCAGACTGTATAGCATCGCCTCTTCCGTTGTCAACGTCTTTCTGTTTAATTTCTTCTTTACAGCACCAAAATATACATTCCGGATTCAGGATTCGACCTATCTTATCACCTTTCTCGTAATGTTCATCGCTGCGTTTATTACGGGCAGTCTTGCTCTGAAAATCCAGAATTCTGCCAGACAGTCTGCGCAGACTGCATCAAGAACCGAACTGCTGTTTGAAACAAACAAGCTCTTACAAAAAGCCGCAACAGAACAGGATGCAGCAGAAACTGCCTCCCGACAGCTTGCAAAGCTTCTGGAGCGTGATGTCTTGTTTGTGTTATTGGAGAACAATATATTTTCTGACTCGTTTATGATTTCACCAAATGGTCAGAAAAACAGTTGCATTATATTGGAAGATTCAGAAAAATCAGCAGTAGATTATGCTTTGCGAAATCGCTGCAAAGCCGGTGCAGGAACAACACATTTCTCACAGGCGAAATATCAGTATCTTACAGTTAATGTCAATGAAAATGTTTATGGAATTGTCGGTATTTCCTATGAGAATATCCTTTCTGACAGTTTTGAAAACAGTATTATCCTTTCTATCATCGGTGAATGCGCTCTTGCTATTGAGAATCTTCATAATATCGCAGAAAAAGAAAATGCAGCGGTACTTGCAAAAAATGAGCAGCTCCGTGCGAATCTTCTGCGTTCTATTTCCCATGATTTGAGAACCCCACTGACTTCGATTTCGGGAAATGCGGATATTCTGATGTCAAGCGGAGATGTTATCGAAAAGGAGGCACGTTTCAATCTGTATCGGGATATTCATGAAGATTCCTTATGGCTGATCGCACTTGTAGAGAATATTCTTTCCGTCACAAGAATTGAAGACGGTACGATGAAACTCAATATAAATTCTGAGCTGATAGAAGATGTCATACAGGAAGCTGTTTTAAGAGTTCCCAAAAATCACAGACAGCGTATCGACATTGCATCATCCGATGAGATTCTGCTTGCACGCATGGATGCAAGGCTGATTGTACAGGTCATATTCAATATACTCGATAATGCAATCAAATACACACCGGAAAATTCGCCGATTCATATTCATTTCTACGAAGAAAACCACTGGATCGTGATTGAAATCACAGATTTGGGTTGCGGTATCCCCGATGAAGATAAGCAAAAAATATTTGATATGTTCTATACTGCATCGACGAAAATCGCAGATAGCCGCCGGAGTATGGGGCTGGGGCTTTCTCTGTGCAAATCCATCATTCACTCTCATGGCGGAAAAATCGAAGTATATGACAATCAACCAAACGGGGCTGTGTTCCGCTTTACAGTACCTGCTGAGGAGGTGAAGCTGCATGAATAATTCCAGAATTTTGGTAGTGGAGGACGATAGTGCAGTCAGAAATCTGATCGTAACTACACTTGATACCAACAACTACAAATACTTGACTGCTCCCAATGGTAAAACTGCCGTAATGGAAGCAGCATCCCACAACCCTGATATTATTCTTCTGGATCTCGGACTTCCGGATATGGACGGGGTCGAGATCATAAGAAAAATCAGAACATGGTCGGATGTCCCCATCATTGTAATCAGTGCCCGCAGTGAAGATACGGATAAGATCGAGGCGCTTGATTCCGGTGCGGATGATTATTTGACAAAGCCGTTTTCTGTTGATGAGCTTCTTGCCAGAATCAGAGTTACCCAACGGCGGATTCTGGGAATGCAGAAAACATCCTCCGTTTTTGTGAACGGCGATCTGACAATTGACTACGCAGCCGGAAGCGTCACAATGTATCAGGAGGAGATCCACCTGACTCCGATCGAATACAAAATCCTTTGTCTGCTTGCCAAAAACGTCGGAAAGGTTCTGACACATACCTACATTACCCATGAGATATGGGGTAGCTCTTATGAAAACGAAATCGGATCATTGAGAGTATTTATGGCAACACTACGGAAAAAGCTTGAGGGACAATCTCAGAAGCAGCAGTATATTCAAACGCATATTGGCATTGGATATCGGATGAATAAAATGTGATGAATTCTTATACAGTTGAACCCCGTGCAGAGTTTTGTAACTCTGTACGGGGTTCGTGTCCTATTCGGTTGGTTATTGATTCTCCGATAAGAATATCAGCCATTCAGCAGGGGATTTTGTTTATTTTATAATCTTCTGAAGTTCCGGAAAAACACTCAGGCTTCGTGAAAGAATACCGTTCATTTTCGCAAGAGCTATGCCGTAATTGGTAAAGGGGATATCCTGTGTGCCGGCAGAGCGCATTCTATAGCTGATTTCACGCTCATTGAGCATACATCCGCCGCAGTGGATGACAAGACTGATATCTGAAAGCTCCTCCGGAAAGTCACGTCCGGAAGAAAGCGCAATTTCAAGGGATTTTCCGGTAGTTTTTTTCAGCATTGCCGGAAGCTTCACACTTCCGATATCGCCGCATTGCCTGTGGTGAGTGCATCCCTCCGAGATGAGGACAGTATCACCGTCACGGAGAGAATCAATAGCCGCCGCACCTTTTACGGCAGTTTCGAGGAATCCCTTGTATCTTGCCATGAGAATCGAAAAAGAAGTGAGGGGGATATCCTCCGGCACAATTTTGCTGACGATTCCGAAAACCTGACTGTCAGTGATGACCATTTTCGGCTTTTTTGCAAGACCTGCAAGAGTCTGCGCAAGCTGATTTTCTTTTGAAAATACAGCAATTGCGTTTGCGTCGAGGATATCACGGAGAGTCTGCACCTGCGGCAGAATCATTCTTCCTTTCGGGGCAGAAGCGTCGATAGGCGTTACAAGAACGACGACATCTCCGGCAGAAAGCAGATCGCCGACAATGCGGTTTTCGGGCTTGTCTGTTTTCGCAAGCTGAGCGATTTTTTCTTTCAGCTCGTGTATATTTGAGTTTTCAGCGGCACTGACGGAAATTTCATTTTCGTTCAGAGCCGTAATATTTTTTATATCAGATTTGTTGTATACCGTCAGATATGGGATATCACGCTCACGGAAAAGCTCAATAAGCTGTCTGTCGGTATCTGAAATTCCGGCTGAGGAATCCACAACAAGCACGGCTAAATCGGTGCGGTTGAGTATCTGACGTGTTTTTTTCACACGAAGCTCACCGAGAGCGCCCTCGTCGTCATAGCCGGGAGTGTCGATTATCATGACAGGTCCGACAGGAAGAAGCTCCATTGCCTTTGTGACGGGATCGGTTGTAGTTCCTTTCACATCGGAAACGACAGAAAGCTCCTGACCGGCAACTGCATTCACAACGCTTGACTTTCCGGCATTGCGTTTCCCGAAAAAGCCTATATGAAGGCGTTCTCCGGACGGAGTATCATTAAGGCTCATAGGGCAGGCACCTCCTGATATCAGAATTTTATCTGATCTATAACTTCTCTGAGAGCCGCAGCACTTGCCTGAAGCTTCTTTATTTCCTCGTCAGTGAGCTTGGGAGTAACCTCACGCTCGATGCCGTTGCTTCCGAGAACAGCGGGCAGACTGAGACAGATGTCGTTGATATCAAACTTATCGTTTATGAGATATGAAACGGTGATAATATTATTTGCGTCACGGAGAATAGAATCGCAGATCTTGTTTACTGCCATGCCGATTGCGAAGAAGGTAGCTCCCTTGCGCTTGATAACCTCAGAGCCTGCAAGACGAACTTCCTCGATGATCTGGTCGTCGTCGAATTTCTGGTGATTCTGTGACTCCATGTATTCATCCATTTCAACGCCGGCGATGCTTGTCATAGACCACGGGATAAATGAAGAATCGCCGTGCTCACCGAAAACGTATGCATGAATGCTGTTGGGGCTGAGCTCAAGGTGATCTGCAAGAACAGCACGCAGACGTGATGTATCGAGCGCAGTACCGGAACCGATTACCTGTTTTGGTGAAAGATTTGTGCATTTGAGTGTGACGTATGTAAGGATATCAACGGGATTGCTTACGATAATGTAGATTGCGTCAGGTGCGGCTTCTGCGATCTGAGGCATAACTTCCTTGATGATATTTACGTTTGTCTGAGCAAGATCAAGACGAGTCTGACCGGGTTTTCTTCCGAGACCGAGAGTAACGATAACGATGTCGGAATTAACAGCGTCGGCATAGTCACCGTCGATGACTTCAACGTTATGACCGAATGAAACACCCTGACGGATATCCATAGCTTCGCCCTTAGCTTTTTCTTTGTTTATATCAATAAGTACTATATCGGAACAGGTTCCGCAGACAGCGAGTGTGTAAGCGATAGTTGCACCTACGTTGCCCACGCCTAAGATAGTTATTTTTGTACCTTTTTTCTCTCTCATAGTATTACCTCCTGAGTGAATTATACACTTTTATTATATCATTTTTTTTGTTCGATTTCAAGGAAAAAACAATATTTCAGAAAAAAATTGTAAGCATTTACAAATAGGATGTATTTTTATTGTGGGAAAGATAACGTAAATGAATAATATGCGCATACTGATGAATATTTTTTCTAAAAATGAATATTTATGCAAAACCTCTTGACATTATAAGGAATAGGTGTATAATAGTATTAATCAATATTTATTTCTCAGGAGGTACACTAAAATGGCTAAAAAAGATATTAAAAAGGTTGTTCTTGCATACTCTGGCGGACTTGATACTTCTATTATCATTCCGTGGCTTAAGGAAAACTACAATAACTGCGAAGTTATCGCTGTTTCCGGTGACGTAGGACAGGGCACAGAGCTTGACGGTCTTGAGGAAAAGGCTATCAAGACAGGCGCTTCCAAGCTCTATATCGAGGATCTTAAGGAAGAATTCATTCAGGAATACGTTTACCCTACAGTTCAGGCTGGCGCTATCTACGAGAACAGATATATGCTCGGAACTTCCTTTGCACGTCCTATCATCGCAAAGAGAATCGCTGAGATCGCTATCGCTGAGGGCGCAGACGCTATCTGTCACGGCTGTACAGGTAAGGGCAACGATCAGGTTCGTTTTGAGCTTGCTATCAAGGCTTTCGCTCCTGAAATGCACATTATCGCTCCCTGGAGAGAATGGGACATCAAGAGCCGTGACGAGGAAATCGACTACGCAGAGGCTCACAACATTCCTCTTAAGATAAACAGAGAAACAAACTACTCCAAGGATAAGAACCTCTGGCACCTTTCACATGAAGGTCTTGACCTCGAGGATCCTGCAAACGAGCCTCAGTATGAGAAGCCCGGCTTCCTTGAAATGGGCGTTTCTCCTATCGAAGCTCCTGACAAGCCCACATATATCACACTCCACTTTGAAAAGGGTATCCCCACAATGCTCGACGGCAAGGAGCTCAACGGCGTTGAAATGGTAGCTGCTCTCAACAAGCTCGGCGGCGAAAACGGTATCGGTCTTGCTGACCTCGTTGAAAACCGTCTTGTTGGTATGAAGTCCAGAGGTGTTTATGAAACTCCCGGCGGCGCTATCCTCTACCACGCTCACGAGGTTCTCGAAACAATCTGTCTCGATAAGGAAACAGCTCGTGTTAAGCAGTATCTCGGAATCAAGTTCGCTGATATCGTTTACAACGGTCAGTGGTATACTCCTCTCCGTGAAGCTATGACAGCTTTCGTAAACAAGACTCAGGAAACTGTTACAGGTGACGTTAAGCTCAAGCTCTACAAGGGCAACATCATCAATGCTGGCGTAACCTCACCCTATACTCTCTATGATGAGGAAGTTGCTACATTCGATGAGGATGACGTTTACGATCAGAAGGATTCTGCTGGATTCATCAATCTCTTTGGTCTCCCGATCAAGGTTAAGGCTCAGCTCGATAAGAAAAGAGAGCAGAATAAGTAAGTCCGTAGCACGGGCAGGCAGTTCACGCTTTCACTCGTAAACTCGTTTACTCTGTACGGAATGCAAGTCTGCTTTCGCACACGGCAGGTATTTTAAAGAAAAGACAGGCAGGGGAGATTTTCTCCTGCCTGTTGCAATTAACAGCTATTAGCTGTATTAAAGCCGTTAGCTGTTAGCCATTAGCTATTAGCTATAGGCTCTTTAAAATAATTACGCATTGCCGAAAAGCTAAAGGCTAATAGCTAAAAGCTAAAAAAAGATAATATCCGCCCCTACACAGAATGAAAAAAGATAATCTATTAGAGGTATGTGTCAATGGAAACGAATAATTGCGTCAATATCATTATTGATTATATTAAAAATAATGATGAGCTTTCAAATTATTTATCATCCAAATGTTCTTTTGATGTTGAAGAATACAATCAGTTGTTAGATGATTTGAGTTATCTTATGGAATATAGTCACAGCAACTATGAGATTAATCCATTTGCTTGTGACGGTTCAGGTGGGATATATGCCTTGCTTGACGGTAAATTTGTTGGATATATAGATTCCGAAGGTCAGGCTGGTATAGTGGCAAATAACATAAACGACTTTTTTAGTATTATTTTAAATTGCGGTTGTATAGATGATTGGGCAAAGTTTGGATGGTTGGAAAGTCAAACTGATTTTTTGGAACATTATCAAAAATGCGAATTGCCATTTATTAAAGAGTTTTCAGAAAAGTTTGGATTTGAAAGCGATTCACTAAAAATATACGAAATGTTCAGAGATGCTGTTTTTAAAGAGCCAAGATTAATTATCAAATCAACATCCGAGGATTATGTCGATTATCAGCAGTTTTTTGAAATGTAATTACGCATTACGCATTACGAATTACGCATTAAATTAAAGGAGAAATATTATGGCAGATATGATGTGGGCAGGAAGATTTTCAAAGCAGGTTGACGCCGGAGTCAACGCTTTCAATTCTTCAATTGCCTTTGACGGACGTATGTACCGTCACGATATACAGGGCAGTATAGCCCACGCAACTATGCTGGGCGACTGCGGAATAATCTCAAAAGAGGACAGCCTTGAAATTATCGGCGGTCTGAAAGAAATTCTCGCTGACATTGATTCAGGCGCACTTGCACTTGATCCCAATGCCGAAGATATACATATGTTCGTTGAAGCAGAGCTTACAAAGCGTCTCGGTGACGTCGGAAAGAGACTTCACACCTCACGTTCAAGAAACGATCAGGTCGCAGTTGATCTCCGCCTTTATCTCCGTGACGAGATAAGTGAGATATACAGCCTTGTCAGAGAGCTTATCGAAACTCTCATAGACTTAGCAAAGAAGCATACTGAAACTATCATGCCGGGATATACTCATCTCCAGCGTGCACAGCCTATCACGCTTGCACATCATCTCATGGCTTATGTGTGGATGCTTCTGCGTGACCTCGGCAGACTTCAGGATACAGCGGAAAGAATGAATTACTGCCCTCTCGGATGCGGTGCTCTTGCAGGTACTACCTACAAGACAAACCGTCAGCAGACTTCTGAGCTTCTCGGCTTTACTGCTCCCATGGAAAACAGTCTTGACGGTGTTTCTGACCGTGACTACTGCGTTGAACTCAACTGTGCACTGTCGCTTATCATGACTCATCTTTCACGTTTTTCCGAGGAAATAATTCTCTGGTGCTCATGGGAATTCAAATTCATCGAGCTTGATGACGCATTTGCTACAGGTTCGTCTATCATGCCTCAGAAGAAGAATCCCGATATTACCGAGCTTATCAGAGGAAAGACAGGACGTGTCAACGGAGATCTTGTTACTCTCCTTACGATGATGAAGGGAATTCCGCTTGCATATAATAAGGATATGCAGGAGGATAAGGAGGCTATTTTCG
Source organism: Ruminococcus sp. (assembly GCA_017461395.1). Taxonomy (GTDB): domain Bacteria; phylum Bacillota; class Clostridia; order Oscillospirales; family Ruminococcaceae; genus Ruminococcus. The sequence continues at coordinate 8,325 of JAFTYF010000008.1, forward strand.
ACGCTGTTGACAACGTAAAGCTCTGCCTTAAAACTTTCACTCCCATGCTTGCGACCATGAGAGTACTCAAAGACAACATGAGAAATGCCGCCGCAAGAGGATTCATCAATGCTACCGACTGCGCCGACTATCTCGTTAAAAAGGGTATGCCCTTCCGTGACGCTTACAAGATTACAGGAACTCTCGTTGCTGAGTGCATTGAAAAGGGACTTACTCTTGAAACACTTCCGCTTGAAGAATACGCAAAGATGACAGAGCTTTTCACTGAGGATGTATACGAGGCTATCAGCCTTGACACCTGTGTCCGTGAAAGAAAGTCCTACGGCGGACCTTCTCCCGACGAAGTAAAGAAGCAGATTCTCAATGCCGAGCTTGAGCTTTCTCTGCATAACGGTATTCTCTTATCTGATTCAGAATAATAATCATGAAGAAAAAAGATCTGATTTTTACACTGGGTCTGACCATCTTCATGGGTGTTCTGTGGGTGGTCGGAATGCTTGTCATGGGACTGTGGATTCCCGTCAGACCTAAGGCTTACATATGGTGGTTTGTGGGTATCGTTACGGTGACTCTTGTTATAAATGTGTGGCACTCCATGAAGGAGGATCAGTCTGGTTTGAAGGATCCCAAGAGGGAAAAGTATCAGCGCAAGGTAAACAAGAGGAAGAAGAAAAAGTAATCGTGCGGTTCTGTGCAATATAGTGATGAATATATCAGGGGAGACCTGCCGGAAGTGGTAGGGGAGGAATGAAACAACGCAGATACGTTGTTTGTGCTGACCTCTCCCCTGAGCAATAAAATGCAAAATAAGGAGTAAAATATGTCAGTTAAAGTATATATCGACGGTCAGGAGGGTACTACCGGACTTAAAATTCTCGAAAGATTCGAGGGCAGAAATGATATCGAACTGCTTCGCATAAGCGAGGATAAACGTAAGGATCCGGCAGAACGTGCAAAGTTTATCAATATGTCAGACTACACATTTCTCTGCCTTCCGGATGAGGCTTCAAGAGAGGCTGTCTCATTCGTGGATAACGATCATGTGAGAATCATTGACGCTTCAACTGCTCACAGAACAAATCCCGACTGGGCATATGGTTTTCCGGAGCTTTCACCGGAGCACCGTGAGAAGATAACAAAATCGAACAGAGTTGCTGTTCCCGGATGCTACGCAAGCGGATTTGCTTCAATAGTTTATCCCCTTGTAAAGAACGGAATCATTCCGGCTGATTTCCCCGTGTTCGCTTATGCTACATCAGGCTACAGCGGCGCAGGCAAAAAAGCTATTGCCGTTTATGAGGGGGAGGATAAGCCTTACGAGTACGGAAGTCCCCGTCAGTATGCGCTTTCTCAGCAGCACAAGCATCTGCCGGAAATGAAGGCTGTTTCCGGACTGGAATATACTCCCATGTTCAATCCTATCATCTGCGATTACTTCAGCGGAATGGTCGTAAGTGTCCCGATTCAGACAAGAATGCTCGGCAAGCCCGTGACAGCAGAGGAAGTTCATGCGATGTACGCAAAGCACTATGAGGGTGCAAACATGGTAGAGGTAATGCCTCTTATGAGCGCAGACGAGCAGAAGTCTTTCTTCCTTGCTTCAAATACGCTCAGCGGTGTGAATAAATTACAGGTATTCGTTTTCGGCAGCGATGAGCAGATTCTTCTCTGCGCACGTCTTGATAATCTCGGTAAGGGAGCAAGCGGTGCGGCTGTTCAGTGCCTTAACATTATGATGGGAATTGACGAAACTACAGGGCTTGTTTAATTATGTAATAATGCCCGAACATTTTATAATAATAAAATGTGAGACTTTCCAAAAACATCTGCTTTGTGGGACGTCGAGGACGCCGTCCCCTACAGATGGCTATTTTGCGTGTATAAATGTAGGGACGACCATTGGTCGTCCGCAAATAACCATGTTTATCGTCGAACTGACATTTTATAATAATAAAAATGTTCAAATGCGGTCGCCCGCATAAAATCACAGATGATGACTAAATTACCTGATAAAGGAGATTTGCGAAATGAAATTACAGTCAGTTGATAATATAAAATTCGTTGAAGGCGGAGTTTGTGCCGCTAAGGGTTTCCGTGCAAACGGAATTCAGTGCGGACTTGCTCATGCAGGCGCTCATGTAACGAAGAAAAAGAACGACTTAGCACTTATCGCTGCTGATACAGAATGTACAGCAGCCGCAGTTTATACTACAAACAAGGTAAAGGGCGCACCTATCCTCGTGACAAAGGAGCACCTTAAAAACGGAAAGGCAAAGGCAGTTATCGTGAATTCCGTGAACGCCAACACCTGCAATGCTGACGGCGTTGAAAAGGCTTCAAAAATGTGTGAGCTTGCTGCCGCAGAGCTTGGAATCAGTCCGGAGGATGTTATCGTTGCTTCTACGGGAGTTATCGGTCAGATTCTTCCTATCGAGCCAATCGCAAACGGCATGAAGGAGCTTGCAGAGGGACTTACATACGACGGAAATCCCCGTGCTGTTGAAGCAATCATGACTACAGACACAATGCCTAAGGAAGTTGCAGTTCAGTTTGAGCTTGACGGAAAAATCTGCACTATGGGCGGAATGCTCAAGGGCAGCGGAATGATTCATCCAAATATGGCAACAACTCTGACATTCATCACAACAGACGCCGGAATTTCTCCGGAGCTTCTTCAGCGTGCACTCAGCGATATCGTAAAGGTTACGCTGAACAGAGCAAGCGTTGACGGAGATACTTCCACAAACGACATGGTATGCGTACTTGCTTCGGGAGCTGCCGGAAATAAGGTTATTTCCCATGAGGACGCAGATTTCGAGGCATTTGAGAATGCTCTCTACGCAATCATGATGAATCTTGCAAGAATGATGGCTCGTGACGGCGAGGGCGCAACAAAGCTCATTGAGTGTGCTGTAGGCGGAGCTGATTCCGAAAAGACAGCCGAAACTGTTGCAAAATCTGTTATCTGTTCAAGTCTTTTCAAGGCAGCGATGTTCGGTGAGGACGCAAACTGGGGACGTATCCTCTGCGCTGTAGGCTACGCAGACGCAGAATTCGATATCAATAAGGTAGATGTAAAAATTGCTTCTGCAAAGGGAAGCATTGACGTATGCAAAAACGGCGCCGGAGTTGAATTCTCTGAAGAAAAGGCTAAGGAGATTCTTGGCGAGGAGGAAATCCAGATTCTCATCAGAATCGGTGACGGCGGATTCAGCGCCATTGCATGGGGATGCGACCTTACATACGATTATGTCAAGATAAACGGCGATTACAGGAGCTGATTATGGAAAACAGGGATTATAACTACGGGGAGAACTTTTCCGGAGACTGCGACCACACGGAAAGCGAATTCCGGCGTGAGCTTTACGTCGGTGAAAATATATTGTGGTGCAGAGAATACAAGGAAACAAATCATATAAGCTGGCAGGATGAAAAAATCTGGGCGATAATTATTCTGGTTTTCATATTTATCGTTTTTTTAGTGACAGCAGGATTCAATCCGGGAATTATAGTATTGCTTCTGCTGCTTGTGTGGGCTCTTTATCCTTACCTTAAAAAGAAGCCGGAATACAGCAGCTATGCCATAACTGACAGGCGTATCATTCTTAACAACAACGGAACATTCACTTCTGACGAACTCAGCGATATAAAATGCGTCGCATACAAAGAGCTTAAAGACGGCATCGGTTCGCTCGGATATTCGCTGAAATACAGCAAAGTGAAGGTTTCTCCTACAGGAAGAGCTTATTCCGTAATGACAAGGGGAAAGCCTTCTCCGCTGGGAGTAACTACGGTTTACGGCGTGGAGAATCCCGAAAAGGTTCACGGAATCCTTGAAAATGCGATAATTCGTGCAAAGGAGGAGTACGGCTATGAATCATGATTTTGATCCGCATGAGATATTCGGTGAGAAGCTTGAACAGGACGAGGAAATACTCCACTCCGGACTTGCTCATGATGCATCGGGATGTCTTATGGGCTGTGCAGTGATGTTTTTTTTACCGGTTCCGACGATTTTTCTTATCTTTTCTCTTGCAGCCGGAGAGTATATTTTAGCAGCTGTGGCAGCATTGATAATAATAGCGGTTTTAGTTGTATTTTTCGTGATTAAGCTTAAATCCAAAAGCTTGGCTCCTACCGTTATCACAAGCAAGAGAATCCTCACAAAACTCGGCAGAGATTTTCAGTCAGTTTACTATGATGATATCCACGAAATGCACTTTGACCGCAAAACAGGTGCGATAACCGTTGTGGTATTCAGCACGGCAAGACTTGTTATGTGCAGTAAAAAGACAAGGAACAAGGGCAAGCATGATTATAACCCGTCGCCGTATCTGCATCTGCTGTTCAGCTTTACAGAGAATCAGGAGGAAGCCTACAGGATTCTGAATGAGGCTTCGGCTCCGTTCATCTATGAGCAGAAGTGAGGTGAGCGCAGTGAAAAATACTGACGACAACAGAATGGATGAAATTGTCAGCGAAAGACTGAAATATATGATCACCGGCGATGAGCAGGTTCTCTGGACGGGAAAAACAGAAAGCTATGCTAAGCTTAAAAGGAATACCATATTTATTGTCGTAATGCTTCTGATAATGGGATTTCTTCTGTACAAGGTGATTGAATCTATTATTGTATTTCCGGCTGCAGCGATAATTCCGGCAATTCCTCTTCTTATTCTGCTGGTGATATTCAAGGCTTTTCTTTCTCAGAGAAAGTACGGCTATGCGATAACCGACCGCAGACTTATTATAATAAATGAAAGATATGAAAATGCTGTTGCTCTTGTGAATATCTATGATTTACAGATTGAATACGGCAACGAGGGGACAGGTACTATAGTTGTACGGAGAATGGATAATCCTTATTCAAGGAATGAATCGGATAAATTCGACCACTTTTTTATTCAGGGAATTTCTGAGCCGGACGAAGCATTCAGGATACTCAGCGAGGCTCTGGAGCTTGCAAAGAAAAACAGCAGATAGTGCCGGAGGAGTGTATTGATGTTCTGGAAGAAAAAAGACGGCTATGAAAGCTACAACGGCGGAGATTACATCCGGCCGTCTGAGGAATATCGTGCCGATTGTGAGGATTATCACGAGCACGGTCAGACGTATGATGACTACGACAGCCGTATACATAATGAGGAATATCGTGCGGACTGCTCCGGTCACGAGCACGGTCAGACCTACAGCGACTACGATACCCGTACATATAATGAGGAATACCGTGCGGACTGCTCCGGTCACAAGCATGGGCAGACTTACGATAATTACAGCGTCGAGCAGAAATTCTACGACGAGAGCAGAAGATTTGAAAAAAACTTTGCTCCGTACCTTACGGGCGGAGAGTATATTCTCTGGTGCGGACGTGCTGAAAAAAACGCTACAGCAAAGGAAAAGGGCACCGGCGGATGTCTGCCGCTTGTGTTTATTGCGCTTCTGTTCTTTCCGCCGCTTGCCATATTCGGACTCATAGTTTATGCAGTCTCGACTTTGGGAATAAAAAGCCGTGCATATGCAATTACGAACAAAAGCGTTATCATTATTAATAACAATAAGGTGAACCGTATTCCGCTTCACAGGATAAAGGGTGTCACATACAATACAAGTGACCGTAATATTGGCTATATTACGTTTTATGACAATTTAAGCCATGACGATTCATCAGGTGGATTTTCACCTGCGGCAAGCGGAATCTTTGGAATAAAAGAACCCGGAAGGGTTGCAGCTATCCTCAGAAAAGCAATGGCTGACTACAGATAAATACAGAAATTTACAGGGAAGTGTTTTAAATGGCTGATAAAAAAAATAAAATTTCAAATCAGGATATGTCGCAGGTGCTTATCGACGCTCTGCCGTATATCCAGAAATACAACAACAAGATTCTTGTAATAAAGTACGGCGGAAACGCAATGACAAACAAGGAACTCAAAGACGCAGTTATGACTGATATCGCACTGCTGTCACAGATCGGCGTAAAGGTTGTGCTTGTTCACGGCGGCGGTCCTGAGATCAATGAAATGCTCGGCAGACTCGGCATTGAAAGCCGTTTTGTTAACGGTCTGCGCTATACTGACGAGGAAACAGTCAACGTCGTGAAAATGGTTCTTGCCGGAAAGGTGAATAAGGAACTCGTTCAGCTTCTTGCACATCACAACGGAAGTGCTGTAGGTCTCTGCGGAATCGACGGCGAAATGCTTACTGCTGAGAAGATGACAACAGAGGACGGTCAGGATCTTGGCTATGTAGGCGAGATCACTGAGGTCAACACAAAGCCTATCCTTGACGCACTTGCTAACGGAAATGTTCCTGTTATCGCAACTGTTGCAACAGACAAGGACGGAAATACATATAATATAAACGCTGATACAGCTGCCGCACGCATTGCCGCTGAGCTTGGTGCGGAAAATCTCATTCTCATGACAGATATCGCCGGACTTCTCCGTGATAAGGACGATCCGTCAACACTCATTCCGGAGGTAAACGTCAGCGAGGTGCCGTTCCTCAAGAGACAGGGAATAATCTCCGGCGGAATGATCCCGAAGATCGACTGCTGTGTTGAGGCTGTAAGACGAGGCGTAAACAAGACCGTTATCATTGACGGCAGAGTTCCGCACTCGATTCTCATTGAGATTCTCTCAAACGAGGGCATCGGTACTCAGTTTGTGTGAGGAAACGAGAAATTTCCAGACGTTTGGAAAAATTGCGTATTTTTAAATCATATTACTTATAAATAGAAAATTTACTACATTCTGCTGAAACTATATTGATTTTATGGGCAGTCAGGAGTTATAATTATAGTGTGGGATGCTGTGCATCCTCTGTCCCGAAGGAGGAAATTCAAATGAACAGTAATGAAAAAACAATTAATAAATTCGATAATCATGTGGCACATTCTTATGGACGTTATCCCCTCGCAATGAAATCGGGACAGAACAGACAGTGCATTGATGAAAACAACAAGAAATATATCGACCTCGGAAGCGGTATCGGCTGCAATTGCCTCGGATACTGCGATGAACAGTGGGCTGACGCTGTGTGCGCTCAGGTGCGTACTCTCCAGCATACCAGCAACTACTACTACACTGAGGTTCAGGCTGAATTTGCAGAAAAACTCTGCAATACAACAGGCTATGATTCGGTATTCTTCGGGAACAGCGGCGCTGAAGCCAACGAGTGCGCTATAAAAACCGCAAGAAAATACAGCTTCGACAAGTACGGCAAGGGCAGACATACTATCATTACCCTTGTGAATTCCTTTCACGGAAGAACAATGGCTACTCTGTCTGCAACCGGACAGGATGTGTTTCATAACTACTTTTTCCCGTTTTTAGAGGGATTTGTCAACGTTGAGGCTAACAATATCAATGACCTGAAAGAAAAGCTTGACGATACAGTCTGCGCAGTAATGCTTGAATACGTTCAGGGCGAGGGCGGAGTTATCGCTCTTGATGAGGAATTCGTTGACGCTGTTTTTGAACTCTGCGCACAAAAGGATATCCTCGTTATCGCTGACGAAGTTCAGACAGGTATCGGACGTACAGGAAAGTTTCTTGCCGGCGAATGGTACGGCAAAAAGGCAGATATAACTACACTTGCAAAGGGCATCGCCGGCGGAATCCCTATGGGCGCTTGTCTTTTCAATTCCAAAACAAAGGATGTTCTTACAGCCGGTACTCATGGCTCTACATTCGGCGGAAATCCTATTGCCTGCGCCGGAGGAATCGCAGTTATCGACAGGATAACGGGCGAGGGCTTCCTCGATGAGGTTAACGAAAAAGCTTCTTATATAAAAACAATGCTTGAGGAAAGCAGCGCTGTTAAAAGCGTCAGCGGCAAGGGTATGATGATTGGAATTACTCTTGCTGATGAGTCGAAAAAAGCGGCGGATACTGCAAAAAAAGCTCTTGAAAAAGGTCTGCTTGTGCTTACCGCAAAAGAAAAGGTGAGACTGCTGCCTCCTCTTAATATTACATATGATGAACTGAACGACGGAATGAAGATTCTGTTGGATATATTGGAGGAATGATTTATGGAACTGACAATTGCAGAAAAGGGCAACAAATACGTTGTAGAGGACAAAAAATCACGACTTCTGTATACCGTAAAAAGAAAGGGTTTTGCGCAGAGATATATCCTCCTTGACGCAAGTAACTACAATCTTTATACGCTGATTCAGGAAGGTGACGCAAGAAAACCAATATTTTCAGTCATTCTCAATGACGATCTTTTCCTCAGAATGGAATGTAAGTCGCTTTTCCTTGATCCGACTATCACAGCTGAGGGAAAAAATATGAAATTCGAGATTGCAAGTAAGGACAGAAAGAATTTTGAAATAATTCTCAATGATATCAAGGTGGGAAGCATCATAACAAAATTCGGTGCGGCAGGAACCCTGCAGTATGATCTCGAAATAGTAAATACAGCGTTTGACGACTATATTCCGCTGTTTGCAGTGGCAATAGATAAGGCTTTCGGAGAAATGAACAGAAGCTGATTTTACCCGAAATACAGAGAAAAAATATATTTTCGAAAGGATAGATTTACATGAAGCACTTACTTAAAATGCTCGATCTCAGCGGCGAGGAGATAATCGACATCCTCAACCTTGCAGATCAGCTCAAATATGAATTAAAGCACGGTATTCCTCATTCACACCTCCTTAAAGGAAAAACTCTCGGAATGATCTTCCAGAAGGCTTCCACAAGAACACGAGTTTCATTTGAGACAGGTATGTATCAGCTTGGCGGATATCCGCTGTTCCTCTCCTCAAACGATCTTCAGATAGGCCGTGGAGAGCCTGTTCAGGATACAGCAAGAGTTCTTTCACGCTACCTTGACGGTATCATGATTCGTACTTTTGAGCAGAAGGAAGTTGAAGATCTCGCTGAATACGGCAGTATTCCGATCATCAACGGTCTGACGGATTTCTGTCATCCGTGTCAGGTTCTTGCCGATCTCATGACTATCCGTGAGTTCAAGGGAAGCTTTGACGGTCTGAAAATGTGCTTTATCGGCGACGGAAACAACATGGCAAATTCACTTATCGTCGGTGCACTCAAGGTTGGAATGTCAGTTTCAATTGCTTGCCCCGATGACTATCAGCCGCCTAAGGTTATTCTTGATTTTGCTGCTGAATACGGCGATAAGTTCGAGATGACAAACTCACCGGCACAGGCTGCAAAGGGCGCAGATGTACTTATCACTGACGTATGGGCATCCATGGGACAGGAAGGCGAAGCTGAAAAGAGAAAGGCTGCTTTTGCCGGATATCAGATCAACGACGAGCTTATGGCTCAGGCAAACGCAGAAGCTATGGTTCTTCACTGCCTGCCGGCACATCGTGAGGAGGAAATCACTGAAAAGGTGTTCGAGGCTCATGCAAATGAGATTTTCGAGGAAGCTGAAAACCGCCTCCACGCTCAGAAGGCAGTTATGGTTAAGCTTATGGCATAATAAGCGGTCAGTTATTAGTTCTGAAAATAAAACAATAAACGGACGACTTTATCGGTCGTCCGTTTTTTATTGACAAATCGCCGGAAAAGTGCTATCATAGCAGAGAGGTGATAGAAGTGAAGGAGATAATCTGGGGCGGAATTGGTCTGATAATCGCGCTTTGTGCGGCGATTTACATGATGCGTCTTATACTATTGAAGAGAAAAGGTCAGCTTGTACTTGCGGAGGTCATTGAGGTTCGTGAGAAAAAGAACCGCAAGGGAATGACGGTTTCGTATATTCACAGGATGAAATTTGAATGTGGCGGAAAGAAATACGAAAAGGACGACAAAGCTGGATTTAATCAGCCGATGAAGATCGGCGAAAAGAAGCTGATATGGGTGAATCCCGCCGATTTATCGAGGTTTGAGTACGACGACGAGATAAAGAAAAACATCATTATTGCCGGAGTTCTGGTGGGAGTTGCACTGATATTTTCACTCCGCTGGCTCATCACAGGCGTTCCAAATATATGACTTGTGAGCGATATGCACAAAAAAATCGGAAAAAATGGAGAAACCTTCTGCTTGACATTTCCTGAAAACGATGATATAATAATAAAGCTGTCGCAGGACAAGCAAAAATCTTGAAAAGTGAGTCAAAAAAATTTTTGAAAAAATTCAAAAAAAAGTACTTGACAAACTCGAAAAGATATGATATAATGATAAAGCTTACTACCGATAAGTAGTTGAGCGAACAGCATCTTGAAAATCGAACAATGCAAGAAAAGTAACGACCCTTGAGATTCCTATTGAGAGATAGGGAAAGCTCAAGCAAAGAGTAAAAAATGCGCAGTAATAACGCAAGCGTTATTGAACAGGATTGATTTCAGA
>JAFTYF010000049.1 GCA_017461395.1 Ruminococcus sp.
CGCTGTTATTCTTGTACTGATTGGCATACCTCTCACAATAGTCCTGCTGATCGTAAAGAAGAATTCACGGAGAAAAATATTAGGGATTTTCTTCACCTCAGCACTGTGGATCCTTGCTTATATCACCGTCACTGAAAATATGAACTGTTTTGTCATGTACCAGTGCACACCGTTTTCTCAGCGCTATCTCAGCTCAAAGGAGCATCCCCGCAGCGAGCTTATCGCTCTGTATTCCGCTCTCATTGACAAAACCAACGAGCTTGCGCTGGAAGTTTCCAGAGACAAGAATGACCGCTTCTGCATTACAGCGGATATTGATTCCGAAGCAAAAAAAGCTATGAAAAAAGCCGCAGAAAAATATCCGCAGCTGAAGGGGTATTATCCTGATGCAAAGCCGATTATGTTCTCCTACTTTATGAGCCAATCAAATCTTTCGGGAATTTATTTCCCGTTTTCGCTGGAATCAAACTACAATGACGACATGGTGAAAACTAATCTTCCCGCAACAATATGTCATGAATATTCCCACCTTAAAGGCATAATTCAGGAGGACGAAGCGAATTTCATCAGCTTTATCGCAACGACAGGCAGTGACAATATTGAATTCAGGTACTGCGGCTATCTTGAAGCTCTGGAATACGTTCACAATCAGATTTACGACACCGAAATCACTGAAGCCTACTACCTCACTGACAATATTTCCGATAAGGTACGCCGTGACTGGTTCCGTTTCATGCCCGACAACTACTGGGAAGAAAATAAAAAGAAGGAAATTATTCCCACTGAAGCGGTCAGCACTGTTTCGGAATCAGCAATTGATACAAATATAAAGCTGAATGGCCGTGAGGAAGGTATTGATACATATTCGTATATGGTTGATCTTCTCCTTGATTATTATTTCCCAGCTGAATAAATTAAGACCGCCTTTACAGGCGGTCTTTCTGTTTATTGATTACCTGTTGTTTCTGTAGTGTTCTCAGATACATCAGCAGTTGTAGTTACTTCTGCCATAGTCTCTGACGCAGATACCGTAGTAGTTTCTGCCGGAATGGTCGTTGTTTCCGCAGATGATGCAGATTCGGCTCCCGCATCAACAGGTGTGAGATTTGTGAATGTCATTTTCAGCTTGTTGTTATCCATTTCAAAACCTGCAAGCTTTCCGTCCTTATCGACGATAAGAACATACTCGCCGCCCTCAAGCTTTCCGCTCACCTCAAGAACGTTATCTTTTTCCTCGCCCTTAAGCTCCTCAAGTCTGGCGCTATCGTCAACAGCCTTGATAAGATTCAGCAGCATAGCCTTTACCGGAACAGCCGACTGCGGCACTGAAAAGCTCAGTCCCTTGTAGGAGGCTTCCGTATTTCCCTCGCTGAATTCAAGCTTTACTCCGCTGAGAGTGTTGGGAGCAGAAAATTCGATCTCCCAAGCGCCTGTTCCAAAGCGTCTTATAATCCCCTCAGCCTGAAGCCGGTCAAGAGTTATTGCTGCATCAGCCTGAAATGCGCAGTCAAGTCCGTTTTTGCGTGACGTAGAGGATTTCAGCGGCACCGAGCAGCTTACCATACATAACGTCATAAGAATCGTCAATGTGAATGTAATAAGTTTTTTCATAATACCTTCTCCGTTCTGAAGCATCCGTATTTTTTGCAGTGAGATACTGCGTAAAACTTATACATCCTTTGTATTGATTATCAGTTGTTTTGAAGTTTCTTTTCCTTAAGGACACGGAATGAATCGGACAAACAGTCAATGATATCTCTCGGCAGCATTGACTCCATTCCAAGCTTTTCTGCGGCAATATCTCCGGCAAGACCATGAATATATACTCCCGCGCAGGTACTGTCATAGACTGAGCTTCCCTGAGCCACGATAGATCCGATAATTCCGGCAAGTATATCTCCGCTTCCGCCCACGCTCATGCCAGGATTACCCGTATGATTTGCAGCAGTAACTCTGCTGTTAGCGATGAGAGTTCCTGCGCCCTTAAGAACTACTGTTATCCCGTACTTTTCAGCATATTTTTCCGCAACGACAATACGGTTATTGGAGATCATAGCGTTGTCGCAATTGAGAAGCCGTGCCATTTCACCGACATGAGGAGTAATAACTATGTCCGTTTTCTTTCCCAGTAAAATATCTATGTCCGAGGCTATGCAATTTATTCCATCTGCATCAATAATTACTGGACATTTTGCATTCTGAACGACAAATCGTGTAATTTCAATAGTGTCAGGAGTAACTCCCATTCCGCATCCGATGACTATTGCAGAAGCTCCGTTCATTGCCTTCAGCAGAGCGTCTTTGCTTGTATCAAAAAGCATATAGCCATAATCATCGCTTTCAAGCTCTATATATGTAGCTTCCGGAACAAGCACTGACATGGTATCTATACACTTTTCGACAGAAGCGATTTTTACATGACCTACGCCAGTCCTGAAAGCACCCATAGCCGCAAATGAAGCCGCTCCCCTCATGGATGAGCTTCCGGCGATGACAAGAAGCGTACCGAATGTTCCTTTATAGGAATCTCTTTCCCGACGGGGAGGATAGCTTGCAAGATGATTTCTTTCGATCCTGTAGTACGCTCTTTCTCCGTCAAGAACGTCAAGCGCTTCTCTTGGGATCCCGATATCTGCAACGGTGATCTTGCCGCAGTATTTTCTCAGCGGATACTGCGTCATGCCTGATTTGATAAATCCAAAAGTAACTGTCTCATCGGCTTCAAAAGCTCCGAATGCAACGGTGCCTGTAACACTGTTTCCGCCGCTCGGAACGTCAACTGCAATTCTGTAGGCACTGGAGCCTATTGCAAAAATACCGGCTGCATTCTTGTCAAGCTGGTCACGGAAGCCTGTTCCGTAGACGCCGTCTACGATAACATTTGCTTCAACAACAGCACTTTTCACCCTGCTCATTCTGAGCTTTTCCTGCATAAGTATCTTTTCGAGAGGATTGAGTTCCTTTTTTTCGGATCTGCTGTCGAATTCGTTCATATTCGGAACAGTCATATAATCCAGCTCAGCGGCTTCAATTGCAGCCTCAATCCCCTGACTGCGATAACCGTCAACGAATTCTATTCGTTCCTTCGGGAGATGAAGATACATTTCCTTTGAAATAGCAGTCGAAGGAGGTCCGTCAATATTGATTATTGTGATGCGGTATCCTCTGTAAACAAGGATATTTGCCGCTGCAAAGCAGTCTCCGCCGTTGTTGCCCTTTCCGGCAAGAAAAACAATTGATTTTTCTTCCGGCGGCGCATCGCTTGTACGTCGGCAATAACTGTCAATGATCTCAGCAAGTGCCTTTCCGGCATTTTCCATCAGTTTTTTTCTTGAAACACCCAGTTTTTCTGAGCGTTCCTCGATCATCTGCATCTGCTTCGGCGTAACAATTTTCATTCAAACCACTCCTTTTCCGACCGTATTATATCATACGGATTTATAATAAATTTCTTAATTTTGCCGGCAGAAATTTCTTTATATTGCCAAGCATTTTTTCATCCGGAACAAAAACAAGTCTTGTCTTACCATATTCACTATGCTCAAAATCAGCATAATATTCGTTGGAAATGATATTGTCAGTTGCCATAACAACCGTCATATCCTCTGATTCTTCCATATCATCACTGTATTTTCCGAAATCCGTGAAGGTTCTTACCTCCACACTGAGAAGCTCTTTTCTTTTCTTCTGTGCAATTATCTTGTCAATATCAAGCTCGCCGTTTGTGAAGGTATACTCATACTCCACATATCTTCCCTGAACGAGAAGATATGTCATGTATCCGCCGGCAGCGGCAAGCAGCAGGAACATCATTGTGATCAGAGGCTGCGAAAGCTGAAGCAATCCCAGCAAAGCAAGACATACAGAAAAAAGTGAACCCGTTATAAGAGTTCCGATTCTGCTTATTTTATCGGATTTGGTTTCTTTTCGTGTTACGAGCTGTTCTGCAAAATTGTCCATATTTTATCTCCTGATAGATACTATTCAGCAAATTTATAAAAGATTGCTTTATAAATTGCTGTCTAATAATATAATATCACAAATTTAGCAGAATTTCAATATAAACACTTGATTTTTTTTTATTTTCAGTATATAATTGTAAAGAACCCTGTGACGGAGAGAGTAGGTCTGCAGTGAAGCCCACAGAGAGATGCCGCTTGGTGGAAGGCATCGGCTTAAAGCGGTCTGAAGTTCACTTCTGAGGGGCAGCTTTGAAATGATTCTGCGATCGGGATTACTGTAGGAGCTGACGTATGCCTGCGTTAAGGGCAAGAGAGTGTCGGCTCTCCTGACAATGGGTGGTCATAAGCAAGAGTATTCTTGTCCTGTTGGACAGGAATTTTTTATTTTCCGATACACATGGCTATAACCTGCCTGACGGCGTTGTACGTTATCGCCACAATAATTTTATTAGGAGTTGATTTTTTTGAAAGAACAGCTTGAAAAAATTGAAGCACAGGCTAAACAGGAGCTTGAAGCCTGCACAGAAATCAAGGCTCTTGACGATCTGAGGATAAGATTCCTCGGAAAAAAAGGTGAGCTTACTGCTATCCTTAAACAAATGGGCAAGCTCTCTGCAGAGGAACGTCCGATCATCGGTCAGCTCGCAAATCAGGTGAGAGCAGACATCGAAGAAGCTCTCAAAAACAAGCTTGAGTCCCTTAAATCTGAGGCTCAGGCGGCTAAGATCAAGGAAGAATCCATTGACATTACTCTCCCCGGAAAGCACGCTCCTTTCGGTAAGCTTCATCCGCTTACAAAGGTTGAAAACGAAATCCGTGAGATTTTCATGGGTATGGGATTCGATATCGCTGATGGTCCCGAGGTTGACGACGATTACCACGTTTTCGAGGCACTTAATCTTCCTCCCGATCATCCGGCTCGTGATACTCAGGATACATTCTACATCG
Organism: Ruminococcus sp.; assembly: GCA_017461395.1. Classification (GTDB taxonomy): domain Bacteria; phylum Bacillota; class Clostridia; order Oscillospirales; family Ruminococcaceae; genus Ruminococcus. The sequence goes on from JAFTYF010000049.1 coordinate 4,911, forward strand.
AGGGCACTGACGAGACTATTCTCCTCCGTACCCAGACTTCCTCTGTACAGGTTCATGTAATGGAAAATCAGAAGCCGCCTATCCGTATTATCTCACCCGGACGTGTTTTCCGTTCAGACGCCGTTGACGCTACACATTCTCCCCTTTTCCACCAGATAGAAGGACTTGTTATCGACAAGGGTATCACAATGTCTGATCTTAAAGGAACTCTCGATATGCTCATGAAGAAGCTCTATGGCGCAGACTGCAAGCTCCGCTTCCGTCCGCATCACTTCCCGTTCACTGAGCCTTCATGTGAAGTTGATATCAGCTGCTTCAACTGCGGCGGCGAGGGCTGCTCCATGTGCAAGGACGAAGGATATATCGAGCTTCTCGGCGCTGGTATGGTTCACCCCAAGGTTCTTGAAAACTGCGGTATCGACCCTGAGGTTTACTCCGGATTTGCTTTCGGTCTCGGTCTTGAGCGTATGGTTATGGGACGCTATGACATCAACGATCTCCGTCTTCTCTATGAGAACGATGTGAGATTCTTAGAGCAGTTCTGATGTTTCAGAGAAGCAGGAATATTATTGCAGTTTCAATTATTTTTCTTATTCTTGACGCTTTAGCTGTATTGACCGTCTGTTTTTCAGATATTGGAAAATCAGCAGCAATATTTTCTCTTATTGTATGTTCTATCGTCGCTGTACCTTTCGCATTTGCGATTTTATGGCAGAGCATATATATCTGCCGTCTGAAAAAATTTCTTGACGAACTTCATGAAAAGCCGGAACATTACTTTCGTAAAAGTTCATACCAAATGAAAGATAGATTTTACTGGTTTTCAGATCACTTCTTTGATCTCAGAAAACTCAGAAAAGTTCCGTATGAAAAAATCAGATCAATTACTGTAGAAACCGCTTCTGTCGGTTTAGGAAGCATACATTTCGGAATTATGCACCGTTCGCTGTTTCCGATAGCTGGCTGCTACATTATCAAAGTAAGCTATGGACTTAAAAGTACTTCAATAACCGCCGGTGACAGCGAAAGGCTGTGCCGGAGCATAATAAAGCGTTTTACGAAAAAGAATGAAAATATCAACGTTTATAACGAACCATAAAACAGAAAGGAAAAAGTTATGAATTTATCAATGAAATGGCTTAACGACTACGTTAAAGCCGATATGCCGATAAAAGATTACTGCCACGCTCTTACAATGAGCGGCTCTAAGGTTGAGGGCTATGAGATCGAGGGAAAAGAAATTTCCAACGTTGTTGTTGGTAAGATCCTCTCCGTTGTTCCTCACGAAAATTCCGACCACCTCGTTGTTTGTCAGGTTGAAGTCGGCAAGGATGCTCCCATTCAGATCGTTACAGGAGCTTCAAACGTAAATGCCGGTGATATCATCCCCGTTGCACTTGACGGCTCAACTCTCCCCGGCGGAATCAAAATCAAAAAGGGCAAGCTCCGTGGTGTTGAATCCAACGGTATGCTCTGCTCACTCGGCGAGCTTGGTCTCGACAAGAGAGATTTCCCGTACGCTATCGAGGACGGAATCTTCATCATGCAGGAGGACTGCGAGATCGGTCAGGACATCCAGTCCGCTATCGGTCTCAATGATACCTCCGTTGAATTTGAAATTACTTCCAACCGCCCTGACTGTCTCAGCGTTACAGGTCTTGCAAGAGAAACTGCTGCAACTTTTGATCTTGCACTGAATATTCCTGAACCCTCATTCAAGGGCGTTGACGGCGATATAAATGAACTCCTCAAGGTTGATATCATCAACACAGATAAGTGCAAGCGTTACTGTGCCGGTATCGTAAAGAACGTAAAAATTGAGCCTTCTCCCAGATGGATGAGAGAGCGTCTCCGTGCAAGCGGTGTTCGTCCTATCAACAATTTCGTTGATATCACAAACTACGTTATGCTTGAATACGGTCAGCCTATGCACGCATTCGATCTCCGCTATGTTGAAGGCGCACACATCAACGTAAGAAACGCTGTAAACGGCGAAAAAATCATGACTCTTGACGGCGTTGAGAGAGAGCTTTCCGACGATATGCTCGTTATCGCTGACGAAAAGAAGCCCGTTGCTGTTGCCGGCGTTATGGGCGGTGAATACAGTGGTATCATGGATGATACTACAACTGTTGTATTTGAGTCTGCTTACTTTGAGCCCTCACAGGTTCGCCGTACATCAAAGGCTCTGAAGCTCAAGTCTGACGCTTCTTCAAGATACGAAAAAGGCGTTGATCCGCTTATCAGCATGGTTTGCCTTAAAAGAGCATTCCAGCTCGTTGAGGAGCTTGGCGCCGGTGAAGTTCTCAGCACTGTTATCGACTGCGATCACTCCGACTATGTTCCCTCTGAGGTAGAATTCAACCCCGAGTGGATCAACAATTTCCTCGGAACTGATATCTCCGACGCTGATATGAAGGATTACCTCGGACGTCTTGGTTTCACATTCGCAGACGGAAAGACAGTTGCTCCCTCATTCAGAATTGACATCGGCTGCAAAGCAGATATTGCTGAGGAAGTTGCAAGAATCTATGGCTACAACAACATCCCCTCCAGTGATTTCAGAGGTGTTGCAAAGGCTGAATTCACTGAGGAGCAGAAGTTCGTCCGCACTCTCAGAAATGCTGCTGTTTCTCTCGGCGGCTACGAAATTGCAACATACTCTTTCGTTTCTCCCAAATATTTTGACAAGATCAGACTTCCTGAAAACAGTGAGCTCCGCAAGGTTGTAAAGATCGTTAATCCTCTCGGCGAGGATACAAGCGTTATGAGAACTACTACTATCCCCTCAATGCTTGATGTACTCTCTTTCAACTACAACAACAGAAATGAAAAAGCTTGTCTTTTTGAGATTTCTAAAGAATACATTCCCGCTAAGGAAGAAAAGCCCTATATCAACGGCGATATCCTTGCAAGCAGCGGAAACAAAAAGCACCGCTATGAATATTCACTCCCTGATGAGCCGCAGAAGCTTACTATCGGTATGTACGGCGGAGATGCTGATTTCTACACATTAAAGGGTATGATCGAACAGCTTCTTGATGAAATCGGCATCAGCGATGTTGACTACGTCCGTGCCGGAGACAGCAATGCTTCCGATGAAAAATATGCTCTCCATCCCGGAAGAAGCGCTGTTATCCTCAAGGATGATGTAATTCTCGGTATCATGGGCGAAGTTCATCCTGAGGTTCAGGATACCTACAAGCTCGGCACAAAGACTTACGTTGCAAAGCTTAATATCGCTGAGCTTATGTCTGTTGCTGCTGGAAAGATCACTTATCAGCCGCTGCCGAAATTCCCTGCTACTACAAGAGATCTCAGCCTTATCTGCGACGATGAGATTCCTGTTGCTGAACTTGAAAAGGCTATCAAGGGCGCTGTAGGAAAGATTCTTGAAAAGGTAACACTCTTTGACGTATACAAGGGAAAGCAGATCGAGGACGGCAAAAAGAGCGTATCATACTCCATTTCCATGCGTTCACACGAGGGAACTCTCACTGATGAACAGGCTGACGGAGCTATGAAGCGTGTCCTCAAGGCACTTTCTGCTCTCGGCGCTGAGCTGCGCGGTTAATCATAATCAACAATAACGGAGGAAACAATGGCAGAAAATAAAGAAATTCAGCAAATAATCGAACAGGAGATACGGGAAAGCGATAAGCCCCGCAGATCCTCACGGAAGCGCAAGGAAAAAAAGCCGAAAAATAAATTCAAGTTTATTGCATTCGTTGAAATGCTGCTGATTATTGTACTTTCCGGCGAGCTTGCGTGGAATGTCTTCCTCCGTGACCGTTTTACAGACGATAAAACTGTTCCAGCAAGCACTGACGGTGACTCCCTTGATCCTCAGGTAAGAACACGTCCCGTTATTGAAAAGGAAGAAACTATTTATCAGCTTGACGGCAAAAAAATCCTCATGAAGGACGGTGTATACGGGGAGATTTTCTTCCCCGTTTTCGCCGATGTTCCGGCTTGTCAGCTCAATATGGATCAGCTTGTCACCAGAAACGGCTACTCTTTCTACACTGAAAATGGAGAAATAACTTCTATCGCCGGCATTGACGTCTCCGAACATCAGGGCGTTATTGACTGGCAGAAGGTAAAAGATTCCGGTATCGAATTTGCCATTATCCGTGTAGGATACCGTACCTACGGAGGCGGCGAAATAACTCTTGATACTACTTTTGAGGATAATCTCAGAAACGCAGAAAAAGCCGGCATCAAGCTTGGTGTTTATTTCTACTCACAGGCTGTGACTCCGGAGGAAGCTATCGAGGAGGCTGACATCGTAATCGACGCCATTGAGCCGTATGATATTACATATCCCGTTGTCTTTGACTGGGAGCTGATATACAACGATTCTGCCCGTACTGACAAGGTTTCTGTCGATACTCTCGCTGAATGCTGCATTTCCTTCTGCGAGCGTGTTAAATCTGCCGGATATACTCCTATGATTTATCAGAACAAGAATACTTCAATGTTCAAGCTTGATCTCCCGCGGCTTCAGGAATATGATTTCTGGCTGGCAGAATACGACGATAAGCCTACATATTACTACGATTATCAGATGTGGCAGTATACCGCAGCCGGAAAGGTTCCCGGCATAAACGGCGATGTTGATCTGAATATCTGCTTCAAGGATTACAGCAAATCAGAATAAAATTTCATGATAATATAAAAAACCCGTCAGAACCGTGACATCTCATGGCTTTGACGGGATATTTTTATAAATTATTCTTAACGTAGAGAATATTCATGGAATTAAACTGATATGTTCCATCGCTTTTTTCCGTAACGTGGAATTCAACAGACTTTGAAACACTCTTTTCCATCCATGACGGTCTTTCATCTATATAGTCCACAGTGATCGTGTAATCGCTTCCGCTTTTTACGATCGACTTTATTTCCGGCTCATATGTGAATACTATCGGATGAACTGGCACGTTGTAAACACCCTTTTCAGCGTCATAGTAGAAACGTGATGTCATAGGTCCGACAGTAGTATGAACGAATTCAGCGTGTTCCTGTCCGAAAAGTGCAACCGCTTCTGCTTCAATATCGTAGGCAGATATGGAAATAACATCTCCTCCGGCTACATTTACAGGGTATTTTTCAAGCTTTTCATCGTCCATGATAATAGACCACACCGCTGCAGTGATTATCTGCTCAGATGTAAGATCAGCAGGCTTATCGAATGACTCGATATCCATTATCACAACGGGATAAACGAGTTCTGTGAAGCCGTCTTTTTTAGCTTCACCGGTAGCAAATCCTCTGATCTTGCCTATGCCCTTGCTGACAGTCGTAACAATTCCGATAATGGCAAACACCGTAAAAATTACACCTAAAGCTGCAAATATATTTCTTTTGAGCTTCTTTTTCTTCGGCGGCTTATCTTCGTCAGCCTCTGTTTTTTCTTTTTTGACGTCGATAAGAGTTTCCGGATCTTCATCAAGAATTTTCGTAAGCGCAGAGGTGATTTTTCCTTTTTTGGATGTATCATTCTGATCAGCCGTTTTTTCTTCTTCCTTATTTTCATTCTCCGGTACTTTTTCCTTCTCGCTGCCGTTCTCAGAAACTTCATCAGCATCCTTGGGTTCTTCAATTTCAGCGATAGCATTAGCTGCGTTTTCACGAATATTCTCGATAAGACTGGAAACACCGTCCTGCTGCTCCGGAGCTTCTTCTGCAATTTCCGGCTGCACGTCAGCAGCATTTTCCTCAGCAGCAATTTCTTCTCCAATGGGTTCATCTGGAACAGATGTACCATTTATGGCAGCAAGAGCAGCGTCTATAAGATCGGTAGCCGATTCTCCGCCCTCATTTTCTACCGGCTGTTCCGCATCATTTCCGCTTGTATCGCCGTTGAACAGATCATCTATTTTAGTATCAGCAATCTCCTCAGCGTCAAATTTCTTCTCAGTTTTTGCTTCCTCAGAGGAATATTTTTTGCTGCGTTTTGAAGATTTTCCTTTTTTCTTCTTGTTCTCAGCTGTTTTTTATGATTCGCTGTCAGAGTCCGGTTCTTTCTCAGAAACGTTCTCTGTTTCTGGCTTAATTTCCGACAGCTCCGGAACTATCTCTTCAGAAGCTTTCTCCTGTACGGCAGCAGGCTCAGGAATTGTTTCAGACTCATGTACCTGTTCCAGCTCAGAAACCATCTCTGGTACCGGTATAACCTCCGGCTCTGGAGTGATCTCCGGCTCAGCAATTACTTCCGGTTCTGGAATTACTTCCGGCTCCGGCTTTGACACTGGAATTACCGCTGTATGATTCATTCTGCGGTTTTCAGCTCTCAGACGTTCCTGCCGTTTCTGCTCTTCCTCCTGACGGCGAAGTTCTTCATAATCAGGCAGTTCTCCGGTAATAATAACCTTTTTTTTCTGCTTAGGAACAAGGTCATCACTGATTGGCTTCGGCTCCGGAGCAGACAAAGCTGCTTCCTCTGCCGCTTTGATTTCCTTTTCATCAAGCTCATTCAGAATATTCTCCGCAAGAGAAGGCTTTTTTTCAACTGTCAGCGCATTGAGAAGATCCTCAACTGACATATTATCGTAAATGCTTTTCGCTTTTTGCGCTTCCGCCTTTGGCGACAATGTATTTTCAGAACTGCTGCCTCTGAGATTATTGAGCATATCGTCAAGATCTTTTCTGATAGCCATTACGACCTCCAAAATAATAAAAGTTAAGGTAAAGTAAAATCAAGTGAAATATACTGAATTATCTTATCTGTCCGTTTCCGTTAATGAGATACTTTGTAGTTGTAAGCTCTTTAAGTCCCATAGGTCCTCTTGCATGGAGCTTCTGGGTGGAAATTCCTATCTCTGCGCCGAAGCCGAATTCTCCGCCGTCAGTGAATCTTGTTGACGCATTTACATAAACTGCAGCAGCGTCAACACATCTCTGGAATTTCTCAGCATTTACGATAGAACTTGTAACAATGCACTCAGAATGACGTGTGCTGTATTTTCTTATATGAGCAATAGCCTCATCAATGTCATCCACTACCTTAATTGCAATAACATAATCATTGAATTCAGTGGCATACTCTGTCTCTGCAGCCTTTTCAACGTGATCACCGAGAATAGCAATAGTTCTGTCGCAGCCGTAAAGCTTTACATCATGTTCCTTGAAGCGTTCTGCAATCATCGGCAGAAATTTTTCTGCAATATCCTTATGAACAAGCAGGCTTTCGATAGCATTGCATACTGATGGGCGCTGAGTTTTTGCGTTATCGGTTATATCCACAGCCATGTCAAGGTCTGCGGAAGCGTCAACATAAACGTGACAATTGCCTGCGCCTGTCTCAATAACAGGAACAGTAGCATTCTTGACTACCGCCTGAATGAGATTTGCGCCGCCTCGCGGAATAATAACATCAACATAACCGTTAAGGCGCATAAGCTCTGTAGTAGTTTCACGGTCAGTATTTTCCACAACCTGTATCATATCAGCAGGAAGTCCTGCTTCTTCAATTGCCTTACGCATTATTTTTCCTAAGCATACGTTGGAATTTATAGCCTCTTTGCCGCCCTTGAGGATAACAACGTTTCCAGCTTTTAAGCAGAGAGCGGCTGCGTCAACTGTAACATTTGGACGTGACTCAAAGATTATACCGATAACTCCGAGAGGTACACGGGTTTTGATTATCTGTAAACCATTGGGGCGATTTCCGCCTCCGACAACTTCGCCGATAGGATCAGCAAGCGCAATAAGCTCGTCAACGCCCTTTGCAATACTCTCTATACGCTTTTCATCCAATTTAAGTCTGTCCTGCTTTGCTTCGGTCATGCCGTTAGCCTTTGCGTTGGCAATATCCTTTGCATTTTCAGCGATTATAAGCTCTTTGTTCTCAATAAGAGCCTTTGAAATTGCCGCAAGAGCTTTATCCTTTATCGCGCTTGAAGCACCTGCTGCTGCAGCTTCTGCTGCCTTGGCTCTTTTTCCGAGTTCCTCTGTATAACTCATTATAGTCACCTCTCTATTATTTTTTTGCTTTGAATATGGTTCCGATTTCCTTATTTTCAAAAAGATCATACAGCAGCTCAGGATCTCTTCCGTTCATGATTACCATGTCAATTCCTGCTTCTGTTGCGATCTTGGCAGCATTGATCTTTGTAGACATTCCGCCCGTTCCCAGACCTGAACCGGCACCGCCAGCCATTTGCTCGATATTAGTAGTGATTTCCTCAACTACAGAAATAGGCTTTGCATCGGGATTTTTTCTCGGATCATCGTCATAAAGACAATCGATATCCGAAAGTATCAGCAGAAGATCTGCATGAGACAATTCTGCAACAAGTGCTGACAGAGAATCGTTTTCTCCGATTTCAAGCTCAAGCTCATCAATGGCGATAGTATCATTTTCGTTCACGATCGGAATAACATCCATTCCCACAAGAGTCTCAATAGTATTCTTGAAGTTCTCGCAGTGATTCGTGTTATTTATAATCGTCTTTGTCAGAAGTATCTGTGCGACTGTCACGCTGTATTTTGCAAACATATCGTCATAAACGTGCATAAGCTCGCACTGACCGATAGCCGCAACTGCCTGTTTTGCCTTAGTTTCCTTTGGTTTTTCGGGAAGTCCGAGCTTTCCGGCGCCAAGTCCTACAGCACCGGAGGATACCATGATTATTTCACGTCCTGAGTTGTGCAGATCTGAAATAACCCTGACAAGATTTGTCATTCTTCTTATATTGAGTTTTCCCGTAGCATGGGCGAGTGTTGATGTGCCCAGTTTTATAACGATTCGTTTTTTTTCAGAAATATTTCTCATAAAATGCTTCTTTCAGTTTACTTTATTTGTTGGTATGCCGTTCTGCCATGCCTTTACATTTTCGCAGACTATATCAACAAGGCGCTGTCGTGTTTCAAGGGCAGCCCATGCAGTATGCGGCGTAATATAGCAGTGTGCAGCGTTTTTAAGAGGTGTATCAGGCGACATAGGTTCCTTGTCCAGAACATCTGCATAAGCCGCAGAAATCATTCCGGAATCAAGTGCTTCTGCAAGAGCGTTTTCGTCCACTATTCCGCCTCGTGCAGTATTGATAAGCACAGCTGTTTTCTTCATTCTGCCAAGAAGTTCCTTATTAACGATGCCCTTTGTACTCTCGGTAAGCGGACAGTGAAATGTCAGAACATCGGCTTTTTCTGCAGCTGTATTTACATCCGTCACCTCATATGGAGCCCCCTCAGGAACTGTTCTTGTGGAAACTACTATATTCATTCCGAAGGCGCTTCCTATCTCAGCGACACGTTTCCCGATTGAACCATATCCAACAATGGAAAGAGTTTTTCCGGCAAGCTCACCTATCGGCAGCGGAAAATACGAAAATGTTGATGAACGCTCCCATTCACCGTTCTTTACAAGACTATCGTAATCCCTTATCCGGCTGAAATGATCAAGAATATAGGCAAAAGTCTGCTGTGCAACGGCATTTGTGGAATACTGTCCGGCATTGCAGACTGTTATTCCCTTTTCGGTTGCCGCTTCAATATCTACGTTGTTATAACCTGTAGCAAAAAGCCCGATATATTTAAGCTTCGGACAGGAATCCATGACCTCACGGGTTATGAGCGTCTTGTTGCAGAGTACTATCTCTGCATCACCTATGCGTGAAGCTGTTTCCTCCGGCTTTGTCAGCGGATAAAACTCAATATCGCCGAGCTCCCTGAGCTTTTCCTCAGGAATATCTCCGCTGAAATTTACTGTAGACCCGTCAGTAATTACGATTTTCAAGCCTGTTCCTCCGTTTCCGGTACACTGTCAGCGGCAGGATCTGCATCATCATTATCATCTGCTATATCCTTCGGCTTAAAAATAAATGATGTCACAATCGCTGCAAGTATCAGTACTGCTTCGGCAATTCCTACAGCGTAGAAAAGCGTTTTGCTTTCGGAAAGCCAGATGAGCAGTGAAGCTGGAATTGCAACTGCCATAATGAGCTGAAAAGGCTGTTTTTGTGTAAAAAAGCGATATGCAAAGAAAACAGCAGCAAGACAGGCGAATATCAAATGCATCTTGAACGGAAACGGAAAAAGCGAAGGATTTTCAATTTCCGCCTGCTGCGTTAATGTAAAAATATCAAAATAATTCATAACAACTCCAATCTGCCGTCCGTCATCCGGAACAGCGTATTTATTCTAGTTTAAACATACTCTTTATATTATAGCATACTTTTTGCAGGAATTCAACCAATTTTTTCAAAAAATTGCGTCTGTACACAATAATCTCATATTTAATATTAAAAAAAGATTATCCCACATATCGAATCAAAAAAATAATATTATTTTTCAGTAAAAAAGCACTATTTTTCATTGTTTTTTATGAATAAATACTGTATAATATTATTACTGATTACAAGATCGGAGGATATTAAATGAATCGTAAATTCAAAAAAATCACCGCATTTCTTACCGGAATCCTTACCATAATATCGTGTGCAGATATTGCTCCGGAAAAAAATGCTTCTATCCCTGTTACAGCTGACGCTGCTTCATCCAATATTCCAGCCTTTCCGGGTGCTGTTGGCGGTGGAAAATATGCTACCGGCGGCAGAGGCGGCGAAGTATATCACGTTACCAACCTCAACGACAGCGGTGCCGGCTCTTTCCGTGATGCCGTAAGCAAATCAAACAGAATCGTAGTTTTCGATGTCAGCGGAACTATAGAGCTGAAAAGCAATATACTCTGCCAAAGTAATATCACTATCGCCGGACAGACTGCTCCTGGAGGTTCCGGAATCACCCTGAAAAACTATAAAATGGGTATGGCTGGAGACAACATCATCTGCCGTTACATAAGTTCCCGTCCCGGTCCGGATGCAGCAACAAGCTCAGGAAATGACGCATGGGGCGGTGCAAATGGCTCTAATTCCATTATTGACCACTGCTCAATGGGCTGGACTACCGACGAACAATGGGGACTTTACTCCAATAACATGAACTACACTGTTCAGTATTCTGTTATCGGTCCTGCCGATTCATGGGGCGGTCATAAAAAAGGTCTTCATGGCTTCGGTCTTATGATGGGCAAGGGTAATCTTTCCTTTGACCACAACCTTATAATCCACAACGTTTCAAGAAATTTCCGAGGCAAGATTCCGGGTACATACACCGCTGATTTCGCTAACAATATTATTTACGACTGGGGATATCAGACTGCTTATGGAACTATCGGTCATCTGAACTACGTCAACAATACCCTCAAAGCAGGAAACTCTACTTCCGGCGGATATCACTGGGTAAACGTTGACAGCACAACAAGTCCGCAGAATTTCAAAATCTACTGCGACGGAAATCAGATGATCAACAAGGACGGCACGATTAATCCTATCACAAACGACAACTGGTCGGGAATCAAGGTAAAGGATTCAATCGGCATTACCAAGGATGATCTTTACTCGGCAGCACCATTCCAGACTATCATTAACGGAGAAAATGTCTCAACTGTTGCCGGTGCCGAAAGCGCCGCTGCTTCCTACGAGCACGTTGTTAATTTCGCCGGAAATGGTATTGCTCCTGAAAAAAGAACAGCAATAGACCAGCAGTGCGCTTACGAAACTATAAACGGAACGGGTTCATGCAGCGGAACTGCCGCATATGACGCTACAGAAACAAAGCTCGACACATACAACATCAAATGCGGAGTAACTTATACTTATCCGTCTGCTGTCCTCAAAAAGGAAATTATCGACACGGACAACGACGGAATGCCCGATGAATGGGAAGAATCAAGAGGTCTTGATCCTAACGATCCTGCCGATACAAATGGTGATTACTGCGGTAATGGATATACCAATATCGAGTATTACATCAACGACCTCACTGTTAATTCCTTCCCCGAAGGCGTTGTTGAACTTTCACCCACAAATGATATTCCACCTGTTCCGCCTATTTCAGCCTTTGAAACTATTGAAGCTGAGAATTTCTCGGATCAGGAGGGTATTGTCGCTGAGGAACTTGCCTCCGGCGGCATGAACATCGGTTTCATTGAAAACGGAGACTATGCTGCATATCGTTCTGTTGATTTCGGCAACGGTGCGAAATCACTTACCGCCCGTATTTCCGGAAATCCCGCAAAAATCGAGCTTCATCTTGATAATATAAGCGATACTCCGGCGGCTGTCGTTGATTTTAAAGGTACTTCCGGATTCACCGACTATCAGGACATCTCATTCAACATAAACAAAATTTCCGGAACTCATCGACTGTACCTGAAATTTACCGGCGGCGAGGGATATCTTCTTAACATGGACAGCTTTGTTTTCGGCAAGGATGCAATTCCGCTCAGCAGAATGCTTTTCAAGGACGTCTTTATCAGCGATACTGCGTTCCCCGATAAATGGAATATAGGTACAGGTCCGCAAATCTACGGCGACCGTGATTTCACAATAACGCATCTTCCGAAAAATGCAGACGGCTGTGAAATTCTTATGACCGCCTGTGACGCAAAAGGAACTACCGGCGATACTGCTGTATTTACTGCTGGCGATGACATTGATCTTATGATTGCTCTCGACAACAGAGTGGAAGTCGTTCCTGAATGGCTTTCCGGATACGAAAAACTTCCGGCTGATACATATATCACTTCCTCAAACGATGTGACATATGATGTGTATATGCGCAAGGTCAAAGAGGGCGAAAAAATTACTCTCGGAAGCAACGGTCAGACCTATATGTGCGTTAATTTCTTTGCTCTTGCAGTTCCGTCAGCATGGTATTCAAAGCCTGTAAAGGGCGATATCAACGGCTCCGGTGCTGTTGACACTGGTGATCTTGTACTTCTTCAGAAGTATCTCCTCAATACCGGAAGGCTTACTATTGCACAGGCAGAATCTGCTGATCTTGACAGTGACGGTATTATTGACGTGTTTGATAATGTTCTCATGAGACGTGCACTTCTCTCGCAGAAATAATAATTAAAGCGGCTGTAAAATCCAGCCGCCTTTTATTTTACTTCTTAAGCTTCATTGCTTCTTTGACCGTAGCAACGATATTCTCAGCAGAAAGTCCAAACTCCTTAAGGAGATCAACTGCAGGTCCTGAATGACCAAATTCATCGTTTACGCCGATCTTCACAACGGGGACAGGACACATTTCTGTAACTGTTTCAGCAACAGCAGAGCCAAGTCCGCCGATAACGCTGTGTTCTTCAGCAGTAACGATAAGTCCTGTTTTCTCTGCACACTGAGCGATAAGTTCCTTATCAAGAGGCTTGATAGTATGGATATTCACTACCTGAGCTGAGATTCCGTCTGCTTCAAGAGTTTTTGCAGCTTCAACTGCTTCATTTACCATGAGTCCTGTAGCAACGATAGTTACATCAGTTCCCTCACGGAGAACAACACCCTTGCCAAGCTCGAATTTATATGTCTCGCTGTCATTGATCACCGAAACTGCAAGACGTCCGAAACGCATATACACCGGACCATTGAAATCAAGTGCAGCCTTTACCGCAGCCTTAGCTTCAACATCATCACAGGGGTTGATAATTGTCATTCCGGGAATTGTTCTCATAAGAGCAATATCCTCATTGCACTGATGTGTTGCACCGTCCTCACCGACAGAAATTCCGGCATGAGTTGCACCGATTTTTACGTTGAGGTGAGGATATCCGATTGAGTTTCTTACGATTTCATAAGCTCTGCCAGCCGCAAACATTGCGAATGTACTTGCAAACGGAATTTTTCCGCAAGCTGCAAGACCAGCTGCAACGCCCATCATATTTGCTTCAGCGATTCCGCAGTCGAAAAAACGCGCCGGACAAGCCTTCTTGAAAATACCTGTTTTTGTAGCTGCTGCAAGATCAGCGTCAAGAACTACGAGATCCTTGTATTCATCTGCAAGATCACGAAGAGCCTCGCCATAGCTCTCTCTTGTTGCCTTTTTAATTACATCTGCCATGATCTCAGCCCTCCAATTCCTTTAACTGTGCGTTAAGCTCTGCCATTGCCTGATCGTACTGCTCCTTGTTGGGAGCTGTTCCGTGCCAGCTTACCTGATTTTCCATGAATGAAACGCCCTTGCCCTTGACGCTCTTCTGAATAATAGCAACAGGCTTGTCTGTTACAGATTCAGCTTCTGTGAAAGCTCTGTCGATATCATCGAAATCATGAGCATCCATAGTGATAACGTGCCAGCCGAATGCAGCAAATTTATCTGTAATAGGCTCCGGTGAGCATACCTCTGTGATAGCTCCGTCGATCTGGAGACCATTGTTGTCAACGATAGCAACAAGGTTTGTAAGCTTATAGTGAGCAGCAAACATAGCTGCTTCCCATACCTGACCTTCCTCAATTTCGCCGTCGCCGAGAATTGTATATACCTTATAGGAGCTTCCGTCAAGCTTTCCGGCAAGAGCCATTCCGCAAGCAGCAGAAATCCCCTGTCCGAGCGAGCCGCTGGACATATCTACTCCGGGAATGTGAATGCAGGGATGTCCCTGAAGCATTGCACCTATGTGACGGAGGGATTTAAGCTCGTCTGCTGAGAAATATCCCTTCTGTGCCAGAACAGAATAAAGAGCCGGCGCTGTATGTCCCTTTGAGAGCACAAGACGGTCTCTGCCTGTATCATCCGGATTTGCCGGATCTACATTCATTTTGTTAAAATACAGGTATGTCAGAGTATCGCTGATAGAAAGAGAGCCGCCGGGATGACCGGACTTTGCATTGTAAGTCCCCTCAATAACGCCCATTCTGACATTGCAGGCAATCTTCTGCAAATTCTTTTTTGTAGATGCGTCCATAATAACCTCCATTTTTATTTGCTTTATTTTGCTTTTATATCATAAAGTTTTTTATAAATATATTTTCCCCTTTGAAACTTCTTTCCCTCATATTTTGAAGAAAGAACCGAGGATGTTATAAAATCATCGTCAACACAGACGAAAAACTGTTTTCCCTCTGATTCAACGAGATAATAAATCTGTCCATAGTTAGCGATGGAATCATATATATTGAGCGTTCCGGCACCTATGATAAAATCGGCTACCCATTCCGCTTTAGACATTTTCTTCTGTCTGTGCAGAGCGTATATATGTTCTGCCTTGGGATACTTAGCCGCACAACAGGCGTCTTTGGGATTCCTTGCGCCATTTCCGGCAGAAAACTTTTCAATGTCTATCTTTTCTCTCAGTTCCTTAACGTCGCACTCCTCGTCGCTGAGAAGATAATCAATGCTCACGTTGAGAAGTCCGGAAATCGCTTTCATATTTTCAATGTCCGGGAGTCCTTTCCCTGTTTCCCATTTGGTCACAGCCTGTCTTGATACACAAAGTTTTTCTGCAAGCTGCTCCTGTGTAAGTCCTGCATTCTTTCTTGCTTCTTTAAGTTTTTCTGAAAATGTCATATTAATTCCTCCAAAAACATAGTACGGTTTCCCCGTCTGTTTTCAGTTTAATTCGACCACCGAAAAAATGCAAGAATATATATGATAACATCAATGCTACTTTCCGTAGCATGGCTATTTCAAGCCTTTTTTGAGCTTTCACAGCGTCTTATTATTTCCTCGATAAGTTCAGCAACTGCACCCTCATCGCAGGAGTTTTTCAGCACAAGATCAGCTTTGTATTTCACCGATTCCTCAGCATTTGCCGGACATACTCCGAGATCAGCCTCGCAGATCATTTCGATATCATTATCGAAATCTCCGATTGCCACAAAGATCATGTCCTCCATTCCCGAAAGTCTGCGGTACTCCCTCAGAGCCGCCCCTTTGCTTACGCCCTTGGGAAGCATTTCAAGGAAAATCTCGGACGATCTGATAAAATCAAAATCTCTGTCAAAGCCCCTCTGCCTGATGAGCACTTCAAGAAATGGAATATCCTCAGGTGCAAGAGCAAAAAGTACTTTAAGCCAACCGTCGTCCTCAATTTCTGGAAGTTCCTTATAATAAGGAACGATATTGCACAGCTTTGTATGAAGCTGCTGATATTCAGTATTGCTGAATACATATGTACCGTCAGTTTTCAGCACTTCTCCGCCGATATCGGGAATCATGCCCATGATTTCAAGTGCAGCGGATTTTGCCTTATCCGGCAGCGGATGCGTATACAGCGTTTCTCCTGTCGCATAATTGTGTATAGCCGCCCCGTTGTACATAATTACCGGCATTTTCAGTTCGAGAAGCCGTGTGTACTGTTCAAACGACTGTATCGTTCTTCCTGTGGCTACAGTGAATTTTCCGCCTAAAGACATAAATTTCTCAATTGCAGCCCTGTCACGGTCGGTAATCTGCTTTTTTGAAGTGAGAAGCGTTCCGTCCATATCGCTGAGAAGAATTACTTTACTTATATCGCTGAACATCGTATTCCTCCTCACATTTTTCCAAGCCTATCAAGTATGCTGCTGAAATAAGCAGGCAGATCACTCGTAAACTCCATATAATCACCCGTAGTAGGATGAATAAAGCCTATTTTCCGTGCGTGAAGACACTGTCCGTCAATGCCCTTGTAAGGCTTTCCGTAGACATCATCCCCAAGCACCGGATGACCCAGATACGCAAGATGCACTCGAATCTGGTGGGTACGTCCTGTTTCAAGCCGCAGACGTACATGAGCATATCCTCCGAACTGGCGCAGTACCTCGTAGTGAGTAACGGCATTTCTGGAATTCTCAGTCGTTACGCACATCTTTTTGCGGTCAATTTTATGACGACCAATAGGAGCGTCAATCGTACCGGATGTTTCCTTGAAAAATCCGGCTGCTACTGCTTCATACTCACGGGTGAAGCTGTGTTCTTTTATCTGCTCTGCAAGTTTAAGATGAGATGCGTCATTTTTCGCAATGATCAGCAGACCGCTTGTGTTTTTATCGATCCTGTGAACGATTCCCGGACGAATAACACCATTTATTCCGGAAAGACTGTCTCCACAGTGGTGAAGCAGTGCGTTCACGAGCGTTCCCGTATAGTTTCCATGCGCCGGATGAACTACCATTCCCTTAGGCTTATTCACCACAAGCAGATCGCCGTCCTCATAAACTATATCAAGCGGAATATTTTCCGGAACAGCGTCCATAGGCTGCGGATCCGGAATATTTACAGATATGCCGTCACCGCTGCGAAGCTTGTAATTTTTAGCTGCAATTTTTCCGTTGACGGATATCTCTCCGGATTCGCATAACCCTTGTACGGCAGAGCGTGTGAGTTCCGCAATATTGTCCGAAATGTACTTGTCAAGACGAATTCCGACATCTTCTGCGGCTGCTGTAAGAGTTATAATTTCACTCATCGGCAGCAACCTCTTTCGTTTCTGTTTTTTCTGCTTTAAGCTTTTTTTCGATCTTAGGATCAATAAATATTGCATAGACAAGAATCATAACAAAAGCGAAAGTTACACAGATATCCGCAAAATTAAAAATTGCGAACTTAAATAGTTTCAGCTCAAACATATCAACTACATAGCCGAAGCGTATGCGGTCAATCAGATTTCCGATTCCTCCTGCAACAAACAGCGCAATCGCAGTACTAAGAAGCTTTGAACGCTTTATATAGCGGAAAAGCACGAATATTCCGGCAAGTATCACAAGAGATGTGAAGCCTACAAGAAACCATCGCTGTCCCGCCATGCTTCCGAAAATCGCACCTCTGTTTTCAAGATAAGTCAGGTCGAAAATCTCAAAATCACCAAAATGTATGAAGTCCATGCTTCCGACCGGTTCAAGGGATTTCACTGCCCACAGCTTGATAAGCTGATCGGCTGCGATAAGAATTATTATCATTGCAACAAGCAGTATAGCCACAAAAATTTGTCCTTTCATGCAACTGCCTGCCGCCGTATGACAGCAGGCAATATAATCCTAATTAAGCCTCGATTGCGATTGCACATCTCTCACAAATTGTGGGATGTGTATGATTTGTTCCAACGTACTTGGAATAGCACCAACATCTGTCGCACTTTTCGCCCTCAGCTCTTTCTACCTCAAATACAGTCTCACCCTCGGATTTCTCAACAGCAATTCCGGATACGATGAGTACCTCCTGAAGCTGATCAGAAAGAGCAGCATATCTGTCGTAATCATCTGCGCTGCTTCTGATAACGATCTTAGCCTCAAGCGACTTACCGATAGTCTTGGTATTTCTTGCTTCCTCAAGAACCTTATTTGCCTGTTCACGGGCAGCATAGAGGAAATTCCACTTGTCAACGAACTCTGTGCTGAATTCAATGCCAGACTTCTCAGGCATCTGATTGAGGAATACGCTTTCCTTGTCGTCAGATGATGTATGCGGCATGAACTGCCAGATTTCCTCAGCTGTGAAGGAAATGATAGGAGCTGCAAGTCTTGCAACAGCGCTGAGAATACGATACATAGCTGTCTGTGCAGAACGGCGAAGCTCAGAATCTTCCTTCTCGCAGTAAAGTCTGTCCTTGATGATATCAAGATAGAAGTTTGACATATCAATTACACAGAAGTTATGGATTGCGTGGAATGCAATATGGAAGTCAAATGCATTATAACCATCATTCACCTTGTCAATAAGAGCGTCAAGGCGCATAAGTGCCCATTTATCAAGCTCTGTGAGCTTATCATCAGAAACACTGTCAGTATCCGGCTCAAATCCCTTGCCGTTGCCGAGGTTTCCGAGAATAAATCTTGCTGTATTTCTGATCTTCTTGTAAGCGTCAGAAAGCTGTCCGATGATAGCCTTTGAAATTCTGATATCAGAGTGATAGTCAGAAGAAGCTACCCACAGACGGAGAATATCTGCACCATACTGATCTGTGATCTCGCTGGGATCAATTCCGTTGCCGAGAGACTTGTGCATTGTCTTTCCTTCGCCGTCAACTACCCAGCCGTGTGTGCAGACAGCCTTATAAGGAGCTGTTCCCTTATATACAACGGATGTAAGGAGTGAAGACTGGAACCAGCCTCTGTACTGATCCGCACCTTCAAGATAGAGATCAGCAGGCCATGTAAGACTGTCAAAATCATCCATTACAGCAGTATGTGATACACCGCTGTCGAACCATACGTCCATGATGTCGTATTCCTTTGTGAATTCACCGCATCCGCACTCGCACTTTACGCTTGCAGGGATAAACTCGCTTGCATCCTTGATCCACCATGCGTCAGAGCCTTCCTTGCGGAAAAGTTCTGCTATTGCCTTGATAGTTTCATCTGTATAGATCGGCTTTCCGCAGTCCTTACAGTAAACAACAGGGATTGGTACACCCCATGTTCTCTGACGGGAGATACACCAGTCAGAACGGTCACGAACCATGCCCTTAATACGGTCCTCACCCCACTCAGGGATCCACTGAACATCCTCGATAGCCTTGATAGCTTCGTCCTTGAAGCCATTTACTGAGCAGAACCACTGCTCTGTAGCACGATAGATGATCGGGCTGTGGCAGCGCCAGCAGTGCGGATACTGATGCACGATTTTCTGAGTTGCAAGCATAGCGCCTGTTTCAACGAGCTTTGCAGCAATAGCCTTGTTAGCCTCATCGGTATCCATGCCCTCGAATTCGCCTGCTTCGGCAGTCTGCTTGCCCTTTGCGTCAACACATACGATAATTCCGATATCATCGTAATTCTTGCAGACCTCAAAGTCCTCTACACCGTAGCCAGGAGCAGTATGAACGCATCCTGTACCACTTTCAAGAGTAACGTGATCGCCTACGATGATCGGTGAAGGACGATCATAGAGAGGATGCTTTGTCTTCATTCCTTCCAGCTCAGCACCAGTGAAGATACCGTCAGTAGTATAATCAGTGATTCCGGCTGTTTCCATAGTAGTCTTTACAAGTTCTTCTGCCATAACGTAGTACTCATCGCCGTTCTTAACGAGAGTATAGTTATATTCAGGTCCCAGACAGATAGCAAGGTTGCCGGGGATTGTCCATGTTGTTGTAGTCCAGATAACGAAATACACCTTGGAAAGATCAAGTCCCATTCCGGTGAAGATTCCTTTATCATCTGTAACATTGAATTTTACATAGATAGAATAGCAGGGATCGTTGGAATACTCGATCTCAGCCTCAGCAAGAGCTGTATTACAGTCAGGGCACCAATAAACCGGCTTAAGGCCCTTATACATATAGCCCTTCTTAGCCATTTCACCGAATACTTCTACCTGTCTTGCCTCGTATTCAGGGCGAAGTGTAAGGTAGGGGTAATCGTAATCTCCGATGGTTCCAAGTCTCTTGAACTGCTTCATCTGATTTGCAACGTGCATCATTGCGTAGTCATGGCAGTGCTTTCTCAGCTCTACAGGAGGAATTGCACCATTTTCAACGCCGATTGCCTTCATTGCCTTAAGCTCAATAGGCAGACCGTGAGTATCCCAGCCCGGAACATAAGGAGCACAGAATCCGCTCATATTCTTGTATTTAACTATAAAGTCCTTCAATGTCTTGTTAAGGGCTGTGCCAAGGTGGATCTCACCGTTTGCATAGGGAGGTCCGTCATGAAGAATATAGGTTTTCTTTCCCTTATTCTTCTCGATCATCTTATAATAAAGCCTTTCGTTTTCCCATTTTTCAAGAGTCTCAGGCTCTCTTTTCGGCAGATTTCCACGCATAGGGAAATCTGTCTTAGGTAAGTTAAGCGTAGTATTGTAATCCTGTGCCATTTTTATTCGATCCCTCTCAGCCGAGAGAGATCCTCCTTTCACACGTATTTCGTTTTATTGTAACAGCTCTGCATTTGCAGACCCGTCATTTATCGTTTCAGAACTTAAATCAAGCTTCCTCAGCTGTTACAGCAGCAGCGATCTGTTCCGCTGTCTGAGCCTCAGCTGTCGCCTCTTCAAAGGTTTCAGGCATAGAAGAGATAAGTTCAAGATGAGACTTGTACATATCGAAAAGACTCTTCTTGAAATCTGCAACCTGCTGCTGAGCTTCGATAAGAGCTTCCTTTTCTCTTGCGATCTCCTCACGGTTGCGCTCCATAGCTTCAGCGTGCTGACGAGTCGCCTCATCTTCAAGCTCTGCAGCCTTAGCCTCAGCCTCAGCAATGATCTGCTCTGCCTTTTCCTTAGCCTCGTTAATTACCTGATGTCCCTGCTTCTGAGCACCGAGAAGAGCATCCTTAAGAGCATCCTCATCTCTCATATACTCACGAACCTTGTCAGCAAGAACCTGAATCTTGTTGTTTGACTCAATTCTCTCTCTTTCCATTTCATCAAGTTCTGCTTCGAGCTGTGAGAAAAATTCATCGATTTCTTCCTGCTTATAACCGAAAGCAGCTTTTTCAAATCTTTTATTCCTTACGTCCTTTGAAGTTATCATTTTCATTCACCTCTAAATAAATTTACAAAGATTAATGTGTATACGACCTTTTTTTGTCTGACCGTTTATTTCTGATAAAACAAATCTTCCGCTGCCTCGAATCGAAAGAATATCACCGGCGTGAAGCTCCTGTGATACCGATGAAGCTTTGAAATGATTTATATCCACCTTTTCTGAGCGGATAAGCCTTGCAGCATTTTCTCTGCTTATTCCTGCTGCGAGACTTACAACACAGTCCAGCCGCAAAGACGCCACAGTTCCGCCGATATTCTGAAATTTCTGCCTGACTTCCATTTTAAACGGCTGATCGTCCGAAATTTTTACACCAGTACGTCCGATTTTTGAAACCGTTGACATGATAAGCCTTGCGGCAATTTCCATAACAAAAACCTGAGCAATTCCATCATCAACGACTATATCGCCGATCACCTCACGTTTAAGACGAAGCCCCATGAAGGTTCCGAGAAAATCACGGTGAGTAAGCCTGTCCTCCTTCCTGAAGGTGAAGGTCAGGCATTTTATCGGAAATTCCTCTGTGATATAGTCCTCGTAATAATCCGGAAAAACAGCGAGAATACATCTTTTTGCATCCGGATATCCGCCGTATAGCGTATGCATCAGCGAGCCTGCATTATAAGTGCACCAGCGGCTGACTTCTGCACATTGTTTTTCGTCAAGAAAATTCGAAAAACAGCATACGCCGTCTCTTTCGCTTCGGCTTACGATATCACTCAGCCTTGCGGCAAAGAGCTTATCCTCTGCAGTGCTGTTCATCAGATGAATACGCCGTTATTTTCAAGCTCTCCTACAAGATCTTCACCGATAAATCCTACATTGTAGGGAGTGATGATATAAGTCAGGTTTGCAACTGGCTTAAGGCTTCCTCCGTTAGCATATGCAACGCCTACGAGGAAGTCAATAATTCTTCTCTTATTTTCAGGAGAAGCTGTTTCAAGGTTAAGAACAACAGTTTTCTTAGCAATGAGATGATCAGCGATCTGCTTTGCATCTGTAAATGCAGAGGGCTTTACAAGCACTACCTGAAGCTGAGCTGTTGTCTGGATGTTTACAACCTTGTTTCTTCTTGTGCTGCTGCTTTCGCTGGAAGAACCTGTTGATTCCTCCTGATCACCGGATGAATATCCGGTACGCTCGCTGCGTGATGAGTGGCGCAGCGGAACATCTGTCTGTTCCATTTCTTCATCTTCGGGAGCGAAGAAAAATTCCTTGATGTTCTCAAAAAGTTTCATTTTTATACTCCGTTTCTCCGCATTTTTTATTTCTTTTTCATCTTCGGAATCAATGCGGAGCATCCCGAGATGTTTCGGCTCTTTGCCGGTTTATCTAGCTATTTATAATTTCTTGCACCGAACAGTCCTGTACCGATACGCACAATAGTGGAACCATACTTTACTGCCTGTACATAGTCATGAGTCATTCCCATTGAAAGTGTATCCATGGAATATTTTTCTTTGAATCTGCTGTAAAGCTCCTGCATTCTTCCGAGATAGATATCGCTTCTGGCAGGAGGCGGGATCGTCATAAGTCCCTTTATCCTAACACCATCCAGAGAAGATATCTGTTCAAGAAGATCTTTCAGCTCAGTAGGTGCAATACCGTTTTTTGATTCCTCGCCGCCGATATTCACCTCGCAGAGAATCTCCATAATCTTATTATTGCCAACTGCAAGGCGGCTTATTTCCTGGGCAAGCTTAAAACTGTCCACAGACTGTATCATGCTCATGGAATTGATTATATATTTCACTTTATTTGTCTGTAAATGACCTATAAAGTGAATGTCAGCTCTTTTGTCGTAAAGCTCTGCCTTTGACTGATATTCCTGAACCCTGTTTTCGCCTAAAAGGCTAAGTCCAAGATCAAAAACGCAGTTTACCGTCTCAGCAGGAACAGTCTTTGTTACTGCCATAATATCGATTTTATCGCTGCTGCTGCGGTATTTTTCAATAGCCTCGCCGATATTTTCACGGATCACCCTGAGATTTTCTCTGATCACTTCAAAGCTGTTATTTTCCATTCTGATCAACACCTTCAGTCATTATATCATCGTAAAGAGCGAGGTAACTGCTGTCATCCTCATGAATCTTAGAAAGAACATAGTCGCTGCCCTCATATATTACGTCAATCTTCTTGAACTCGATTTGTTCACCTTTAAGGATATATACTCCTTTGAGCGAAACTTCGCCGGAAGTTTTTCCGTTCTCGTCAACGACCTTCTGCTTATCAAAACGTATTGCCTCACGGGGAACCTTAAGACCTCTGAAATCGCCCATGACAAGCTCGATTTTTTCTGTTCTGTGCTGCACGAGATCATAATTGAACAGACTGCATTCAAGAATAATAAGACTTCTTTTCGGATCGCCCTCATCACGGACGTCGTAAATAACGGCATCAACGTATTCCGCTGACGATTCAAGCCTGAGTTTAACGTGAGAACCTATATTGTATTCCTTGCGTGAGTTGTCAACCTCACCGGCGATATACCAGTGATAGCCTTCAACAAGCTTTCCGACAATATTGGAATCTGTTTTTCTTTCATCCTTGATCTCATCAATTTTATCAAGCGTCAGACTATCAAGTTTTTTGCTTGTAAGCTCTCCTTCGTATCCGTCGCAATAACTTACGAAGTATGCAGGCCTGTCCGATTTAACCGTCTCGACAGACTTTGATGACTGCCTTGTCAGCTGATTCAGTTCCGACCTGAGATCGGATATCTGCTGTTCAAAGCCGTCCACCTCATTTGTTATGATCTGATAGGTACTCATCTGGACAAGAAGGTTTTCCTTTGATTCGCTAAAAGCCTCATAATTTCCCATGTCCCTGCATAGTATAAGATTACGATAGCTTTCCTTTATACCTGCGGAAACAGAGGAGGGCTGAGCCGATTCAAGCGTTCCCGGATTCTGTATTTTTTCGAGGATATCAAGTTCCTTAGTAAGGCTTTCTATCTGATGATTTATGACTATCTGATTTTCATCGGAATAAACCTCTGCAATAACGCTTCCGCTGCCGACCTTTCCTCCATCGGAGACATTGTAGCTGAGCACACCGTTTCCGCTGTAGGTCACGGGAATCTCATCACGGATAAAAACGCCCTTGAATTCTATTGAAGCTGTTGCCTCGGATATGAGAGCGCTTTCTGTATTGCTTTCCCTGTTGCGGAAATTATACACGATACTTATAAAAATCACAACAAAGAGCACAATAACAGCGTTCCGCAGCACCTTGACCATCGTGCTGCTTTCCGATTTAAAAAAGCGCATCAGATCACCTTATTCGCCTTTTTCAGATGAATCCAGAATAGATACAGATTTTGCAGGAATTATTGTTGAGATCGCATGCTTGTAAACGACCTGCTGCTTACCATCGCAGTCAAAGATAACAACATAGCTGTCGAAGCCTCTTACCATACCCTTGAACTGAAATCCGTTGGTAAGGATTATAGTAACCATTATCCTGTCTTTTCTGCACTGATTGAGAAATACATCCTGAAGATTAATTGCCTTGTTCATACACATTCTCCTTTTTTTTTATTATGTTCCTGCTTTCATCCAGACAAAACTTCATC
Source organism: Ruminococcus sp. (assembly GCA_017461395.1). Classification (GTDB taxonomy): domain Bacteria; phylum Bacillota; class Clostridia; order Oscillospirales; family Ruminococcaceae; genus Ruminococcus. Next base: position 29,735 of record JAFTYF010000049.1, read on the forward strand.
TGAATAGAAATACACACTATACATTATATCATATATTCCAGTAATTTGCTATACATTTTTCAGATTTTTCTAAAATTTTATTCTTTTTATTAAATTCATCCAAAAATATCCACTGAATGCGTGGATTTTTCCTAAACCACGTCAATTGTCTCTTGGCATATCGTCGTGTTTCTTGTTTGATTTTATCGATACACGCTTCAAGAGACTCCTCTCCTTCAAAAAACGGGATAAATTCCTTGAACCCTATCGCATTGGCTGCCGTCTTCATTCCGCCGTGATCGTACAGTTCCCGTGCTTCATTAACGAGTCCTCTTTCAGCCATTTCGTCCACACGGAGATTAATTCTGTCATAAAGCTTCTGACGGTCATGATAATTCAGCCCGATGATAAGTGAATCATAAGGCGACTCCTCAGTGCGGCTTTCTTTTTTCAGCTCGCTGAATTTTCTTCCTGTGACGTGATATACCTCCAGTGCACGGACAACCCTGACAGTATTATTCGGATGAATCGATTCTGCCGCCTCAGGATCAACTTCCACAAGTCTGCCATGAAGTGCTTCATTTCCCTCTTGTGCGGCAAATGCATAGAGCGTTTCACGATAAGCTTCATCGCTTCCGCCCTCTGAAAACTTCACGTTTTCAAGCAGAGAATCAATATAAAGTCCTGTTCCGCCAACAATCACCGGAAGCTTTCCCCGACTGAGAACTTCATCAATCTTCTCACGGGCAAGGCGGACATAATCAGCGGCACTGAATACGATATCCCTGTCCAGAAAATCTATAAGATGATGCGGGATTCCCTGCATTTCATCCTCTGTCGGCTTTGCAGAAGCAATATCCATTCCCTTATAAATCTGCATGGAATCGGCGGAAATAACCTCTCCGCCATATTTTTTTGCAAGCTCGACGCCCAGCCATGTCTTTCCCGATGCTGTTGGACCTGCAACGGCAAGGACACGGGGTTTATTATTGTTATGCATCTTCATTCTCCTTGTTATCACGTCCGTCCGAACTGATGCTCTATATTGGATTTCGACATCGTGAACATTACAGGTCTGCCGTGAGGACAATGTCGTATCGCCTCGTTGCTGTAAACTTCCTCGGCAAGTGCCTGCAATTCACGGATATCATTCTTATCATTGCCCCTTATTGCCGATTTACAGGCAACTGTATGAAGAAGATCATCCAGTGCATGAGACTGCGGATTTACATTGTGCATCCTCAGATTATGAGCAATCTCAGAAATGATTTCCTCCATGTCAAGCTCCATGATAAAAGTCGGAACCGCCGTTGCTACTGCGCACGGACGCTGTGAGAAATCAAATGCAAATCCCATATCACCGAGCATATCCACATTTTCTTCAAGAGCGCTGAACTCATCGGCTGTGAGAAGAACCTTCACCCCATTCATGAGCATCTGGCTGTACTGGCGGCAATTGCGGCTTTTCAGCCTTTCAAAGATGATTCTTTCGTGGGCGGCGTGCTTGTCTATCATGACCATAGTTTTATCCTCGGTCTCAGCAATAATATACACCCCGAAAGCTTCGCCGATAACTTTTATTTTCGGCTTATCCGTCCACTCAGATTTCTTTTCCGGAGTCGGTTCGGGAACAACCTTTGCCGGCGCCGGACGCTCAAACGACTTGCTGTTTATGAAACGGAATCCCTCTACAGGCACCGGAGCTTCTTTCTTTTCCGGAACAACTTCCGCTGTTTCCTTCGCTGTTTCCGTAAATACTGCCGGACTTTCCGGTATTTCCTCTTTCACCGGAATTTCCTGTATCTGCACTGGTTCAGCCGGCTTTTCCGGAACAACCGGCGCAGTAACCGCCGGAGGCTGTACCGGAGCCGCTGAAAGCTTTTCCTCAACCTCGTTTATCTTGTCGATAGGCGTGAACATGAATTCCTGCTGAACAGAATTATCTTCCTCCGGCAAAGGCTTTTTCCAGTCTTGTGCAGAGGATTTCAGTTCAAATTCATATACAAGTCCGTCCTGAAGCATGGCGTTCTTTACCGCAAAATATATCGCATCTGAAATGGATTTTTCATCGGTAAATCTCACCTGTGCCTTCGCCGGATGTATATTTACATCCATTGACGCCGGAGAAACGCTTATCATCAGCACGCAGGCAGGAAATTTCCCTGTCATGATCAGATTCGTATATGCGCTTTCCAGTGCCGCAGAACAGAGCTTTGACTGAACATATCTGCCGTTTACAAAGAAATTCTGAAAGGATCTGTTATTTTTAGAATAAAGCGGCTTTATCGTAAATCCGTCCACACGGATTCCGCCGTTTTCATAGCTTACCGGCATGAGGTCACGGGCAAAATCCCTGCCGTACACAGCGTATACAGCGGAAAAAAGTTCCCCGTCGCCGCTTGAGTTGAAATCGACCTTATTATCCCTGATGAATTTGAATGCAATCTCAGGATGAGAAAGTGCTATCTTTCGCAGAATCTGACCAACTGCATTTCCCTCTGTCACGTCCTTTTTCATGAACTTGCGCCGTGCCGGAACGTTATAGAACAAATCTCTTATAATGATCGTTGTTCCGTCAGGACAACCGCTTCTTTCATGAATTGTGCCAACGCTTCCCTCGATGCCGTAAAGCGTTCCGAGATCGTCAGACTTCTGCTTTGTCATTATCTCAACCCTTGAAACCGCCGCAACAGAAGCCAGTGCTTCCCCACGGAATCCAAGAGTCATGATGTTGTCAAGATCCTCTTTATTTATGATCTTGCTTGTGGCATGACGAAGAAAGGCTGTCGGTACATCATCAAAAGACATCCCGCATCCGTCATCGGTAACTCTCATATAGGTCGAGCCGCCGTTCTTTATTTCCACTGTAATGTGATGTGCGCCTGAATCAATGGAATTTTCAACAAGCTCCTTGATAACCGAGGACGGCCTTTCTATAACCTCTCCTGCAGCAATAAGCTCGGAGACCTCCTTGCTCAGTACATTAATCAAAGACATTTTTTCTGCTCCTGTCATATTCCGAGTATAGTAAACATTCCATGCTCATCAAAAGCTCTCTTAACCCACGGTGCTATCTCATTCAAAGCATCCTCAGCCGTAAGCCGTGCGATCACACATATATTTTCCCAGTCATCAGGATATATCTCCGTTGCATCATACGGAGAATAATCATC
>JAFTYF010000001.1 GCA_017461395.1 Ruminococcus sp.
TATACCAGGGAATACCATTTTCAGCAAATGTTTCGGGGTTGCAGAGATAACCGGAAGCGTCGCCGGTTTCGATGCCTGTCGAGGAGCCAAGTCCATATAATTCTGCGTATTCGGTTATTTTGTCAATTCCGAGCTGACGTGAGAGTTCATAGAAGAAGATATTGCAGGAAACCTCGATTGCGTGCTGAACGGAGATATTACTGTGTCTGCCTGTGCAGCTATATGGGCTTCCAAAGAATTCATAATCTTGTTCGCAGATGAATTCGGTATCGCTGTTGATAAGACCTTCGCCGAGACCTGCTGTAGCCGTAATGGTCTTGAATGTCGAACCCGGACGGTAAAGTCCATAGGTACAGCGGTTCACAAGGGGAGAATCTTCTGCGGAGAGAAAGTAGTCATAATCCTCAAGGTAGTCTTTAAGATTGTAGGTCGGCGCATTGGCAAAACCTCTTACAGCGCCGGTTTTTACATCTATAACGGCGATAGCACCGCATTTACCGTCAAGGATATGTGGCTTCGGGTTGATAGAAGGGAAGTTTTTGATGAATTTATCAAGGATACCTTGAAGTTTAAGCTGAAAATTTCCGTCAACAGTAAGTTTTACGGAGGCTCCAGATTCAGCGTGAGTTATTGTCTGGATATCTACAACGCTGTCGTCCTGAAAAATAACTTTTTCTTCGCCGTTGATACCACGAAGTTCCTTTTCCATTGCTTTTTCTATTCCGCTTTTTCCAAGAGTATCATTAAGAGCGTATCCCTGATTCTGGAGCGTTTCGTATTCTTCAGCGTAGATAGGTCCGACAGTTCCGATTTCGTGCGGTAGGATATCTCCACGTTCTATGCGGCGCTCAGATACTTCAACAGCTTCAATTCCTTTGTAGAAATTGCTGAGTTCCTTCATCTGGATTACTGTATCAGGATCAACATCTTCTGCAAGAGTGAGGTCAAATTCGTATGAAAAATCTTTGAGCAGCATTTCATAGCGCATTCCAGCTATGATTCGTTTTTCCTCATCGGAATATTCATCACTGATGCTGTAGTCTGCAATCAGCTTATCAATGCAGTTTTCAGCGGAGGCATAAACGTTAAGGTTAAGGCTTGAAATAAGCTCTTCTGTTTCGTCGGAGGTAAACACATACGGAGTCGCTTTTGTGATCGGAATACTTTCCTTGAACTCATAATTATGTTCTTTAAGAGCATTGTAAATTCCAAGAAGTGCCTTGTTGCCTTCTTGGATATCCTCTGGAAAGAATGCCTTTCTCAGTACAAGATCAACACGGGAATCGTTTGTAACGAGTAGATTTCCGTTATAATCCATGATATTTCCGCGGGTAGCTTTGACGTTTCTGATGTAGGAACGTGTATTTTCAGATTGTGTCACCGGAGATTTTATCGTCTCATCGCCGACCACTTGGATTTCCATCAGTCTGAGACCGCTGAAAAGAGTCAGAGAAACTACCATAAGGACGATAAGTGCAGATTTCAGATTTTCGGTTAATCCTTTCATAAATTCTCCTTTTTAATGAATATTAAGGCAATTTCGTATAGTGCGCCGAGTAAAGCTATACGATATTGCCTTAGTTGTTTACTGTGATTTTGTGGTAATGGCCTCTTCTATGCTGAGGTGATTTTTGGGCATGAGGAAGCGGTTAACCAAACGTATGAGAAGATAAGTTATAACGGCTGAGATTACGGTATATACCCATATTTTCATAGTATACCGTGTAAATATGCGCTGAACGTTTTCATATTTCCACATCTGATAATAGAATTTGTAGTCAAGCCAGCACTGCAGAAACGATGCCGCCGCAGTGAGAATAATATAATTGGCAAATTTATTTCTGAGATAAAGTTCATGAAGCAGGGAAATCACAATGCAGAAGAATGCAAAGATCACTGCATTGTAGCCGAAAAGCTTTCCGCAGGCTATATCAGTGAGAAATCCGCAGATTGCTCCTGTAACCACTGAGCCGTATTGATTGTTGTCAACGGCAATAACCATTGCAATAGGCAGAAGTATGACAGGTTTCAGCCATGTACCGGTAGTCATGTAGATATATCCGATGAAAATAAAAATGTAGTATATAAGCCACCGGAATATAGTCTTGATGTAAAGGATACGCTGTTCACGGGTAGTCCGCAGCCTCATTCAGCATCCTCCTTTTTTCCTGTGAAATCAGTAATAACGATAACGGAAGTCAGTCGTGTGATATCTGCGCAAGGCTCAATAACAGAGCACATGGAAAGTCCGCTGACATCGTATTCCATTTCACGGACGATACCGATAGGATAATCCTTAGGGAAAAGACCGCTGTTGCCGGCGGTTATCATCAATGAACCGGATTTTATCTTATTGTCAGTTGTAACGTGTGAAAGCTTGGTACAGCCTTCTTCAGCTGCGAGGATGTCGCCTTCGATTATACCGGAATCAGCAAGTGAAGCAGAGCATACTGCCGCTACTGAGAGGTCAGGAGAAAGAATAGTTCTTACGGTTGTGACGTGTTCCGAGACTTCAACAGTAATGCCGACAAGCCCCTCAGCCGTTGCTACTGGACAATTCGGGAGAATTCCGTCAGCCTTGCCTTTGTCAATCGTAAAGGATTTAAATGGATCATTTGTGGTATAGCCGATAACACTGCACGGAACGCTGAGAACGTAATCCTCATGTTCTTCCTTGATGCTTACGAATTTGCGAAGCTCCTCGACCTCTGCTTTAAGTGCGTCATATTCAGTAAGCTGCTTGTTAAGCTCACCGATCTGAATTTTAAGGCGTTTATTTTCCTCGTAATACTCATCGGCTTTAGTAATTTTATCAAGATTGCCCTCAATCTTCATACCAATGCTGTTGGAAGCAGAGCGGAACGGCTTTGTAATAGTCTGAATAAAGGAAGATCCTGAAATTGAGTATCCGCCTTTTGTGACTGCATAGATCATTATTCCGATGAGAAAGGCAAGAAAAGCGAGGAGAATTTTGAATCTGGTGCTTTTTATAAAGTCACGCATGGAGTCTCCTCCTTAATAGTATTTAACATTTTCGGTAAGAGCGTCCTGATAATCATTGATATTTTCCAGGATCTTTCCCGTACCCTCTGCCACGCAGTCAAGCGGATATTCAGCGATATAAACGGGCATACCGGTTTCCCTGTTGATAAGCTTATCGAGTCCTCTGAGGAGAGCACCGCCGCCTGCAAGGGTAATGCCGTGATCAATGATATCAGAGGAGAGTTCCGGCGGAGTCTCCTCCAGTGTGGATTTTATAGCGTCGATCACACGATAAAGAGGTTCAACAAGGGCGTCACGGATTTCAGAGGAGCTTACAGTAATATTTTCCGGCAGACCGTTCAGGAGATTTCTGCCCTTTATTTCCATAGTTTCCTCTTTTTCGCTTGGGAAAGCAGAACCTATCTCAAGCTTGATGTTTTCCGCAGATCTTTCGCCGATAAGGAGATTATATTTCTTTTTGATATAATTTATAATAGCGTTGTCGAATTCATCACCGGCACATCTTACAGAGCGGGCTGCAACTATACCGCCGAGTGAAATTACAGCGACTTCACTTGTACCGCCGCCGATATCAACGATCATGCTGCCGGCAGGTTCATTTGTAGGAAGTCCGGCGCCGATTGCAGCAGCCATAGGTTCTTCTATGATAAGGACATTGTTAGCTCCGGCCTTTTTGCATGATTCGCGGACAGCACGTCTTTCAACAGCTGTAACTCCGGAGGGAATACAGATAATAACATTTGCCTTTGTAAAAATTGTTCCCCTCAGAGCCTTTTTTATGAATTCCTGAAGCATGGTAGTAGCAATGTCAAAATCTGCTATAACACCGTCCTTAAGAGGTCTTACAGCAACGATAGAACCGGGAGTTCTTCCGATTACGTCCTTTGCCTCTTTGCCGACATAACGGCATTTGTCTGTTCTTGTGTTTACAGCTACAACAGAAGGCTCTCTGAGTATAATGCCTTTGCCGCGGACGTAAACGAGGGTATTTGCGGTACCAAGATCAATACCAATATCTTTTGTAAACATTCTGATGCTCCTTAACATTATATAACCGCAGTTGGTGTATTGCGATAAACTGCGGTATTTTGTCAGTCTTTATATGTTGTGTCAGGATTTTTATTTTCCTGTAAAAATCTTTGGTGCAGTCTTACAGTAAATAAAGACAGAAAGAAGAAGGAAGAAAACCTGTGCAACATTGGCACTTATGTATAATCCAAAGTTCAGTTTGAAGAAGCTTGTATTAATAATATCGCCATTGCGCATAAACTGGAAGGTTAATTCAGTGCTGAGAAAGTTAAATGGTCCACCCTTAGCAACTTTACCGATAAGACCGCCGCTGATAAGAGTTGCAACGATAAGCAGAAGCATATAAAGTTTTTTCATTTTAAGTCTCCGTTCTTTAAATTATTATTTTATACCAGATGAGCCGAATCCATTTTCTCCCCGTTCTGTATCTGAGAGTGATTCGCTGATCTGAATTTCAGGTATAATTATTCGTGTGGGGATAAGCTGAGCGATGCGCATTCCGTGTTCTACGGTGAAAGGTTCGCTGCCGTGATTAATAAGTGGAATGAACCATGCACCGCGGTAATCACTGTCAACAACACCTACGCAGTTGGCAAGAGTGATGCCGAATTTTGTTGCCAGTCCGGAGCGAGGATAGATAAGAAGCGCTATATCATCCTCATCAGGTTCAGCTGTTATTCCGGCAGGAATAGCTTTTATTTCTCCGGGCTTCAGTGTTATGGGTTCATCAAGGCAGGAGAATATATCAAGACCTGCGCTTCCTGAAGTAGCACGGTGCGGGATCATTGCTTTTTCGTCAAGTTTTTTGAATGTAAGCTTCATATCAGATACCTCTGTAATACAGACCTCTTGTAAGTGTACCGTCCGGCCGTTCACCGGAAAGTATACGGCGTGTCTGTTCTTCATTTTCGTCGGTCAGCATCACAAGTCCAAAGCTAATGCTTTCCGGAAGCTGCTTGTCCGTCATGCAAAGGATGTCAGGATTAAGAATTTCTGTGTAATCCTTTGAGCAGATCACGGGGAAGCATTTTCCCATACGGTCAATAAGCTGACCGGTACAGTTTTTGCACCCGACTTCATTTTTTATGGGACAATTTCTTGTAAGCATCAGCGGAAGATGTCCATATACAGCTGCTCCGAGAGGAAGTGGTGTTCTGATATCATCAAGCCTTGAGAGTTTGGTTTCAAAGGAGAAAGTACAGTCCTCCAATCCGAGTGAGCGTATTTTTTCCGCGGCATATGAATTGCATACGTTCAGCGTACTGCTTCCGTGGAGCTTAAATCCGAGTTTCTTTCCTATGGCTATAGAATCCGGAGTATGGCAGAAAATACGTTTAAGTCCGGCAATTTTAAGCTCCATGAGTCTGGAAATAAGCTTTTCTTCATCGGAAATAAATCTCGGCGGTGATATTATCAGTCTGTCCGTATTTACCAGTGAGATCACATTATTGTTTATAAGCTCAATTGGCATAATGACATATTCAGAAAGCTCCGCTGCTGCTTTTATCTGCTCAATTGTACGGCAGAATGTACGCAAAGGAAGCGGGAATTTCGGAGACACCTCCGATTTTTCGGGCAGTTCCGGAATATTATCAGTTACGGTAAAAACGGGAGTATTCTTATTTATTACAAGCTCAGCAAGCTTTTCGGTAAGATTTCTGCGCAGTTCATTGAGCTTTCCGGTACGAACCATAAGTTCCGGTCCGATATCCGAAGTTATCTCACCAGCAAAGAAAACCGTGTCACCCATTTTTGAAAGCTGTTTTACCGCAGTCTCATGGTCAATAGCCCGATTCAGGGCCTTTTCGGGAATATCGCCGCTGATAGATACTTTTATGCCGAGACAGTCCGCAGTAATTGTGACAGGCTTATTTTCGTGGATTTCTATATGAATATCAACTTTGTGAATGTGCCTTTCAGAGCGATAAAGCTCATGGATAGCTGGAATTACAGTACGGGCAGAAACAACATCGTCTTTTTCACGCTTGCCGAACATATCCGTTCTTTTTCCCGTGAAATAGCCGTCTGTAAAGCCGTCTCTGGAAAAAATATCCCTGAGGAGCTTCATATCAGGCTGAATTCCTCCGATAGCCTTTTTCAGTTCAGAAACAGCCGCTGCCACATATTCAGGACGCTTCATTCTGCCCTCTATTTTAAAAGAATCGACACCGATTTCTGCCAGTTTTCCGGCATTTTTCAGCAATGAAAGATCCTTCAGCGAAAGCGCACAGGAAGCTTTATTTCCAGTTGCCGAAAAGGGGAGACGGCACGCCTGACCGCAGCATCCACGGTTAGCAGAGCGTCCGCCCATCATTGCGGACATATAGCACTGACCGGATACAGACATACATAGTGCTCCGTGAACGAAAACCTCTGTTTCCGGTATTTCAGAGCAGATTTTTTCTATGGTATTACAGTCAAGCTCACGGGCGGGAACGATTCTTGAAAAACCGAGTTCTCCGAGCATTTTCGTACCAGCAGCTGTATGAACGGACATCTGCGTAGAGCCGTGAATCACTGCATCGGGAACGGAAGCTTTAATAAGATCGAAGCATCCCCAGTCTTGAACAATGAATGCGTCAGCACCGATAGAAGCTGCGAATTTTACAAAGTTGCAGAAATCAGCTGCTTCATCATCAGTGATAACCGTATTTACAGCAATATATAGCTTTGCGGCGTATTTATGGCAAAGCAGTGCAGCTTCTTTCAGTTCCTCGTTTTCAAGACCGGCGGCCTGACTGTTGCGGGCTGAAAAACGTTTTCCGCCGACATAAACTGCATCAGCACCGGAGCGCAGTGCAGCTCTCAAAGCGTCCATGCTTCCGGCAGGAGCGAGGATCTCAGGAGTTTTCATCAGATACTGTCCTTAAGCTGTTTGAGCTTGACCATATTTTCAAGCTGTACGATTTTTGATTTAAGAACTTCGATTTCTTTTTGTGCGGAATCACGTTCTACCCTTGTTTTTCCAGCTTCATCCACATATTCCTTTGTCTGATTGCGGATGCTGTCGAGCTTCTGATTTGCTTTGTTAAGGTCGTCAAGAAGGCTGAGAGCGACCATTATGGAAGCACCATAAGGGGAAGAACCGCTTCCGGAGTTGATTATTTCGTTGATTTTTGCTTCAAGGACTCTTCCGAGAGAGAAAACGTAATTAGGTGATTCAGAAGTTTTCAGCCTGTATTCCTTGCCGCAGATATTGACTTTCACATCATTAAGCATTTTGTATTTTCCTTTCCGGGCATAATTGCTCCAACTTATATTATACAACATTTTCCATGAATATGGAATAGTTTTTCAGATATTTTTTTGAAATTTCTTTTGAAATTATATTTTAGTACATATTTTCATCAGTAATATCTTTTAAGCCCGATAACCTTTCCGAGGATTTCGACCTCGTCAACGATTATCGGCTCCATAGTATCATTTTCAGGCTGAAGTCTGAAATGACCTTCCTCCTTGAAGAAGCGCTTTACAGTAGCATCGCTTCTGTCGATGAAGGCAACGACAATATCGCCGTTTTCTGCATATGAACAGCGCTGAACAATAACGATATCGCCGTCAAGAATTCCGGCGTTTATCATACTCTCGCCCCTGATAGTAAGTGCAAAAAGCTCACTTGGATCGCAGTGTTCTACTTCAAACCCCACATATCCGGTGATGTCTTCGACAGCTGTAATAGGCTGACCAGCCGTTACAGTTCCGATGATCGGTACAGATGCAGAGCCGCTGTTCGGCAGGCGAAGTGCGCGATTAAGATTGTCTTTTTTTTCAATGAGCCCTTCACTGCGGAGAATTTCGATATATCTATGAGCAGTCGAGGTTGATTTGAATCCCATATGATCCATGATCTCTCTTACTGAAGGTGAATATCCTTCGCCGAGACATTTTTTAATAAAATTAAAAACTTCAATTTCTTTATCTCTGAGCATATTTATTCTCCTTATTTTAATTTTTCGATTACCATTTTTGCGATCTTATATGCGTCGCCGCATCCAAGAGTGATAACAAGGTCACCTTCTTGTGCGTGATTGCAGATGTAATCGCAAACCTGCTGGAAGTTTGCGTACTTTCGTTCATCTGTCCATTCGGCTTCCTCATCCTGCGGGAACCATATGCAGCCTGGAATTTTTTCAGCAAGATGACGTGTGAAGATACCGTAAGTGTTTTTTTCACGGCTGCCCATGATATCAGTGAGAACAGCGTGGTCAGGAATCTGCAGTACTCTTACAAAATCATCAAGGAGAAGCTTGGTTCGTGAGAAAGTGAACGGCTGGAAAACTGCCCATACCTTTCTGAAATTCATTTCCATTGCAGCAGTGAGAGCAGCTTCGAGCTCTGCCGGATGATGAGCGTAGTCGTCTACGATAGTGATTCCACGTTCATATCCAAGCTTTTCAAAACGACGCATTGCACCTCTGAATTCTTCAAGGCCTTTCTTAACGGATTCAAAGCTGATTCCGAGGAAATCAGCAGCAGCAGCGGCGGCAACAGCATTGAGAACGTTGTGGATTCCTGCAACATGGAGCGTAATATTGCCAAGTTTCTCGCCGTTTTTCATCAGATCAAAAGTAGTAAGCAGACCACTTTCGTGCTTTATATTTTCAGGGTAGAAATTGCAGGAAGAATCTTTTCCGTATGTGATGATATCTTTGTTGATACCCTCAAGAGTATCGACCGTATTTGCATCAGAGCCGTTGATAATAAGGACTTTTGATGTAGTTTCAGCGAATTTGCGGAAAGATTTTTTTATATTATCAAGTGTTCCGAAATATTCAAGATGATCAGCGTCGATGTTGAGTATTACCGAGATATCAGGAAACAGCTTAAGGAAATGATCCTCGAATTCGCATGATTCGCATACAAGGACATCGCTTTTTCCAGCAAGCCCGCTTCCGCCGATGCAAGGTAGTTTTCCTCCGATATACGCAGAAAGATCAACACCTGCAGTAAAGAGTATTTGTGTGATCATGGATGTTACAGTAGTTTTTCCGTGAGTTCCGGTTACGCAGACTGCATTATCATACCATGATGTAATAATTCCGAGAAGATCAGCTCTTTCAAGAACCGGAATGCCGCTCTGACGGGCAGCGATAAGCTCCGGATTATCCTCCATGATAGCTGCAGTATGAACAATAAGATCAGCACCGTTTATGTTTTCGGCTCTCTGCCCGATAAAAACCGGAATTCCCATTTTGCGTACTGCGTCAAGAGTTTCGGTCTCGTTATTGTCAGAGCCCGTGAGAAAATATCCCTGTGAATGAAGAATCTGGGCGAGTGGATACATTCCTGATCCGCCTATGCCGATGAAATGGATATGCTTTTTGCCGTTTAAAATATTATTATCCAAAAATATCCCAACCTTTCTGTGTTTAAAAAATTATAGTGATGATCTTATAAAAGATCAGATTTTATGCTTAAATGCCAAGAATTCGTGCAGCCTTCAGGATGACGAGCTGAGTTTTACCGTCTTTTATTTCGCCTTTCATGACCATTTCAACAGCCTTGCTGAACGGAATTTTCACTACTTCAAGGAATTCTCCTTCATCGAGATGCTGCTTCTGATATTCAAGACCTCGTGCAAGATACATATGAGTGATTTCGCTGTTGTAAGCAGGCGTCGGATACATTTCACCGAGATAGATGAATTCGCTGCATATGAATCCCGTTTCTTCAAGAAGCTCTCTGCGGCCGCAGACAGAGTGATTTTCTCCGACTTCAAGCTTTCCGGCAGGAACTTCCATTGTAACGGTTCTGAATGGATAGCGGAATTGCCGTACCATAAAGATTTCGTTATCATCGGTTATCGGGATAACGCAGACGCCGCCGTGGTGGAGAAGAACGTCCCTTATTGATCTGCTGCCGTCTCCGAGCTGTACTGTATCGTGAGTTATAGTGAATATGGGACCTTCATAAATTGTATGACTTTCAAGCGTCTTTTCACTGAGATTTATGCCGTTATCCAAAATATCATTCCTTTCTGAGAAGTTTTTTGCAGTATTCATGCGAAGCCTGCGGCGTTGTGTACGAATCGTAGCCGTAGAAATGAGTATGTCCGTATTCATCGTCTTTTCTGAAGAAGATGCGACAGATGATGAGATATCCGCTAAGGAGGAGAACACCGATGATAGTCATTATGACTCCAGCTGTTAGACCGGGAGTTCTGTAGCGGAATACAATTGTATTTTCACCGGCATCAGCCTTCACTGCCATAAATCCGTAAGAAACTTTTTCAACGTCAGCAGATTTTCCGTTTACCTTTGCAGTCCAGCCGTCGCTGTAGGGAACGCTGAAAAATACGAGCTGAGGTTTGTCGAGAGTGATTTCCGACCGGAAACTGTGGTGATCAAAGCTGAATTCAGAGGAAGAATTCTGCTGCTTTTCTCTGCATATACGGATGTAATCGGATTCTGTAAGATCTTTTGTATAATCATATTCAGTAAGTATGTCTGAATATTTTTTTATCTGCTTGTCATTGAGGATAAGGCTGTTGATAAGAAGTTTCTCACGAGCAGAATTAGATTTCTTCTTTGCATCTTTTGTGGAAATATAGCTGTCATAGCCGAATCCCATAGGGATATACAGCGTATTCTCATAGATTTCAAAATGTTTGTTTGCACTTTTATATTCAAATCCGGGGAGAAGTTTTGTTATATCAGAATTTTTATAGGTCTTTTCGCCGGACGAATCCATAGAGCTTTCCGGTGATAATTCATCAAGCCTGTCAAAAGGTTCTGCATCACGGATATCCCTGTAATAATATTTTACGGAGAAAAGTCCTCTGAGTGTGTAGTGGTCCGGCTCTGCACGGGAAGCAACATTTCTTGTTATGCCTATGTTGTGGTAAAAGTCCATAATCGAAGTGCTCACGACGCTCTGGAATGCTCTCATGTTCGGGAGATTCCACAGCATTGAGTAGTTGTCGCAGTTTTCGGATATATCAATGCGGAAGAAGTTGTTTTCGTTTACTTCTTCACAGACAGAGTCTTTGCCTTTTATTGCAGAATCGACGTAAAGTCTTGCGGAGCCGATTGTGTTTGCGCAGTAGTATACAGCGGTACATATGCATAACACAGAGGCACCGGCTGTCATCCATATTCCAAGCTTCATGAAGGATGCGCCTTTTTTTCTGAGCGTGAAAAGAATTGCCGAACCGATAAGACAGCATACAGCAACAGCAATTACAAGCCAGAAATAGAGGGGATCATCCGGCATATGGAAGAAGCGAGTCTTTTCATTTTCGCCGCCAGTTGGCAGACAGCCTATAATTGCAAATGCAGCCAGAACTGCAGCACAGAATTTCCAGCCGAAGCGGAAATCAGATGAAGGATCATCAAGTGCTTCTGCGGTCATCATTGCGAAGATCAGTATAGGCATATAGAACCATCTTGCGTAGTAGTAGGAATTGACCGCCTGAAAAAGGCTGTTGAGAAAGGGGATGAATGCGCAGACAATACAGCAGAAAGAGAGCCGTGTTGCCCAGTGCTTTCTGCATGTGCGAATGAATGCGATGACACCAGCCATAGAGAAAAGGGGAAGATATCCGCCGATGGAAGCCCATTTTTCGTAATCTGAAACAAAAAGATTAGGGCTTGCAGGAGTATCCGGAGGCATGAAGAAAGACTGGATGATTCTCGGAATGAGCGTGTTATCGCTGTAGATAACCATATCTGCTCCGTAAGCAAAGTTGTTTACACGCTGATTTCCGATAATCGCCATAGCCGATGGAAGAAGAATAAATCCTGCTATCATTGCGCCTATAATTGCTTCAAAAGCGAGTCCGAAGAATTTTTTCCATGAGGTCTTGAAATCCGGAGAACTCATTCTGATAAGGTAGTATAGTACAAGGAATACTGCCTGACCTGCAAAAAAGTAATAGTTCAGTATTGCCATGAATGCAACGGTGACAGCAAAAATGCCTTTCCTGCGGTTGTTTATGTTTTCTTCCATCGCGATGAGCATCAGAGGGAAGAAAGCCGTTACATCCTGAAAGTGGTTGAAGAATATATTGAATACCTGAAATCCGGAGCCTGCGTAGAGGAGACCGCCTATGAGGGCTGCGTTTTTGCTGCGGACAAAGCGTCGGATGAATGCATATGCTGTAAGTGAAGCTATGCCGTGCTTGATTGCCAGAAGAAATGGCATAGAAAATGTAACAAGGCTTCTGGGAAGTGCAGCGGAAAGCCAGAAAAAGGGACTTCCCCACAGATAAAATGAATATGAGGTCATGAAGTCAGAACCAAGATCAGTCAGCCAGTTCCAGCCAAAGGTGCCTCCGCTGCGGACGGTATCGTTAGCCATGTTGTAAAACGGAATCTGCTGGGCGTTGTAGTCGCCGCAGTAGATAAAATATCCGTGGTTGGATATCATTATTGGCAGGAGCGGCAGCAGGAGGCAGAAAGCTCCTAAAATAAAAGCTGCAAGATATTTTTCTTTTGTGCTGCGTTCAAAGTCGCATTTTTTTTCTGACATTTAAGCCTCCGTAATCTTATGTATAGTTTTACTTATATATTATAACACATTCTTTCATGAAATAAAAGGGGTTTTGAAAAAAAACAGAATAAAATTTCCTTAATTTCTTTTGCTATTTTGGTAAAAAAATAAAATATCTTTCCGGATGTTGCATTTTTTACCGAGTTGTGATATAATTATTATATTGTCCCAATAGCTCAGTAGGATAGAGCGGCTGCCTCCTAAGCAGCAGGCCGGAGGTTCGACTCCTCTTTGGGACGCCATAAAAATAACCGCCTCGACTTAATTCCGAGGCGGTTTTTGTTATATCTGATTATCTGAGGAGCGTTATTCTTCTTCATCGATCATAGGAGCGTCAATTGCCTCAACGGAGCTTAGCTTTCTGTTGATCTGTCTTGTACGGACGCCTACTAATTTTTCAAGATCATCTTCTGCCTTTTTGATGTGCTTCTGCGTATCCTCAAGAGCTTTCTGGAATGTGAGGAATTCTGATTTTACAGCACCGAGAATTTCCCATACCTGACTGCTTTTTTTCTGTATTGCAAGCGTCTGGAATCCCATTTGCAGGGAGTTGAGCATAGCTGCCATTGTTGAAGGTCCGCAGACATTGATGCTGTAGTCACGCTGTAAAACTTCAATCATACCGCTGTTTACTACCTCAGCGTACAGTCCCTCAAAAGGCAGGAACATAATACCGAAATTAGTAGTATATGGCGGTTCGACGTATTTTTCCTTTATATCCTTTGCGCATTTTTTTAATACAGTCTGAAGATTCTTTTTTGCAGCTGTTATATCATCATTGCTTCCGGATTCGTAAGTGTCCTGAAGTGCGGCAAAGCTATCGCCTGGGAATTTGGAATCTATCGGCAGATATACGCAGCTTTCGCCGTTTCCGGGAAGTCTGACTGCAAATTCTACACGATTTGTACTTTTGGGAATTGTAGCAATATCACATTCATATTGCGCCGGAGCAAGAATTTCCTTAAGAATCGCACCGAGCTGTATTTCGCCGAGAATACCGCGGTTTTTAACATTTGAAAGTACCTTTTTAAGATCGCCGACGCCAGAAGCGATATTCTGCATCTCGCCAAGACCTTTGTAGACCTGTTCAAGGCGTTCACCGACAAGCTTGAAAGATTCGTTCATCTTGTTTTCAAGTTTTTCGTTGACAGTAGCCTGAATAGATTCAAGCTTTTTGCTGTTTTCCTCCTGAATACCCATCAGGTGCTTTGTCATGGAGGTGCGTATTGCTTCAAGCTTTATTTCGTTGTTTGCTTCAAGAGTTTTGAACCGGTTTTCGAGGATGCTAAGCTGATTTCCTACTGCATCTCCGGAAATTTTCTGTGCAGAAGTCAGCATATCACCCATTGCTTTTATACTATTGTTTATGCTGGATGAAACTTCTTCACGGAGCTGTCTGCCGGAAGCCGCAGTATCGTTTTTCAGAGCTTCAAGCTGAGGTCTGATATCCTCACTGCCCGTTTTTCTGAGCGAAGCAAGTATAAGGAGCATGAGGATGATAAGGATGATTCCGATAATGAGTAATACGATATCCATATTTCCTCCTAAAAGTACATATAAAGCTGACATTTTATCATGCCGTTGTAGAGCTTTCTGCGTTTTGAAGCAGGTGTTCCGAAGAATTTCTCAAACTCTTCATGCGGTGAAATTATATAACTTTGTCTGTCACCACCCTTGCCGAGGACACGTCCCATTTTCTTGTAGATATCCTCTGCTTCCCTAAGTTCAAGAAGTCTTTCACCGTAAGGTGGATTGCATATCACGACAGAATTTTCTGGCTGACGGAAAGTAACGATATCAGCCTGTCTTATGTCAAGGCGTGATTTTATTCCTGCCTTATGAGCATTGTCTAGGGTCAGAGCTGCTGCTGCATCGTCTATGTCAGCACCGATTCCCTGAAATTTAGCTGATCTGTCAACGTTGTCGATGGCACGGCTTCTTTCTTCACGCCATATCATCGGATCAATACTGTTCCATTTTTCAGCGGCGAAGCGTCTGTTGATTCCGGGAGCGATTCTCAGTGCCTTGAATGCAGCTTCAATGAGGATAGTACCGCTTCCGCAGAACGGATCGCATACAATTGTATCGGGGCGTACTCTTGCAAGATCGACAATTCCGGCAGCAAGGGTTTCCTTGATAGGAGCTGCATTGGAGTTGCGTCTGTAACCTCTTTTATGAAGTCCGACACCGCTTGTGTCAAGATAGAGAGAAACAACATCCTTGAGGATGCTGAATCTTATCTGCACCGGAGCTTCTGTTTCATCGAACCAGTTTACTCCGTATTTTGATTTAAGGCGTTCTACTGCCGCTTTTTTTACAATTGACTGGCAGTCAGGAACGCTGTGCAGAGTTGAATTAAGCGAATATCCCTTTACAGGAAATGCATTTTTTTCGCCTATGTACCTTTCAAGCTCTGCCGATTTTACCCCCTGAAAAAGTTCCTCAAAAGTAGAGGCTTTGAACTCTATCAGTTCGATAAGAACTCTTTCTGCCGTTGAAAGACAGAGGTTAGCTCTTGCGAGGATGTTTTCATCCCCGCTGAAGCTTATTTTTCCATCGGAGACACGAAGTTCTGTGCCGCCGATTTTTTGTATTTCGTATTTCAGTACGCTTTCCAGACCGAAATGGCATGGACAGCAAAGTCTTATTTTACTCAAAAAATCACCTTCTTACCAACCTTGGTTCACGTCTCCGCCGCCAACGTCACCGCCGCCAACGTCACCGCCGCCAACATCAGCACTGCCGCCAGTATCGCCTCCGGTCCAGTCACCGCCGCCAGTATCGCCACCACCAGTATCTCCGCCGGTATCAGTGCCGCCAGTCCAGTCGCCGCCGCCGGTATCGCCTCCGGTCAAGTCACCGCCCGTGTCTCCGCCGGTCTGTGTGCTGTAGCTGGGATCTGTAGGTGCCGGAGGTACATAGTGACCGCCGTTGCAGTACGGAGCATTTGATTCCTTCCAGTAGCCCATCTGCGAACTCTTAGGACATCCCTGTCCGGCGATAAGTCCGGAAATTGTACACCAAGGCGATTCGATAACACCTCTTACAGGCTCAAAGTCCGGTTCTGTGTTGAGGAAGTTGTTGTCTGCGTATTCTCCGATGATACTTTTCCATACATCGGCTGAATGAATATATGTCGGAAGTCCCATGCCTTCCCTGTATTCCTTGTAACCGATAGTAACACCGCTTACAAAGTCTCTTGTAAGACCTACAAATGTAAGATCCCACCAGTTTTCGTTTGTACCTGTCTTGCCGCAAACGACCTTATTATTAAGCTTTGCGCCGGTACCTGTACCCTGATCAACAACGTTTTTGAGAAGACGGTTCATAACCCATGCTGTCTGAGGTTTTACAGCCTCACGGGGATTTCCGTTGTTTTCGTAGATGACATCGCCGTTGCTGTTTTCAATTTTGGTTATGATGTGGGCATCGTTGAAGATACCCTCATTTCCGTAAGGCAGATATGCATTTACCATATCCTGAAGTGTAATACCGTATGTGAGCGAACCTACTGACAGAGGAGGAAGAACCTCACCGTCCATCGGATCAAGATCAAGTCCGAGCTGTTCCGTACAGAACTTGTATACAGCCTGCGGAGTAAGCTCCTGACAGAGCTGAGCCGGAACTGTGTTGTATGATTTCTGGAGGAAGTAGTAGATAAAATTTGTCTGACCGGAAATACTGATATCAGCGCCGGTTGAGTAGTTTGTAGGCCATGGGAGTCCATTTACATCCATAACCTTTTTATCGGTATATACGGAACTCCAATGTATGTGATCCTTTTCAAGAGCAAGACCATAAGTGGAAATAGGCTTGATAGTTGAACCGATAGAACGCTTGTCTCTTACAGCGTAGTTAGTTACGAGAGAGTCCTTCTTTTCGCCCCAGTTTCCGACAGTTGCCTTGATAGAGCCGTCGTAATTGAGAGCAACGAAAGCAACGTGAGGAAGTGCTTCATCTTCAGTTACTGTGCCGTCACCGTTAAGATCGACCCATTTTCTTACACTGTCAGAGGAAAGGAAATTATCGAGGCTGAGGAATTTTTCTTCTACATATTTCTGCATATTATTATCGATGTAGGAGTAGATCTTGTAGCCGCCTGTGTTGATACGCTTGAGAGCTGTATCGAAGTCGATATTCATTTCCTTCATGAAGAAGTCAGCTGCTTCAAAGTAGATAGCGTCAAGTGCCCATGAATATGCTTTCTGCTCCTGTTCAAGAGCTTCAGCAGCATCTTCAGGGTGAGCCTTGAGGTATTCTTCAGAGTCAGTATATATTATCGGAGTATCGAGATATTCCTGATACTCGTCGTAGGTGATAGCACCGTTTTCATAGAGCTTGTACAGAACATATTTCTGACGTGTCTTGTTATTTGCGCGTCCGTCGCTTATCAGAGGACTTTTCAGATTGAAATCATCCTCGTGATAATACTGCATAGGTCCATATTTTTCAGGATCTTTAGGTATAGCCGCAAGAACAGCCGCTTCCGGAGTACTTATCTGATCAACGGTTTTTCCGAAATATCGGATGCAGGCAAGCTCAATGCCGTTGACAGCTCCGCCGAAGCCGATGTAGTTGAGGTATTCTTCAAGTATCTGATCCTTGGAGTATGTTTTTTCCAGCTGCATAGCCGCAAAGATCTCACGAATCTTACGCTGCGGAGACTGCTCATCATCGCCGGTAAGGTTTTTGATAAGCTGCTGTGTGATCGTCGATCCGCCCTGATTGGTGTCATAGAAGTGCATGAACATATTCAGGAAAGCAGAGAAGGTTCGTTTGTAGTCAACACCGTCATGAACGTAGAAACGCTCGTCCTCTGTGTAAACGAAAGCATCTCTGACGTGCTGCGGTATCTTGTCGATAGAAACGGGAATACGCTGGACGGAGGATTTTACTCTGTGAAGCTGTACAATTTTTTCCTTGCCGTTTTCATCGAGTTCCGTACCGTAGAAGTATGTGTCGCTTCCCGATTCAAGGGCCTGGAATGTAATGCTGCTGCTGTCGTCCATGAAGTCAAGAACATAGACTGTAAGTGCTGTAGCAACGATAGTTCCCGTAATTATCATAACGAGGAACAGAGAAAGCAGCGTTGTTGCTATTACAGCAATCAGCTTCTTGAATATCCTGAA
>JAFTYF010000050.1 GCA_017461395.1 Ruminococcus sp.
AAATACAGAGCAGAAAATGATGAAAAAGGCTTAAATAGCTTTTTAAGTGCAATTTATAAATTGTACATTTTTATAGACTTAGTTATATTTATTCTTCTAGCAATAGTATTTTTTTCTATAGGTATTATATATAGAAATTTATCGAACGATGAATTAGACAAATTGAAGATTGTATTTAGCATTGCTGGAGTGTATAGTATTATTCAATTCCCATGTGTCACTTTTAATGGAATTTTAACGGCATACGAGTGTTTTGTACCATTAAAAATTGCTGATTTGATTCATAGAATTGGAAGTATAATTTTAACTGTGGTTGCGTTATTTTTAGGATTAGGGCTTTATGCACTAGTTTTATCGAATATACTTTTTGGTTTAATTGCGATTGCAATTAAATATCACTTTGTTCGTAAAAATATAAGAATAAAATTTATTGAAAATGATAAAGGGATCTATAAACAAATTTTTTCTTTTTCTATATGGTCTACAATATGGGCGCTTGCACAAAGATTAATTTTTAATATAACACCTACAATATTGGGCTTAACAATATCAGCAGCATCATCTGCAATTGCAGTATTTGGAATAATAGCAACAATAGAAGGTTATTTCTATACTATTACAACTGCAGTTAATGGTATGTTTTTAAGTAGGATCACCCGAATTATACAATATGATGATTATGAAGAAAAAATTACCGATCTTATGATTAAGGTTGGTAGATTTCAGTTTGCTTTAAATGGGTTAATTATAATTGGTTTTGGAATAGTTGGTAAAGAATTTATTCTATTATGGATGGGAGAAGCATATGTAGAAGCATATTATGGGATACTTCTTGTTGTTTTTCCTGGACTTTTTTATAATTCACTTCAGATCGCACATACAACTATGATAGCTCAAAACTTAATTAAGTATCAGGCGTATATACAAATTTTAATAGGAATATGTAATGTTGTTATTTCAATAATATTATCGTATTATTTGGGTGTAATTGGAGCAGCAATATCAATTTGTATATCATATATGATCAGGGTAATGCTCACTATACTACTTATAAAAAAGAAACTAAGTATAAATTTAAAAAGATATCTGATAGAATGCTATGCTAAAATGACACTTCCCATTTTAGCAACATTAAGTATATCATGTACCCTACTTGTTAACTTGGAGATTAATTCATGGATATCACTTTTTATCAAAGGAGTGTTAGTAACCATTATATATTTGATTTCGGTCTTTATTATTGGATTAAATAAAAAAGAACGAAGCATTATTATAAAAAAAATACATTGAATTTATTATTCATGGAGGTTATAAATTATGTCACTCTTTACATCCAAAACCCTCCTAATAACCGGAGGAACAGGTTCATTCGGCAATGCTGTTTTGAACCGTTTTCTTGCTACAGATATAGGGGAGATAAGAATATTTTCAAGGGACGAGAAAAAACAGGACGATATGCGTCATGAATTTCAGGCGAAGATGCCTGAGTTAAGCGATAAAATCAAATTTTTCATTGGCGACGTCCGTGATCTTGCAAGCGTCAAGAACGCAATGCACGGAGTTGACTACATATTCCATGCAGCAGCACTCAAACAGGTTCCGTCGTGCGAGTTTTTCCCAATGGAAGCGGTTAAAACCAACGTAATTGGTACAGAAAATGTACTTACAGCAGCTATTGAAGCAGGTGTAAAGTCAGTAATCTGTCTTTCAACGGACAAGGCTGCGTATCCCGTAAATGCAATGGGAACCTCAAAAGCAATGATGGAAAAGGTTATTGTTGCCAAGTCCAGAACAGTATCGCCCGACAAGACCAAAATCTGCTGTACACGTTACGGTAACGTAATGTGCAGCCGAGGAAGTGTAATTCCGCTTTGGATTGAGCAGATCAAGGCTGGCAAGCCTATTACAATTACAGAGCCGAGCATGACACGTTTCATCATGTCACTTGACGAGGCTGTAGACCTTGTTCTCTTTGCATTTGAAAATGGTACAAGCGGTGATATACTTGTTCAGAAGGCTCCTGCCTGCACTATCGGAGTGCTTGCACAGGCTGTAAAGGAGCTGTTTGGCTCTCAGGACGAAATCAAGATTATCGGTATCCGTCACGGTGAGAAAATGTATGAAACTCTCCTTACTAATGAGGAGTGCTCCAACGCAACGGATATGGGTGATTTCTATCGTGTTCCATGCGACAAGCGTGACCTCAATTACGATAAATACTTCAAGGACGGAGATGTTGAGCGAAATCCTCTGACAGAGTTTAACTCCAATAACACGGAACTTCTCAACGTAGAGCAGGTTAAGGACAAGCTTCTTTCACTGCAGTATATCCGTGATGAGCTTGAAGCGTGGAGGAACAGATAATGAATATACTGATTACAGGTGCAAAGGGATTTGTAGGGAAAAATCTTACCTTTGCACTTCAGAATATCAAGGACGGCAAAGACAAAACTCACCCTGAGCTTGAAATTGGCGAGATTTTCTGTTTTGATATTGATTCAGACATAAATCTCCTTGACAAATATTGCTCTGAGGCTGACTTTGTTTTCAATCTTGCAGGAGTCAACCGTCCTAAGGAGCAGAGCGAGTTCATGGAAGGCAACTTCGGCTTTGCCTCTACGCTTCTTGAAACTCTTAAAAAATACGGAAACAAGTGTCCTGTGATGATTTCGTCGTCAACGCAGGCACTTCTTGATAATCCATACGGGCACTCAAAAAAGGCGGGCGAGGAACTTCTTTTTGCCTACGCAAAGGAGACAGGTGCTAAGGCTCTTGTTTATCGTTTCCCTAATCTTTTCGGCAAGCTTTGCAGACCAAATTACAACTCCGCAATAGCAACCTTCTGCCACAACATTGCAAATGATTTGCCTATTCAAGTGAATGATCCTTCTGTAAAAATGACTCTCGTTTACATTGATGACCTCATTGACGAAATGATCAGAGCGTTGTCAGGCAACGAAACCCGTGAGGGAGATTACTGCAAAGTTCCCGTCTATCACGAAACAACACTCGGATTTATAGCAGATACAATCAGAAGCTTCCCCGAAATCAGGGCAAGTCTTGGTGTACCGAGCTTTGCTGATTCTCTTGTATCGAAGCTTTACAGCACATTTCTCAGCTATCTGCCAGCTGATAAGTTCATCTATGATCTGAAAATGAACTGTGACGACAGAGGCTCTTTCACAGAAATAATAAGAACTGCCGACAGAGGACAGTTCAGTGTGAATATTTCAAAGCCTGGAATCACCAAGGGTAATCACTGGCATCACTCGAAAAATGAGAAATTTGTTGTTGTCAAGGGCGAGGGTCTTATTCAGCTTCGTAAAATCGGCAAAAACGAAAACGGAGAAGATTATCCTGTTGTGGAGTTTAAAGTAAGCGGAGAGAAAATTCAGGTGGTTGAAATGATACCAGGTTATACTCATAATATTATAAATCTTTCTGATACAGAGGACTTAGTAACTTTTATGTGGGCAAATGAGTGTTTCAATCCCGAAAAGCCCGATACATTCTTTGAGGTGGTAGAATAATGGAAATCAAAACAGATTATTCTGATATTAAATTTGCTGATAACGGAAAACTCAAGCTTCTGATTATCGTCGGCACAAGACCTGAGATAATTCGTCTTGCGGCAGTAATCAACAAGTGCAGAGAGTATTTCGATTGCATACTGGCTCATACGGGACAGAACTATGACTATAATCTTAATGGTGTGTTTTTCCACGACTTGAAGCTGAAAAATCCTGAGGTATACATGGATGCGGTAGGCGATGATCTTGGAGCAACAGTTGGAAATATCATAAATTGCTCATACAAGCTTATGTCGCAGATTAAGCCTGACGCAATGCTTATTCTCGGCGATACAAATTCATGCCTTTCAGCAATTGCGGCAAAGCGTCTTCATATTCCGATTTTCCACATGGAAGCCGGAAATCGCTGTAAGGACGAATGTCTGCCTGAGGAAACAAACCGTCGTATAGTTGACATTATATCCGATGTGAATATGGCATATTCAGAGCACGCAAGACGCTATCTTGCGGACTGCGGTCTGCCTAAGGAGAGAACTTATGTAACAGGTTCACCTATGGCTGAGGTTCTCAGAAATAATCTTGCGGAGATTGAAGCTTCTGATATTCACAGCCGACTCAGACTTGAAAAGGGAAGATATATACTTCTCTCTGCTCATCGTGAAGAAAATATCGACACGGAGAAGAACTTCCTGTCGCTGTTCAATGCAATCAATAAAATGGCAGAAAAGTACGATATGCCGATACTTTATTCATGCCATCCACGTTCAAGGAAACGTCTTGCAGAAAGCGGATTTGTTCTTGACAAGAGAGTGATTCAGCATGAACCTCTCGGATTCCATGATTATAACTGCTTGCAGATGAATGCATTTGCAGTTGTATCCGACAGCGGAACACTTCCCGAAGAAAGCAGCTTCTTCACAAGTGTCGGAAAGCCTTTCCCTGCAATATGTATCAGAACATCTACAGAGCGTCCTGAAGCACTTGACAAGGCTTGCTTTATACTTGCCGGAAT
Source organism: Ruminococcus sp. (assembly GCA_017461395.1). Lineage (GTDB taxonomy): Bacteria > Bacillota > Clostridia > Oscillospirales > Ruminococcaceae > Ruminococcus. The sequence goes on from JAFTYF010000050.1 coordinate 4,543, forward strand.
TGATGAAAAATCACTTCTTCAGGCAGTGGATACAGCTGTAACTATGAATCTCAATGGTGACTATGGAATTCCTGTGCCTGATTACATCGAGGAAAATGTGTCTATAAAGGTAGTTAAAATCATTCAGTCGTATACAGGTGTTGTAGATAAAATGGTGTGGAGAAAGTTCTGACTATAACGGAGAAAAATGATGATCAAACGAGATAACTACTCAGTGCAGTTATAACGACAGCAGATGCACTGAGTAATAACAGCTGTCAATAACTGCACTTTATGATTAATAAAAATAATAAAGGAGTAGTTATATATGAACTCAAGTGAATTATTAAGCAAATGGAAACAGGAAGAAGAAAAGGCAAAAATCATCGGCTGGAATTTCAGCTATATTGAGGACAGATTTCACTCCGATGAAGATGCTCTGCCATGGAACTATACGGACGTGATAAAGCGATATATGCATGATAATCACCGCATACTTGATATAGATACAGGCGGAGGAGAGTTTCTTCTCTCTTTGGGACATCCTTATCAGCTGACAAGTGCGACGGAGGGCTATCTGCCTAATGTTGAGTTGTGCAGAAAAAAGCTTGGCAATCTTGGTATTGGCTTTCATGAAATGAGTGATTACTCGAAAATGCCTTTTTCGGATTCAACCTTTGATATGGTTATAAATCGCCACGGCAGCTATGATGCAAATGAAATTTACCGCATACTAAAATCTGGTGGTTTGTTTATCACTCAGCAGGTTGGCGAGGATAACGACCGTGAGCTGGTAGAGATGCTTCTGCCTGATTCACCGAAAACCTTTGCTGGACATAATCTGAAATCGCAGACAGAGCTTTTTGAAAAGTCGGGATTCAAGATACTGGAGCAAGGAGAGGCGTTCCGACCTATAGCTTTTTATGATACAGCGGCACTTGTATGGTTTGCTAAAATTATCGAATGGGAATTTGTTGATTTTTCTGTTGACCGTTGTTTTGAAAAGCTTCTTGAAGTCGAAAAGAAAATTGCGCAGAATTGCTCTGTATCTGGACGAATTCACAGATTTTATTTCGTGGCAAAGAAATGGTGTTAAAGGAATAATTCTTGTTACAAATCGTCAGTTTGTTTTGTGTTTAGCAGTCAAAATTTCTTTTGGGGGATAATATATAATGTTAATTAAAAGCGGTCGGATAAATCTCTTTTTTAAATCTGATGTAACACTCTATATTCTGAAAGGAAAAAATTCAGACCTGTTGATTGATACAGGATTTATAGGTGTATGGAATGAAATGGAGAAATGGCTTAATGAGTACAATGTAAAACATGTATTGCTGACACACGCTCATGTTGACCACGATTGGAATGCTGCAAGACTGCAGAGCATGGGTGTAAAAATACTGCTGAGCAGTGCTGATAAGGATTTGCGGCAGAATTATCTTTCGCAGCCAGTCAAGCCGACTGCACCCAGATATCGTATCCGTAATCTGACACAGCTTGCTGGTGGTGCGCTTGTAAAAAGCAAGCGTTATACACCTGATATTTATTTATCCGATAATGATAGGGATTTCTTGAAATCTCTTGGTTATGATGCAGAAATAATTCCGCTGCCAGGACATACTTATGGATCAATAGGAGTCCTCAGTAATGGTGTTCTGTACTGCGGAGATGCATTTACTATGCTCTGGCATAAGCCAGATGTAACACCTCACGCAGTAAGTATACCGCACATGAAAAAATCATTACAAACGATACTGGAAATAAATCCGCAGTGGCTTGCGTGCGGACATGGTTTGCCTGTAAGAATGGATAAAGCTCGTCCTGTTATCGAGCAATATCTGAAGACGTTTTGAATCACTGATTGCATTTAAGGAGCAGAAATGATATATACAAAACTTACTCAAAAAGCAATGAAAATAGCATACGACGCACATCACGGTCAGACCGACTGCAACGGTATGCCGTATGTGTTTCACCCTTATCATTTAGCCGAGCAAATGGATGATGAATATTCCTGCTGTGTAGCTCTGCTTCATGATGTAGCTGAGGATACTTCCGTGACGCTTGATGATCTTGCAAAGGAGTTTCCGCAGGAGATAATCGAGGCATTGAAGCTTCTTACTCATGAAGCTGGTACGGATTACTTTGAATATGTACGAAAAATCAAGGATAATCCGCTTGCTAAGAAAGTAAAGCTTGCTGACCTTGAACATAACATGGACAGAAGCAGAATAGTGGATAAATCCGCTGTATCAGCTGAAAAGCTTGATTACTGGGATATGAAATATAGTAAAGCAAAAGCAATTCTGACAGAATAAAGGAGATCAAAATGGATAACAAGGAAAAGAATGCAAAAAAGACAAACAATACTCCAAACACAAATAATTCAAAAACGATAATTATTATATTAAGCTCAGTCATCGCAGTATGTCTGATCGTGATAATCGTTCTGCTGTGTTTGTTGTTGAAGAAATCCGATGATAATAAATCCAGTGATAATAAATCGGCTGTATCAGATACAAGTATGCAGAGTGAAACATCGGCTTCAACGGAAAACAGTTCACTTACAATCGGCTCACCTGATGACAGCAGAGAAGCAATTGAAATTGTTACGAAGTATGGTACACTTCTCTATCCTAAGGAGTGGGAGAGCAATCTCCGTACTAAGATAGTTGACAGCGATGTATACAAGGTTGAATTCTATGGTACAGTAGAGGGCAAGACAGAACAGCATCTTTTTGATCTGAGCTTCAACGGAACTGAGGGATACAACCTTGGCACGCTTACAACTGAAACCGGAGAAGCTGTACAGATCAACATTGAATCATACGATTTTGAACTAGATGACAGCTGGACAGAGGATGAGAAATTCACTCTGTATGCAATGCAGGAAGATATCAACTATACTATCGGTATGCTTGCCGAGAACGGTAATTTTACTGTTTCTTAGTAGATTTTATTCTATTCGGAAAACACTGTTCAAGCCATTCCACAAACTCATCGACAGAGATAATCCCGTTGGTACATTCATCACGCTTGATGATTGCTGCGTACTTCCACTTTTTAAATTCGTCCTCTTTAATCTGACGGACCTTAACTCTCGCCGCATAACGCTTGTAATATTTGTTGTAAATCGGCAAAGCAGCGTTATCGGCGACTTTTTGTTTGTAGTTTTCCTGTGCAACAAGCTCCTGACAGCTTCTGGTTTCACCGTCAGCTATACGGTCGCAGTATTTGGTATCATAGTTTCCCTTCATAATGAAATACTTCCCACAGCGTTTACACTTTCTGAATCGCATATCAATTTCAAGCATTTTTGTAAGCTCAAGTTCAAGTATCTCAAGAACAGTACCAAACTCATAGCTGACATTGATAAAAGTGGGAAGCGTTGTTTGGGTTATAAGGTCTGAAACATCAAGTCCGTAACGCTCAGCAAAAGCTCTGTGCTCGTCGGTTTCTTTAATATCTAATGAGAATCTTTTTGTAAGCTCCTCACCGCTCATACCGAATGGCATCTTACTTCCGCCCATAGAGTTCATGCGCAAACGGAAAATTTCATATCTGCCGATATTAAACGGATGATTATGAAGTCTCTTGTAAAGGCAAAAGCGTTCAGAGGGCATAAGATGTCCGAGTACAGAGGGATAAAACTCATCATCAAAACAGAACTCGATGAGTTCAAGATACTCCTCCTGTAAGGCTTTCAGATAGCTGTAATATTGCTTCAATGGACGAGAGGCTCTATTACACTGACGAAACATCGGCGGACAAATCGCAGTATAAAGCGACGAGTAGAAAATATCCCTTGTGTAAATGAGAGTATTTGTGTATGCTAAATAGTTCTGGACGATTTCCTGATTCTGATTGTAAATCTTCTCAGGAGCAGGATCTCTGTTTACCTTATCGGGATTATCCTTGCGATACTGCTCTGCAAAGGCTTCAATCGCAAGAGGCATTTTTATTGCCTGTCTGAATGGAGTTTCAAAGTCAGCATAAATGAAATCGAGTATACCCTCGCCGTAACGGATTTTTATTACAGCACCGCTCAGCACATTGTTGAGCGGTATTTCTTTTTCAATTTTGTAATCCTCATAAGCACTATAAAGAAAGCCATAGTAACGTGACGAGTCAATGTCGTATTTATTTTTCAGCATTGATAAATAAGCCTCATTATCTTCAATGTGACTTAAACGGAATTCTTCACTTTCCTTTTCTTCTTTGGGAGAAGGAACGTGATCACGCACATGAAACTTCTGCTTTTCAAATTCGGCAAACTCGTCAAGCTCAGATTTCATAGTAAGCTCTTCATAACCGCCGTCGACTTCAAGTCGAATACATTTTTCTGCAGGCGAGACCGTTGCATAGTTGTGAAACAGGTCAAGCTTTACATCATTCCTTGCATAGCGGATAAACTTGTATTTCTCATAATCAGTCGGAGTATATTCTGAATAATCCTTTTTCATAACAGCCCTCACTTTTTGGAAAATCAAGATTTGTACGTTTTTGGAAAATTAACATCACTACAAATAATATTATACAAAACACTTGAAATTCTGTCAACCGTGTATTATAATCAAGTCATAGATTGATTCCGGAACAATCAATTCAAAATTAAAGGAGAAATTCTATGAACAGAACAATTTGTACAATGCCTAAGCTTGAACCCAATTTCCCTTCTGCAATTTTTGATGACACCTCTCCCGCAGAGTTCAAGGTAATGCTTTGTCTTTATACCTGGTATGATGACAAGCAGAAATGTGCAACGCTTGCAGTAGATGATGTTGCAATGGAGTGTGGATTGTCAAAGCGCTACACTGAGAAGCTTCTCAAAAGGCTTGCTGACAAGGATCTGATTCGTATCAGACACAACTACGCATCAAGCGGACGTCAGTGTGAAAACTCCTATGAATTGATTTACCGCAGCTACAGCTACAGAGAAAGCAGACTGTACCTTGAGGAAATGGAAAAATATGAGCTTTGTTAAACTGCCGTATGAAGTCTTTGAGTTGAAGCTCACGCCGATAGAGTTCTATGTACTCTGCTATCTTTTAAAGTGCAGAAACTCTGTCACAGGCAAATGCTTTCCGAGCTACAACAGAATTGCAAATGAGTGTCACATCTCACGCAGTTCAGTTGTGAAAGCTGTGAAACAGTTGAAGGAGAAAGACATTATCAGCGTGACGCACAACTACCGCAGACAAGTTATGAGAAGCAACAGTTATGAAATTAATCTGACGTAGTGTAAATAACGACATGGCTTGTGTTGTCAGATGCACCCTAACAATAAGAATGAAATAAGACGAAAGGATAAATATTTATCTGCAGAAAGAAGAAAAGATAGAGGTGCCGCCTTTTCTTCTCTGCAGATTAATGATAAAGATGATATGCGAAAATGATGCTGAAACCTAAGAAGGTTATCGGAGCAGAACAATCTCTGAAACAAGAAAGGTATTGTATGACCAAGACTTTGGTTGAGAGTTTCAAACGTCGATAACAATCGCACAGTTTGCTCCAGAATCGCTTGTGTGGCATTTGCGAAGGTGCAGTCGGGAAATGATACCCATGAGCCGTCAAGCAAAATTTCAGGGCTTTGCAGGCGAGTCCGGAAGATGCGAGAAAAGCATGGATTTGAGCAAAAAAATCGCCAGCGGAGGCTCTCCGCTGGTTTGCTGGTTAAAGGATAGGCGTCTGAAGCCGCCTATCCGACCACTTCGACGAGCAAAGCTCGCCGATTCTGCGAGGTTTGTGGCTACTCGAGTAAAGGCGTCAATTCCCGAAAAACGGTCAAGTGTGGGTGTCTCAAAAAGAAAATTCAGGGATTATTTCCCGAATCTTCGAGGTTTCAGGCAGGGGTCTCGAACTCGGGCATGAAAATGCACGGCAAGCATAGCATGTGGCTATCCACATGCACAGAATCGGGAGACCCCGTACCCCTTTTGAAGCTGACTGCCTCGATGTTATGTAAAAGCTGATGTAAGTCAGACTGACATCAGCATGAATTTCAGGAGGATAAAAATATGAATAACACTGTAAAAAATATTAAGAACACACAGGACAAGCAGATGGGCGATACCATTGCATCCAAGCTCACAGTTGAAAATCACAAGAAATTCACCGAGCTTCTTCTAAAAAAAGAAGTTGAAAAAGCAATCAGGGGAGAAGAAATGCCGAGAGAATAACCGTTTTTATTGGTCATGCACAAACTCGACGACAAATTGTCGTTGAGTTTGGTGATTACAATTTCCGAAAAAACAGAGTAGAATTGAGGTGAACAGATGACGATTATTGAAATCGAAAAGAAGCAGCTGCGCAGGTCCTTTGAGAAAAAGCCTTATGAAATCAAGTCAAAATCTCAGGACAGCACAGGCGAAACCGTCACAGACAATGTTTTCTTTGAAATGCTCTGCAGCACAATGAAGGGGGAATGTAAATGACAGCAATCGAAAGAATCAAAAGCAGGGGAAGGATTCCCAGAGCCGCACTCTACGCAAGATTTTCGTCCGACAATCAGCGTGAGGAGTCAATCGAAGCTCAGCTGAGAGCTATGCATGAATACTGTGCACGCAATGGTGCAGCAATCGTTGAGGAGTTCTGCGACCGTGCACGCTCGGCAACCACAGATGACCGTCCCGAATTTCTGAACATGATAGCCGCATCGAGAGAGGGGAAGTTCGATATCGTACTTGTCCATAAGCTGGACAGATTTTCACGAAACCGCTATGACTCAGCCTACTACAAGCGAGAGCTTAAGAAAAATGGTGTGACTCTGATAAGCGTGCTTGAAAATCTTGACGACTCACCTGAGAGCATAATTCTCGAATCGGTGCTTGAAGGTATGAGCGAATATTATTCAAAAAATCTCGGACGAGAGGTCATGAAGGGGATGAAAGAGAGCGCACGACAATGCCGCTACACGGGAGGTCATGTGCCTTACGGCTTTAAGGTGAACAAAGAAACCTATCGCTTTGAGATTGAGGAGCGTGAAGCGGAAGCGGTGAGAATGATTTTTCAGGGAGTATGTGACGGTCTTGGCTATGCCGAAATCATCGACAGGCTTAACTACTTAGGTTATCGCAACAAGGCAGGCAGACCCTTTGTGAAGAACAGCATCACCGAGATGCTCCGCAATGAGAAATATCGTGGAGTGTATATTTTCAACAGAGCCGCCGCACGATCTGCGACAGGCACACGCAACAATCACCTCAGCAAGCACGAGGACGAAATGATTCGTATCGAGGGTGGAATGCCGAGAATAGTTGACGACGAAACATTTTTCAAGGTGAGCAGAATCATCAAAAACCGCAGTCACAGAGCTGCAAACCTAACAGCAAAAGAAACCTATTTACTGACTGGAAAGGTCGTTTGCGGACACTGCGGAAGTGCCTTCACAGGAAATTGCTCTTACTCGGGAAGCAACAAGAGAAAGAGAGTCACCTATAAATGCGGAGCAAAATCCAAACGAGGGGAGCTTCGCTGTGACGTCAAGGACGTGAATCGTGATTATCTTGAACAATTTGTGGTCGAGCAGATAAGCGAAATTATATTTTCAGAGGAGCGAATCCTCGAAATCCTCGAAGGCTATGAGGAGTCAATAGCAAGTCTTAATCTGAAAACAGATTCAGCAATGAATATTCTGAGAGAGCAGCAGCAGTCAACTCAGCAGAAAATTGACAACATTATATCAGTCATAGCTCAGTCGGGAAGTCCGACGTTACTCACAACACTTGACAGACTTGAAGCTGAGCTTGCAGAGATAAACGAGAAAATCGAAGCTCACGAGCAGTCATGCGGATACAAGAATATCGACCGCAGGCAAGTGATTGAAGCATACCGAAAGGCACAGCAGATGTTCGTTGAGGGCACACTCCCACAGCGAAAACAGTTGATAAACCTTTATGTGAAGCGCGTTGTGGTGTACAGTGAGTATGTACGAATCGAGCTTCACAACATACCAAGCAACTTGAAATCCAGAACTGACGCAGGTCTCACTGACAACAGTGAGGCTTGCGATATACATACTATCCTTGCAAAATTCAGGGTAAAAAAAAGACACGCCTTTGCCACAAAGGACAAAAGCGTGAGATTTTATGGTGGAGGCGACGAGAATTGAACTCGTGTCCGAAAATTCATTCACACAACCTTCTACGAGCGTATTTTACCTATTAAGATTCCCTTAATAAACCGCCGATAAACGGGCTGAATATCAAAGTAGTCCGGATACAGTCCAAGGGGACGGACACCTCCAAGGAGCGTTCACCGCTAATCGACGCCCAAGCGGCAGCCGCGGTACTCTGCCGGAGGACGGAAGCAGACTTAAGCTGCTACCAGTGCACTATTTCTAGTAACTGTAATGTTATTTCTTGCGTTTATATTTAAACGTGGTGCAGTTTAAGGAGATTACACCGTGCTCCGCTCGCTTATCATGCTTCAAAATCCCCGTCGAAACCTTTACGCCCCCACAGAGTAACAGCTGATAAATATATTATATACTAAAGCAGAAAAAAAGTCAACAGAAAAAATTATATTTTGGCTACAGGTAGTATATGATATTTGACAATTTTCGTCTTGACAAAAGATAGGTAATATGTTACAATATATTAAGTAATATATTACCTATCTAAGCGGAGGAGGGATAAAATGAATATAAAAGAAGTAATGGGCAGTGATAATCTTGATTTTGCAGGGATTGAATCATCATATTTTTTGCTTGGATTATTAAGTGCGTTTGATAACAGATTTCAGGCTTTGGCTGATAATATGATGAAAGAAATCAGCTGGAAACAGTTTTTTGCAATTATATGTATAAATCTTTGCAAAAACAAACCAACTGTAAAAGAACTTGCTGAAATAATGGGCAGTTCTCATCAGAACGTCAAACAGATTCTGTTAAAACTTGAAAAGAAAGGCTTTGTCAGTGTTACAGCAGACGAAAATGACAAAAGAAAACAACGCATTGAAATTACTGATTACTGCATAGATTTCTGCAATAAAAATGATGAAATAACTTCAAATATTATGAAAAAAATGTTTGACGGTATTCCAGAGCATCAGTTGCAGGCAACTATACAGACGATTATGCAGATTGAAGATAATTTAAATAAAATAAAATGATATCATGGGGCATTGCCCGATAAACAGAAGAATAAAACAGGAGGATTTTTATGAGAAAATATGTAATTGCATTTTTGATATGGGTAATGATTATACCTATAGCTATACTGAACGGCGGATTACGTGAATATGTCCTTGTTGATCTTGGAGTATTGGCACGTCCATTAAGCGGTATTATTCTGAGTGTCTGTATATTTGCTGTTGCATGGTTTTCAGTTCCTAAAATCAAAAACTGTGTGAAAAGAGATTATATTATATTCGGTGTGATGTGGTTTATTCTAACTAATCTGTTTGATTTGACTGCATACATCAAATCCGGTGAGGGATTTTCCGGATTACTTCGATCCTATAATATTCTTACAGGCAATACATGGGTGCTTGTTGTTCTTACAGCACTGATTTCGCCAATGACAGTTATGAAAATGAGGAAAATTAATGATATAGAATAGTTTCGGATTTGCATATAATGCTTAATATAAGAAATTTTTGATTTATTACTATCAGAAAAATAATTGCTTTTGTTTAAAGTGCACAATTTTAACGCGTGAAAAAATATGAAATAAACAATTTTGTGTTTTATACAAAAAACTTCTTTGACATTAGATACGATTTGTGATATAATATATAATATATTAGAATGATTATTGAAGAATCCGATGCCGTTCAGCAGCTCTACTGCTCTGGCGTGTGGATATCGGAAAGGAAAAAATAATGTCAAAAGTTATTGCTGTTACATCAGGAAAGGGCGGAACAGGAAAGTCAACTGTCTGCGCTGGTCTTGGATATACCTTATCTAAGCAGGGACACAGAACCCTGATCATTGAGCTTGATTTCGGTCTCAGATGCCTTGATATCATGTTTGGTATGCAGAATGATATCAAGTACGATCTTGGTGATGTTCTCAGCGGAAAAAAACAGGTTCTTGAGGCGGTTTCTCAGGTTCCTATGTCTTCAAATTTGAGTATCCTCTGCGCACCTAAGACGCTTACTACTGTTACGGCTGAACAGATAGCAGATATCTGCCGTTCTATTAAGAAGTATTATGAATACATAATCATTGATACAGGCGCAGGAATCAATTCCCATGTATTTGATATCGTTGCACAGGCAAATCTTATTCTTGTTGTATCAACTCCCGATCAGGTATGTATCAGAGATGCAAGTCTTATGTCTGATGAGTTCTATAAGAGAGGAAACAAGAGTCAGCGTCTGCTTATCAACAAGGTTAGCAAGAGAGTTATCGGAAATGAACTTGTTGCAAATCTTGACGAGATCATTGATAAGGTCGGAGTTCAGCTTATAGGTGTTGTACCAGATGATTTCCAGATGACTGTTGCAACAGGACGCGGCAATCCCATTCCTACCGATTCGGAAGCTCTGAGAGCCTTTGACGCTATTTCAAAGAGACTCGGCGGAGAATTTGTTCCGCTTACAGTAAAATCTTCTTAAACCAGAATATGTACCGCACATTTCCGAACTGTGCGGAGAAAGGAACGTCAAATGAAGATAGCTATTATTGCACACGACTCCAAAAAGGAACTCATGGTTCAGTTCTGCAGTGCTTACTGCGGAATTCTTTCGAAGCATAGCCTCCTTGCGACAAATACAACAGGAAAGCAGGTCGGTGAAGCAACCGGACTGCCGATAAAAAAATATCTCAGCGGTCAGGGCGGAGCAGAGCAGATCATGGCTCTTCTTTCCTGCAATGAAGTGGATGTGCTACTTTTCTTCAGGGATCCTATCAATCCAAAATCCTCTGATGTTCAGGGAATGAACCTTTTGAGACTTTGTGATGTTCACAATGTTCCGGTGGCAACAAATATTGCTACTGCTGAGGCTCTTATCCTTGCCCTTGAAAGAGGCGATCTCGACTGGCGTGAGGTCGGAACACCGGGTATCTGATTCGATTATTGTCCCTAAAAAGGGACAATTTTCATGTAGTGGTTTTCGTTTCATGTAAACGAAAGATCCAATATATAAATAAGAAAGGCTGAAAAATATGGCTTTAAATATCAAGCGTCCAAATGGTACGGAGGATGTTCTTCCAAAAAACGTACATAAATGGCATACCGTTGAGAAAATAGCACGAGAGACTGCCGAAGGCTTTGGATTTTCGGAGATAAGAGTTCCTACTTTTGAAAATACTGATCTCTTTCTTCGCTCTGTCGGTGAAACTACTGATGTAGTACAGAAGGAAATGTATACAGTAATGGCTAAGGAAACAAAGTTCACTCTCCGTCCGGAGGGAACTGCCGGAACTATCCGTGCAATGCTTCAGAACGGACTTCTCAATGAGGCGCTTCCTCAGAGAGTTTACTATATACTTTCATGCTTCCGTCACGAAAGACCTCAGGCAGGCAGACTCCGTGAGTTTCACCAGTTCGGTCTTGAAATGGCAGGAAGTGCTTCTCCGGCAGCAGATGCAGAAGTGATTTCGCTCGCAAAGACAATTCTTGACAGGCTTGAAATAAAGAATATAGAGCTTTATATCAATTCTATCGGATGTCCCGAATGTCGTGCTAAATATCATGAAGCACTCAGAAGTTATTTTGATGAAAGAAAAGATGAGCTTTGTGATACCTGCCGTGAGAGACTTGAAAAGAACCCCATGCGAATCCTTGACTGCAAAAGCCCGATTTGTCAGGAGATCGGCAAGGACGCTCCCATGATCCTCGATTATCTCTGTGATGAGTGCGGCGATCATTTTGAAAAGCTGAAAAAGTATCTTACCAATCTCGGAATCGAATACAAAGTTAATCCGAAGATCGTAAGAGGTCTTGACTACTATACAAAGACAGTTTTTGAATTTGTTACAACTGAGATAGGCGCACAGGGAACGGTCTGCGGCGGCGGACGTTACGACGGTCTTATTGAACAGCTTGGCGGTCAGCATATTCCGGCGCTTGGTTTTGCTATGGGTATTGAGAGACTTCTTCTTGTCATGGACAAGCAGAACTGCCGTTATCTTACACCTAAAAAGTGCGATATCTACTTTGCAACAATGGGTGAAGCTGCTGTTGAAAAAGCAATGGAGCTTTCAAAGCAGCTCAGAGAATACGGATTCTTTGCCGAATATGATCTCATGAACAGGGGAATCAAGGCTCAGATGAAATATGCCAACAAGACGGGAGCTATATTTACACTCGTTCTTGGTGACAACGAACTTGCAGAAGGCAAGGCAAAGCTTAAGGATATGGAAACAGGCGAAGAAAAGGAAATCCTGCTTGATGATAAATTTACAGGAAACTTTGACGCAGTTTATTTTGATAAGATGATGGACAGCATTGAGGACGCTGAAACTGTAAATGCATTCCAAAATTTAGCTGAGGAGAATAAGTAATATGGCTGATACAATGAAAGGTCTGAAGCGTACAGACTATTGCGGAGACGTAACAGAAATAGGCAAGGAAGTCGTTGTCGGCGGATTTGTTGACAGAATCAGAAACAAGGGCGGCGTAATTTTTATTGTCCTCAGAGACAGAACAGGCGTAGTTCAGCTTCTGTTCAATGATGAGACAGACAAGGATATTTTCGAAAAGGCAGCTTCATGCCACAGTGAATATGTTCTCATGGCAAAGGGCGTTGTCCGTGAGCGTGAAAGCAAGAACGACAAGCTTAAAACAGGTCATGTGGAAGTTTTTGTCACTGATCTGAGAATCCTTTCAAAGGCTCAGACTACTCCTTTTGAGATTACAAGTGAAACAAAGGTGAACGAGGAGCTTCGCCTGAAGTATCGTTACCTTGACCTGAGAAGAAGTCCGCTTCAGGAGAATATCATCATGCGCCACCGCCTTGCACAGGTGACCAGAGAATACTTCTATGAGAATGGATTTTTAGAGATCGAAACTCCCATGATGATGAAATCAACTCCTGAGGGTGCAAGAGACTATCTTATTCCTTCAAGAATACATCAGGGCAAGTTCTATGCGCTTCCGCAGTCACCGCAGATCTACAAGCAGCTGCTTATGATTGCAGGCTATGACAGATATATCCAGCTTGCAAGATGCTTCCGTGACGAGGATCTCCGTGCAGACAGACAGCCGGAGTTCACACAGATCGACCTTGAAATGTCTTTTGTAGAGGCTGAGGATATCCAGCAGTGCGTTGAAGGCTTTGTTCAGCGAGCTTTCAAGGAGCTTATGAATGTTGATGTTCCTACTCCTCTGCCTCGCCTTACATTCGCTGACGCCATGAACCGCTATGGTTCGGACAAGCCAGATACACGTTTCGGATTTGAGATTCAGGATATCACTGATGCTGTCAAGGATATTGATTTCGTTGTATTTAAGAATGCAATCGAGGAGGGCGGTTCTGTTCGTGCAATCAACGTAAAGAACGGAGCTTCTACATACACAAGAAAAGAAATTGACAAGCTTATCGATCACGCAAAGGGAATTGGTGCAAAGGGACTTGCCTACATCCGCTGGGCAGATGAACCTAATTGCTCTTTCAAGAAGTTCCTTAAGGATGGCGAGCTTGAAGCAATATGCAGTGCGGTTGGAGCTGAAAACGGCGACCTCGTACTTATCTGCGCAGACAAGACAAAAACAGTTCTTTCAACGCTTGGTGCGATTCGTCTTATCTGCGGAAAGCGTCTTGATGTTATTCCGGAAGATAAATACAATTTCCTGTGGATCACGGAAATGCCGTTCTTTGAGTATGACGATGAAAAGAATATATGGGTTGCTGCTCACCACCCGTTTACAATGCCTATGGATGAGTGCCTTGAATATCTTGACACTGATCCGGGAAATGTCCGTGCAAAGGCATGGGATCTCGTTCTCAACGGTGTCGAGCTGTCGAGCGGTTCGATCCGTATCACTGATTTTGAACTTCAGCAGAGAATGTTTGAGGCTCTTGGTATGACGGAGGACGAAATACAGGCAAAATTCGGATTCCTTGTGGATGCATACCGTTATGCTTCACCGCCTCACGGAGGTATGGGAATTGGTCTTGACCGTCTTGCAATGATTATGTGCAAGGCAGACAGCCTTAAGGATGTTACAGCATTCCCGAAGGTTCAGAATGCAAGCGAGCTTATGTCTGAATGTCCGTCTGTAGTTGATGATGAAAATCTCGAGGTTCTCGGAATCAAGGTCGTAAAGCCGGAGAACGATGCTGAGTAACTGAAAATCTGAATGAAGATATGCAAAGGGAATTGTCTGCGTGATGATTCCCTTTTGCTTTGAAATACTATTTGATAAACTATGTGAAATTATGCTGTGTCGCTATTGACAATATCAGAAAATTATGGTAAAATAATAGTATTAATGAAAAAAACGGAGGTCTGCTTTAATGGCAAAATGTAAGAATTGCGGAAAAGAAATTCCAAATGGCGGGGTGTGCAGCTGTACATCTGCCAATAATAATAAATCAGGATCAGCAGCGGCAGTAAAAGAATCCGGACTGAAAAAATTTTTTAAGGGAGACAGCTTTATTGAATGGCTTGGCTTGATTGTGCTTATCATTATTCTTGTGATGATTACAATTTTTGCCATTGGTTCACCTAAGCACGGCGTTAAGAAATTTGCGAAGGCTCTTACTAAGGAAAACGGCGCAAAATCTTATTTTGCAATGGTTTATCCTGATGAATTTCTTGAAAACATCAAAAGTAAGGAGTATATCGAAAGACATCCGAGCATAAAGAGCTGGGATAATGAGCTTTCTGATTATAAGTCTGCAAAGAAGGAAGAATTCAGCAGCGGCAAGCTCAAAGTTGAAAAGGTTGAAAAGATATCAAGACTCAGTACTGATGGTGTAAATTCAGCGTCAAACTACTTTAAGACAAAATTCAGCGTTCAGAACTACCACTGTACGAAAGGATATGAGTATAAGATCACTTTCGACAAGGAGGGTACTGATACTCCTCAGGTATATAATGTGTGCGTTGTAAAGCTTAAAACTGACGGCTGGAAAATAATTGAAATGAACGAAGAACGCCTTATTGACGAATATTAATCGTATTAAAATCCGGAGAATTTACTCCGGATTTTTCTTTGTAATAAAGGCTTTAAATTTGTTTTAAATATGCAAAAGATTATACTGAATATTTAACAAATGTGGTATATCTGCTTTGTTAAAAATGCTGATTTTTAATAAATCTTCCTATAAATGTTTGAAATTTAATAAAAATGTGTTATAATATATATATGTACTAAAATAATAGATTTACAAAAAATAGGGATTAATTTTTTTAAACATTATTGCATTAAGGCAGTATAATGCCTTGAAATCAAAAAGGAGTTGTATTAAATGGAAAAAAGAGGTATCAGCAAACTTGATCTGAAAAGAAGAAACAGAATGCAGATTCTCCGTGTTATCAGAGAAGCTGGACCTATTTCAAGAGTTGACGTGGCAAGCGCTCTTGAAATTACAAGAGCTGCCGTAACAATTATTACTAATGAGATGATTGAAGAAGGTGTTCTTGTTGAGATCGGTGAGGCTCCGATCAATACAGAGAAGCTCCAGAAGGGCAGAAGAAAGATTCTTATTGATATCAACGTGAACAGTCGTTTTGCACTTGGTGCAACAGTTGATGAAAAAGAAGTCAGCGTTGGTCTTACAAATCTTAATTCCGAGGTACTTGATAAGGCAAGCATGGTTATCGACGAAAGAACAACCAGCAAGGATATTATCAATTACATAATCAAGACAAGCAATGAAATGGTCGAAAACAGCTGTCTTACAAAAGATAAGGTACTTGGTTTGGGCGTAGGCGTTGTTCCCTCTATGTGGGGCAAGCTCAAAATATTTTACAAGGACGGCGTTCTTGATTTTACAAACTTCATTGACAAGCTTTCAGGTGGTCTTGATTTCGATATTCACTGTGGAAACGCCATTGGTCTTATGGCTCTTGCAAGCAATGATTTCCGTATTCATAACGGATATCAGACAAATACGGCTTTTGTTCATAACGGAAATCAGGTGAATCTCGCTATCATCAACAAAAACGAGCTTTCAAGTGATTATTATTCGTATACCTCTATGATCGAAAAATATATCGTGTGTCCGAATGGCAGACAGTACGAGGGCTATCCCAACGGTTCCGTAAAGGCTGAACTTTCAAGAACTGCCATGCTTAATGCTATTTATGAGATCTACTCAAAGGATAAGACACCTGTTCTCTATGAACTCACTGAAGGAGACAGATGCAATATTACGGTCGATAACATCTTTATGGCTCTCATGAGAGGTGAAGAGCCTGTTAAATCGCTTGTCGATGATATTATTGCTAAGTATACAGTTCTGCTGAACAACCTCGCTATCAGCCACTTTGCAAAGAAAATTGTACTGCATAATTTTAAGCTTAACGAAAAGCAGTTTGATTACATCAAGAGAGAGATGATCAGACTTGTAAGTGAAGATATTGCAGACAGAATCGTCCTCAGTAAGCTGGACGGAAAGAATAATTTCCTGGGCGGATGCTCGCTTATTATTCAGGATAATTTCTTCACTAAGGGCGGAATGCACTAAAAATTAAATGTGAAAAGCTGTACAGCGGATGCTGTACAGCTTTTTTTAGGTTTTGAGAAGATATTCTTCAATAATGCAGGCACAGTCATATACACATTCATGGCATGGACGCTTTTTGTAATATTCCGCAGTACGATCTTCCGGACGGGAGGAATTATCCTTCGGGAGTGCATTTCCGAGAAGCTCACGGCAGATAATAGAACCGTTTTTCTTCTCAAAAGCCTCAGCCATTTCTCTGACTTTTGCGTATACATCTGTACGGTTTCCGGAATCCTTAGGCTTGCCGGAACTGAGTTCAAGTCCGGTTATCATAGCCATAGCCGAGACAGCCCCGCAGGTAAGTCTCATTCTTCCCATACCGCCGCCGAAGCCGTCGCTGATTCGCATGGCGGTATCAAAATCAAGATCGTAAAGATCGGCAAATGCACCGATAACAGACTGTGCGCAGTTATATCCCTCAAAAAACAGAGACTTAGCTCTGTCAGCACGTTCGCTCATATGTATACATCCTTTCATTTATGCGTTAATATAAGTATATCATGAAAAGACACGTTCTGTCAATATGTGTTGTTTTGTTGCTGCTTGACAATATATGCATATGTGTGTTATAATCAATGTATAAAATTCAGAACGAAAAGGGGCGTTTTTTTATGAAAAGAAACGACTATATAGGCTGGGACGAATACTTCATGGGAATTGCCATGTTTTCAGCAGAACGAAGCAAGGATAATTCGACTCAGGTGGGGGCCTGTATTGTAAATGGTGACAAGAAGATCGTTTCTGTAGGATATAACGGTATGCCTACAGGCTGTTGTGATGATGATATGCCGTGGGAAAGAGAAGGTGAAACATCACTTGATACAAAATATCCCTTTGTATGTCATGCAGAACTTAATGCGATTCTGAACAGCAATATCGGAAATCTCAGCGGATGTACGCTTTATGTGACGCTTTTCCCGTGTAATGAATGTGCGAAAGCAATTATACAGTCAGGGATAAAAAGAGTAGTGTACTACAGCAATAAATATGCAAATACAGAGAGCACAACAGCTTCCCGAATGCTTTTTGAGCGCTGCGGAGTTGCAACAGAAGCCTATGAGCCGTCTGGAAAAAAGCTTGTTCTGTCGCTTTAATTATTTCCGAAGCTGATTTTTTTTCCGAGCTCTGAAAGAGAATCAGTTATTTCACCGGCGCAGGTGATAAAATCATTCAGCGGCGGCAATATTAGTCTGTATTTTTCTCCAAAAAATCCGGCATAACTCAGTATTGCACCTATGGCAAGAAGTTTTATCAGTTTTTTCATATATCTTCACTCCCATGTGTATTATTTCCATAAAAATGAAGAAAATACATTAATAAAAAGATCCCCTCCTTATGGAAGGGATCGGATATATATTTTTTAGCTTACTTTGAGATAAGTGCAAGTGTATCTCTTGCGATGAGAAGCTCTTCATTAGTAGGAACTACCCATACCTCTACCTTTGAATCAGCAGCAGAGATCTTAGCGAGCTTGCCTCTGAGACCGTCATTAACAGCGTTGTCGAGCTTGATTCCGAAGAATTCCATGTCATTGCAGACCTGAGCTCTTACGTCGAAAGCGTTTTCGCCGATACCGCCTGTGAAGAGAACAGCATCGAGACCGTTCATTGCAGCTGCGTATGAGCCGATGTACTTCTTGATTTCGTAAACGAGCATATCAGAAACGAGCTTAGCTCTTTCGTTTCCGTGAGCAGCAGCGTCTGTGATATCACGGTTATCTGAACCTACGCCGGAAACACCGAGGAAACCAGACTTCTTGTTCATGTAGTCGCTCATTTCAGAAGGTGTGAAATGGTGCTTGTCTGCTACGAATGTAACAGCAGAAGGATCTACTGCACCGGAACGAGTTCCCATAACAACACCGTCAAGGGGAGTGAAGCCCATGGATGTATCAACAGACTTTCCGCCGTCAACAGCAGTGATGGATGAGCCGTTTCCGAGGTGGCATGAAACGATCTTGAGATCCTTGATATCCTTGCCCATAGCCTCAGCAAGAGCAGCGGAAACGAATCTGTGAGATGTTCCGTGGAAGCCGTACTTTCTTACATGAAGCTTCTCGTAGTCTTCGTATGGGAGACCGAACATATAAGCCTTAGGAGGCATTGTCTGGTGGAAAGCTGTATCGAATACAACTACCTGAGGAACGCCTTCAGGGATAACGCTCTTGCAGGCTCTGAGGGCGAGTGCGTGAGCGTGGTTGTGAACAGGAGCAAGCTCACGGAGCTCGTCGATCTTGTCGATGATTTCATCTGTAACGATAACAGACTTGTCAAAAATATCAGCACCCTGTACGATTCTGTGACCTACAGCAGAGATCTCATCCATGCTGTCGATAACCTTTGCGTCACCTGATGTAAGAGTTTCAACAAGCTTCATAAAAGCCTCAGTATGAGTAGGGAAAGCACAGTCAGCATTAAGCTCTCTGCCGTCGCTTGTCTTGTGGGCAATGTGACCGTCGATTCCGATTCTGTCGCAGTTACCCTTAGCGATAACGCTCTCATCGTCCATATTGATGAGCTGATACTTAAGAGAAGAGCTTCCTGCATTAACAACTAAAATAATCATGTATGCAAATTCCTTTCTGAAATTAATTACATATACTATTATATACCATTTTTCGGGAAATGCAAGTCTTTTTTTGTAAACTTTAACAATACAGCGAAATATCCCCAAAAATGTACTTATTTTAATAAGTATTCTGTATAAGAAGTAAAAAATATATAAAAATGATTGAATTTTCAAAAGAGAGGTAGTAAAATGAAAATCAGTGGTATAATCTGTGAGTATAATCCGTTTCATAACGGTCATCTTTATCATATCCGAGAAACAAGAAAAAACGGTACAACGCATATTGCTGCGGTAATGAGCGGAAATTTTGTCCAGAGAGGTGATACTGCCTATATGGATAAGCTTGAACGCGCCCGTCTTGCCGTAAGATCAGGAGCAGATCTTGTGATAGAGCTTCCTGTGCAGTACAGTCTTTCCTCTGCGGAAAAATTCGCTGAGGGAGCCGTATATCTTCTTGATAGTCTCGGAGTGGTTGATGAAATTTCCTTTGGAAGTGAGTGCGGAAGTGTCGAAAAACTCTTTGAAGCTATGGAGACTATCGAGCTTACTGCGTCGCTTCATGAAAAAGATATCCGGCAGATCATGGAAAAGGGATACACATATCCGAGAGCATTAAGCTCAGTAATTAATGGAAAATCACCTGAAATTGCCGGAATAATCACTTCGCCCAATAATATGCTTGCTATAGAATATCTTCGTGCACTGAAGAAGTTTGATTCGTCAGTAAAGCCGTTCACTATCAGAAGGGCATATGCTTCACACGACGGGATTACACATGAAAATGGATTTGCAAGCGCCTCATTTATGCGTGAGCAGCTTGCTGAATTCAATGATGCCTCAGCAATAAGCGAATATACTACGCCACTCTGGGCAGATGCAATTGCCAATGCGATACGCAACGGCACAACAGCTTCTATGCAGCGACTGGAAAGGATAATGCTCTATAAGCTCAGAAGCACAACGGCAGATGAGATAGAATGCATAAGCGATGTTGGACAGGGGCTTGAAAACAGGATATACGGAGCAAGAATGGCTGGTTCTCTCGAAGAACTTCTTTTCACGGTCAAGACAAAGCGATATACGATGTCCCGTATACGCCGAATCATGCTGTGCCTGCTTCTGGGAATAACAAAAGATGATATGAAGCAGCTTCCGGCGTATGGAAGGATACTTGCATTCAACGAGCGTGGAAAAGAAATTCTTGCAAAGGCAAAAAACAGCACAAAGATTCCTTTTTCAACATCAATTGCAAAGCTTTCTCAGCTTAATGAAACAGCAGAAAGATTTGCTGAGCTTGAAATAAGAGCTTCGGATGTTTATGGACTTGCTATGGAAACAGTAACATCTGCGCAAAAAGATTACCGTGCTAAAATTATGATAGATATGGAGTAAATATAAATGCTGAAAAAATTCGCTTGTGCAGCCGCTGCGCTGATGATGACATCATTATTGTCATCATGCGGTTCGGAGACAGTAGGAAGACAGGATTCTGAATTTGTTGTTGTACAGAACACAACAGCGGATTCAGTGACCGAAATGGAGACAACTGAAGCGTCTACTGTTCCTCCCGAGACAGTTCCGCCGACTACCGAACCATTTTCAATAGATGTAAGTGTTCCTGAGAATTATGAACTACCCTCATCATACGTTATTGAGGGATTTGAAACTATTATGCAGGAACCGGAACTGCCTACAGGCTGCGAGGTGACTGCTCTTGCAGAGGTGCTTAATTTCCATGGTTTTAAAATTGATAAGGTAGAATTATGCGACGGTTTCATGCCTATCGATTATTATGGCGCAGTAAATATGGATTATGCTTATATAGGCGATCCGAAATTAAACAACGGCTTCGGATGCAATGCTCCTGTTATCGTAAAGACAGCGTATGAATATTTTGAGTCGATCAATTCTCCGGCCTATGCCGTTGATCTTACCGGAACTGAGTTCAGGGATCTTTTCTATCAGATATGTGAGGGCAGACCAGTTATAGTGTGGTCAACGATAGATCAGGTCGAAAGTATTTCGCATTATATATGGACAGCTGCAAATGGCGAGGATATGATATTCAATGACTATCAGCACTGCCTTGCCGTATACGGATATGATACAGATCAGGGAATTGTATATGTTGCAGATCCTCTTGTAGGAAACACTACCTATGAGATGAACCGTTTTGAAAGAATATACAATAATATGTTTAAACAGGCTATAGTTATCTGCGGAGACTCCGAAACAGAGGGAGAATTCAGACGTGATCCTGAGATAGAAGGAAATAAGGTGTGGAGCCGTAAAGCACAGCTTGAAGACGCTTCATCTGGGGGAGCAGCAGAATGATCCGTGGAGTAATATTTGATCTTGACGGAACATTGATAGATTCCATGATGATATGGTCGAGAATAGACAGACAGTTTTTATCTGAAAACGGAATTGATGATCCTCCTGCTGATATTTCCGATAAGGTAAAGAAAATGACGGTAGAAGAATCGGCTCAGTATTTTATAGATCAGTTCGGACTTTCCTGCACAAAGGAATATATAATTGAACGAATTGAGGAGCTTGTAAGGATAGAGTATGAAGAAAAAATTCCGCTCAAGCCGTATGCTGCTGAAATACTTGATTTCCTTGATGAACAGGGGATAACTTACGGAGTTGCCACAGCGACATATAAAACTCTTGCGGAGAAGGTCTTGAAACGCTGCGGAATATATCACAGAATGAAGTTTGTTCTGACGGATCAGGAATTCCCGCTTGGAAAGAAATTTCCTGATATTTTTCTTAATGCAGCCGAAAGATTGGACGCTTCTCCGGAAGAAATACTCGTGGCTGAGGATTCGCTTCACTGCATAAAGACATCTGCCGGAGCAGGTTTTGTTACAGTCGGTGTTTATGATGAACTTTCTTCCTGCGACAAGGATGAGATCATAAAAACAGCAGATCATTACATATATTCACTTGAAGAAATGAAAAAAATTATAAGGAACGAAAATAAATGAAAAAAGTCATAGTTGGAATGAGCGGAGGCGTTGATAGCTCTGCGGCGGCATTGCTTCTGAAAAATCAAGGATATGATGTTACAGGAGTCACATTGAAGCTTTTTTCGCAGGAGGATGTTTCCGGTACAAAGACCTGCGGCTCGCTTTCGGATATCTCCGACGCACGAGATGCTGCTGATAAAATGGGATTTGAGCATCAGGTGGTTGATCTTTCAGAGGATTTCAGACGATATGTCATGAAGTATTTCTGCGACAGCTATTTCAGTGGAAATACTCCTAATCCATGTATTGAATGCAACAGGCATATAAAATTCGGCGCAATGCTGGATTATGCACTCGAATCGGGCTATGACTATATTGCAACGGGACATTATGCAGTCTGTGAGTATGATGAAGACAGCGGCAGATGGCTTCTTAAGCGTCCGAAGGACAGAAGCAAGGATCAGACGTATGTGCTGTATTCACTTACTCAGAAACAGCTTTCACATATTCTTTTTCCGCTTGGAAATATTGAAAAAAGTGAGGCAAGGGATGCTGCTGAAGCTGCCGGACTGACAAATTCCCATAAATCTGACAGTCAGGATATCTGTTTTGTGCCTGACGGAGATTATTCCGGATTTATCAGGAAATTCACAGGTACTGAGTCACGGTCAGGAAGCTTTCTTGACATTGACGGAAATATTCTCGGCAAGCATAATGGTATCATAAATTACACGATAGGTCAGCGCAAGGGACTTGGAATATCTGCCGGCAGACCTCTTTATGTAGTGAAAAAGAATACGGCGAATAATACTGTCATGCTTGGTGATGAAAAGGATCTTTATACTGATTCGCTCATTGCATATAATGTGAATCTCATATCCGTGCCGGAAATCACAGAGCCGATAAGAATTACTGCAAAAACACGCTACAGTCAGAAGGAACAGCCAGCGGTGCTGTCGTCGCTCGAAAACGGTGAGTATCTTGTACAGTTTGAATCACCTCAGAGAGCTGTTACAAGCGGTCAGGCTGTAGTTTTTTATGACGGAGATATTGTAGTAGGCGGAGGAATTATTAAATAAGGTATGGAATACAAATATGAAAAACTTACTGAAAAAATAATAGTATGTGCAAGCAGTGATCATCGTTTCGGAACAGATGCATTTCTGCTTGCAGATTTTTCAGGCTATCGTCAAAAAGATATGGTATGTGATCTTGGAACAGGTTGCGGGATTATTCCGCTTATCATGCAGAAGAAAATGCCGCCGGTGGTCACATATGCAGTTGATATACAGGAGGGGGCAATAGAACAGCTTCGTCTCGGACTTGAAAGAAGTGAAACAACAGGGATAGTTCCGGTGTGTGCAGATCTCAGGGAACTATGGGATGATGCACCTCTCGACAGATGTGATCTTGTGACGTGCAATCCGCCATATAAAGCTGCAAACGCAGGTTTTGAAAGCGTAATAGATGCCCAGAAAATTGCTCGTCATGAGATTATGTGCGACATTGATGATGTGTGCCGTGCAGCGGAAAGACTTCTTAAATTCGGCGGCAGACTATGTGTGTGCAATCGTCCGGAACGCCTTGCCGATGTGATATCAGCAATGAAAAATCATAATATTGAGCCAAAGCGCATCAGATTTGTGTCAAAGACTCCGGATGATGCTCCATGGCTGTTTCTGATCGAAGGAAAAAAAGGTTCAAAGCCGTTTATGAAGGTGGAAAAACAGCTGTATATCCGCAACGGAGACGGTTTTTCCGATGAGCTGAAAAAGATATACGAAACAGGAAAGGAAAGCGTATGAGCGGAATATTTTATATAATCGGTACTCCTATTGGCAATCTCGGAGATATAACACTCCGCCAGCTTGAAACTCTTGAATCGGTTGATTTTATCTGTGCAGAGGATACGAGAGTAACCCTCAAGCTTATGAATCGCTATGATATAAAAAATCACCTTGTCAGCTTCCATGAACACAGCTCTCAAGCAGATGCACAGCGGATAATCGACAGGATTCTCAGCGGAGAAAACTGCGGTATCGTTACAGATGCCGGAATGCCTTGTATTTCTGATCCGGGAGAGGTTCTTGTGCAGATGTGCGCAGAAAATGGTATAGAAGTCAGAGTTGTTCCGGGACCGAGTGCCGTTGTTTCGGCAGTGGCTCTATCAGGATTTCCGGCAAGACGCTTCACTTTCGAGGGGTTTCTGCCCGTACAGAAAAAGGAACGAGCTGAGCGACTTGAAAATCTTAGGAACGAAACGGCTGTTATGGTTTTCTATGAAGCTCCGCATAAGCTGAAAACGACACTTTCTGATCTTGCCGCAGCTTTTGGTGATGACCGGAAAATAGCGATATGCCGTGAGCTGACAAAGGTTCACGAGGAAATACTCCGTATGACGCTTGCTGAGGCAAAGGAATATTACTCAGTACATGAGCCTAAAGGAGAATTTGTGCTTGTTGTTCATGGCGGAAGGAAATCAGATCAGCAGAATATTACCATAGAACAGGCACTTGAACAGGTTCGATGCCTTGTTGAAATGGGAGAACGTCCTGTTGATGCGTGTAAAGCAGTCGCAAAGGATACTGGATTCAGAAAAGGGGAACTTTATTCGGCATTCTGTACAGAATAATGTGAAAATCAGGTGAAAATAATATAAATCTCTTGAATATTGCATATAAATGTGGTATAATAGTTGAGTGACCTTTAAATTCTGGGATTTTTGAGGTCAATCGAATATAATTTTTTTTGATAAAGGGGTTTCTACAATGATTTGCGATCTGCATTGCCATACCAAGCTTTCCGACGGTTCGCTTGGAATAGAGGACGTAATTGAACAGGCTAAACGAACAAATATCGACTGGTTATCCATTACAGATCATGATACAATGGCGTCTTTTTCACGCTCTGATATTCTTGGTGAGCGTGCCGGAGTGAAGATACTTCACGGCGTTGAGCTTTCTGCATGGGATAAGGCGAGAAACAGCAAGGTACATATTCTGTGCTATGCGCCCTCAAAGCCTGACCGTCTTGAAGGACTCTGTCTAAAATCCTGCGAGATAAGAAAAGCCTGCTCAAAGGAAATGATAGAAAAGGTTATGGAAAAATTTCCTATACCAATTGAAAGCATACTTAAACATACGACTTCTTCAAAGAGTATTTTTAAGCAGCATATAATGCGAGCTCTTTTCGATTACGGATATGCTCTTGAATTGTACGGCGAACTTGATAAGGCGCTTTTCAATCCTCAGACGGGTTCATGTTATGTTGAGCGTGAGTATCCTGAAGTGAATTTTGTAATCGACCTTATTCATATCGCAAAAGGAGTTGCAGTAATGGCACATCCGGCGCAGTATGATAATATTGAGCTTCTTGAAGAACTTGCGAAAAATGGCAAGATAGACGGTGTAGAGATAGGTCATTATTCAGCTGATGAGAACTACAGAAAGGAACTTTCAGCAATCGCTGACAGATACGAACTTATTCGTACAGGCGGTTCTGATTTCCATGGATTGTATAACAGTGTTCCGACACATCTCGGAAGTGAGTCCACATCCAAGGAAGATCTTGACCGAATTCTGAAGCTTTCAGCAAAAATGGGCAAGAAAAGTCATGAGTGATTTTATAGAAAATACAGGAGTGAGAGTTGTTCTGGCTCTCATTTCTCTTTGTATGCTGATATGGTTTGCGATACCTTTCACACGAGGAATCATTAATATCGGGAATTTGTCAGGTGTAGTGATATCAGGAACACTATTGATGATTTTCATATTTTTCGAACCATTTGCAGAATTTATCAAGAAAATGTGTGAAAATCCAGCTGGCAAAATTTTTGTGTATGTTTCTGCTGCTCTGAGTATACTGTGTGTAATTACAGCACTGATTATCAGTATTTTCATGGTCCGGACAATGAATGACCGTCCGAAAAACGATAAAACAACTCTTGTAGTACTCGGATGCCAGGTAAAAAATGGAAAGCCTAGCCGTATGCTGAAATGTCGTCTAGATGCAGCTTATGAGTATCTTTCTGAGCACGACGCAGTAAATGTTGTAGTATCGGGCGGGCAAGGCAACGACGAGCTGATAAGTGAAGCACAATGCATGAGAGATTATCTTATGGAAAAGGGCATAGCTGCTGAAAGAATTTTCATGGAGGACAAGTCTGAGAATACTGAGGAAAATCTCAGGTTTTCGCTTGAAATTATTGAAAGAAACGGGCTATGCAATGATATCACCATTGTAACGGATGGATTTCATCAGCTGCGTGCAGAGCTTATTGCTAAGAAACTCGGAGCTGAGCCGGATAATATCTCTGCTTCTACACGATGGTATCTTCTTCCGACATACTGGGTAAGAGAATGGTTTGGAATCGTGCATCTTATCATGTTACAGTAATAGTTAAAAAATATTTATTTTTGTTTTTATCTTTTTCCCTATTGACAATCTTATGATTTTGTAGTATAATATTAAATGTTCGAGGTGTGGCTCAGTTTGGTAGAGTACTACGTTCGGGACGTAGGGGCCGCAGGTTCAAATCCTGTCACCTCGACCATCTAAAAAGCCTGTATTTCGTGAAAAAACGGAATACAGGCTTTTTTGTCACACGGTATGTCACTATACGGAAGGAATTTTCCGTATTTTGCAGTTGTTTTCAAAGCTCGGTGACACGGGTGTGATGCTTATGAAATGTCATACCCTTTAGTAAATATACTACAAATAAATCCAAACAACAACGATGTGATTGAGATGAAATGAAAATTTGCAATATACCTCTTAATATTATATTTTTAAGGGTGAGTGTTAGCTATCATTGACAACTGAACATCATCCAATCGATAATGAACACATTATTCTTGCAATGTTTTATTGTTTATGGTATAATATAACAAACGAAATAAGACTTGTTAAATTGTTTTGTTCACAAGTACGAATCAATAACAGGAGGAATATAAAAATGTTAGACCAGATTATCTCAAAAGTAAATGATGCAATGTATAGTTATATACTGATCATTTTACTGACCGTAGGCGGACTTTACTTTACCATTCGAACAAAATTTGCACCATTCCGATTATTTCGGGAGCAGATCCGTGCAGTTATGGAAAAACCAACTAATGGTAAATCAGTTTCCTCATTTCAGGCGTTAATGGTATCCACGGCATCCCGTGTAGGAACCGGCAATATTGTAGGCGTTTCTACTGCTCTTTGTCTCGGAGGATTTGGTTCTGTGTTCTGGATGTGGGTAATTGCTATTATCGGAAGTGCATCGGCTTTTATAGAAAGTACGCTGGCTCAGATTTACAAGAAGAAGGGGAAAGAAGGGTATTATGGCGGTCCTGCATATTACATTGAAGCAGCTCTGAAATGCCGTCCTCTTGCCGTTCTTTTTTCTGTTTTATTAATTTTAACTTATGGATTCGGATTCAATATGCTTGCATCATACAATCTGCAGTCTACTTTTTCTTCCTATGATTTTTATAATAGTGATATCACACCATGGATTATCGGACTGATTATTGCTGTTGTTGTCTTCTACTGTTTGATGGGCGGTGGAGGCCGT
This sequence comes from Ruminococcus sp., assembly GCA_017461395.1. GTDB lineage: Bacteria > Bacillota > Clostridia > Oscillospirales > Ruminococcaceae > Ruminococcus. Next base: position 32,248 of record JAFTYF010000050.1, read on the forward strand.
GTTATCAAGACAACTTCCATTCTTGTACCTGTCATGGGAGTTGCATATATACTTATTGCTGTTGTCATAATCTGTATAAATATTATTGGTTTGCCGTCAGTCTTTAAGGCGATTTTTTCTCAGGCATTTGACATAAAGGCAATTTTTGGTGGATTTGGCGGTTCATGTGTAATGTACGGAATAAAGCGTGGTTTGTTTAGTAACGAAGCCGGTGTCGGTTCAGCTCCTAACGCTTCTGCTTCTGCTGAAGTAAGTCATCCTGCAAAACAGGGACTTGTACAGGTACTTTCTGTTTTTATTGATACTATACTTGTATGCAGCGCTTCAGCGTTTATGTGTATGTGCTCGGGAGTAGAGCCGTCAGAAGAATTATCCGGAGCACCATATATTCAGGCTGCGCTGCGTGAAAACTTAGGTGAATTCGGACCGGCTTTCATTACTGTAGCAATGATCTTATTTGCATTTACAACGCTTATTGGAAATCTTTATTATGTAGATAAATGTCTTGCACATATTCTTGGACGTGAACCGGGAAAAACATTCAATTTCATATATCATATAATTGCTTCACTGGTAGTACTGATAGGTGCCGGACTCAGCGCTGATCTTCTCTGGAATATAGCTGATATTCTTATGGGATGCATGACATTGATTAATATGCCGGTAATTTTTTATCTGAGTAAGTTTGCTATCCTTACACTGAAGGATTACGAAGTACAGCGTAAAAAAGGAATTGAACCTGTTTTCCATGCAAAGGATATTAATTTACCGCATGATGTGGATTGCTGGAAGTAAAAAAATATTATCCTGATGATAAATCCTCTCAGATCTGATGAATACGAGATTTCTGTTACTGGACTGCTTGGCGGTCATTCCGGAGCAGATATAGGCAAAGGCAGACTTAACGCTTTTAAAATGCTCAGTAAACCGCTTGAAAATATCTTTGACTGCTATTTCGGAACTATCAGCGGCG
>JAFTYF010000051.1 GCA_017461395.1 Ruminococcus sp.
ACACAGGCTGTCCGTTATGGCTTGTTCGTTTGCTTACAATTATTCTGATTGTACCGTTGTTGATTTATTTTATTATCGCTTTAATAGTACCGGAGGAAGATTAAAATGGCAAATAAAAATCTTCCGCCTGGATGGGGAAACAGAAATTCTTCTGCGAAGCCCGATTGGGGAAATCAGAAAAAAGAACAGCCTAAGCAAGAAAGTCAGTATATCTCAGCTTCAAATGATAATGAAAAAATAGAGAATCCTATCAAGCCAAAAGAGATAATTCAAGAAGCTCCCAAAGCTGAAATCTCTGAGCAGACAATCAGTATTTCTAATGAAGAAAAAACAGAACAAGTTATAGCTGAAACAGAAGCTTCAGAAAATGTTTCTATTTCCAAACAAACGCTAAAAGCAGTTTCGGTAGATGAAGAAAGCGAAAAAGAACTAACACCGAAGAAATCAAATGCGGCAGTTATTATTTTAGTCATACTGTTAGTAGTTGCTGTTATTGCTTTGGGTGTGTTTGCAGTTTTATATTTCACTAAGGATAAACCACAAGGGGATAATGATTCTGTTTCTGATAATGTTTCTGCTGTTGTTACTGAAACATCGACAACTGATATTAGTACTACTACCACAGAAGCAACAACTACCGCGACAGAAACAACTACAACACAGACAACTACATCTACCACAGAAAGCACAACAACAACTATTACAACTACTACTGCCACTCTTTTGAACGAAAATGATTATATAGGCTTTTGGCATATGGAAAACTGTGCTGAAAGTGAACTGACAATACATTCCATTGATTCATCAACAGTTACTTTCTCATTATGGTATTACAGGTTATGGTCGATTGAAAATTTGACAGCAATAGTAGAACAAAATTCCGCTTACTTTTATGATGATAATATAGAGGGCATTCTGACTTTTGATGATGATTCTATCAGACTGTACGTTACAATGTCAAATATTTCTGGTATTCCGTCGCAATATGAAGAAGTTTATAGTATGCGTATAGATGAATCAGTACAATATGGAAATGGAATGAAGTATTTTGAAAATGTATCCTCTTTTGAACCATATATTATTGATGTAACCAACCCTAAATTGCTTATTTATGATTCTCCAAGCTATTATGCAAATATTGTCGGAGTGATTACAGATAAATCAAAATATACTATCGTTGAAGAATATACTGAACAATATGAAACATGGGGAAAATTAAAATCAGGTGTAGGTTGGATAAATCTGTATGATGCTACTATGATTAATGATTCACATTTTAACAATGAAGAAATTCCAGATGTTAGGTGTCCAAACTGTGATTATGGATTGTATACTAATGATGAAAATACAGATATTTTTAGTTGTCCATACTGCGAATACACTTGGTTGCCATAACTCAAAAATCACATAAAAGAAAACATCTCATTCCGCTTATAAAATTTCATACAGTCAAAACAGCCGTAATCATAAAAAATTACGGCTGTTTTTATAAAAGAAACAGTTGACTTCTTTTCGTTTATATCTTATAATATATACAACATCATATTTTGTGAGGTGTTTACGATGATTTACGGCTATGCGAGATGTTCCACAAATGAGAAAATGCAGGACATTAACAGACAAGTACGAGAGCTGAAACAGCAAGGGGCAACCGATACTACAATTTATCTCGAATACGAGAGCGGTATGAAAGCCGACAGAGCAGAACTAAATAAACTGCTCGATATTGTCCAGTCGGGTGATACCATTATTGCAACAGAGGTCAGCAGAATAACCCGAAGCACAAAACAGCTTTGTGATATTATTGAACTTGCCAAAGACAAGCATATAAAATTAGTGCTTGGTAATTTCGTTGTCGATTGCAGTAAGGAGCTTGACCCAATGACCGAGGGTATGCTCAAAATGATGGGTGTATTCAGCGAACTGGAACGAAATATCATCAGCCAGAGAGTGAAAAGCGGTATGGAGAATGCCAAAGTCAAAGGCAAGACCATCGGCAGACCGCCTACAACAGCTGAGGATATTCCAAGTATCTTTTATAAGCATTATCCGAAATATAAAAAGGGTGAGATAAATAAAAAAGAGTTTTCAAGGCTCTGTGATTTGTCCTATCCGACGATTTATAAGTATTTGAGTATTGTGGAGAGTTAGTGTTATGAATGTTGTAATATACGCTCGGTTCTCAAGCCATAACCAAACCGAGCAATCTATTGAAGGACAAATAAAAGTTTGTCAGCAATATGCCGATGAATGCGACTTTACAGTAATTGATACATATTGTGACAGAGCAATCAGTGGAAAGACAGACTCTCGTCCAGCTTTGCAGAAGATGTTGGCAGACAGTTCTAAAAAACGATTTCAAGCGGTTTTAGTATATGCCCTTGACCGCTTTGGACGAAATCTTATGCAATCCGTAATGAACGAATATAGGTTAGAGAAAAACGGAGTAAAACTATTATCTGCAACTGAAAGATTTGAAGAGAATGCTGCAGGGCATTTACAGCGTAATATACTGAAATCATTTGCACAGTATTATATTGAAGAACTTTCAGAAAAAGTTACTCGTGGTATGGACTTGAATGCCGAGAAGTGCTTGTCCACTGGTGGTAATATAGCATTGGGTTTCAGAGTTGGCGAAGATAAAAGATTCTATATTGATGAAGAAGAAGCACTCATTGTACGATACATTTTTGAAAGCTATGCCAATGGTATGACGATTAAAGAAATAACGGACTATCTCAATGAACAAGGCTGTAGAACTTCCACTGGTGCAAAATTCAACAAAAATTCCTTGCGTACATTACTGCAAAACAAACGATATCTCGGAATATACACATACAAAGGAACAGAAATCCCCAATGGGATGCCCCGTATTATTTCCGATGAGCTGTTTTATAAAGTCGCTGAGATTTTGGAAAAGAACAGAAAAGCCCCTGCCAGAGCAAAAGCTGATGTGGAATATCTGCTTACATTGAAGCTGTTTTGCGGTCATTGTAAAAAGATGATGACAGGACTTTCGGGAACTGGCAAACTTGGTAAAACCTATCGTTACTACGAATGTAAGGGTCGCAGAGATAAAACCTGTGATAAAAAGAGAGTACGCAAAGAATATATAGAAGATTTGGTTGTAGAGGTCTGCCGACAGCAATTGACTGATAAGAACATCAGAAAGATTGCAAAGGAGCTTATGGCAATTGCAAACACCTCTGCCGAATCTCACAGAATTTCCGCACTGAAAAAACAGATAAAAGAGTATGAGCGTAAACACAATAATCTGTTGAACAATGTAGCGGAATGTGATATTCCGAGTGTCTGTAAATCTATCTTTGTAAAAATCGAAGAAGTCGAGAATATTCTAAAGAGACTTGAAGAAAGCTTGACAAATGAGATGAAGAATCAATCTGTAATTTCAGAACCACAGATTCGTTTTTTCTTGAACTCGCTCAAAAAAGGCGATACAAGTGATATAAAATATCGAAAAGCATTAATTACTCTATTTGTAAATGCTATATATCTGTACGATGATAAAATGACGATTGTTTTTAATTCGGGCGGTGAGCCTGTTACCATTGACGACCTTCTTTTGTCTGAAATTGAGGAGCATTTTCAGCAGACGGAGGAGGGTTTGTTTTTGGAAACGGTTTGTCCACCAATTAAGAAATCTCCAGCAATGGGGATTTCTTTTTTTGTACTTATACATATGATTAATTTATCCGCTGAATTTAATTTCAGCGGAATTTTTTTATAAAAATTGCATTCCTATGTGTTTTATGGTATAATAAATGTAAATCGTACGAAGGGGGATTTTATGGATAAATTCAAGCTGTTTTCTGATTACAATCCGGCTGGAGATCAGCCGAAAGCAATTGAGGAACTCGTGTCAGGCATAGAATCGGGAAAAAAAGAACAGATTCTGCTTGGAGTAACTGGTTCTGGAAAGACTTTTACTATGGCTAATGTAATTGCAAGAGTAAACAAACCGACACTTGTTCTTGCACATAATAAGATACTTGCGGCGCAGCTTTGCTCGGAATTCAAGGAATTCTTCCCTGAAAATGCCGTAGAATATTTTGTTTCCTACTATGACTACTATCAGCCAGAGGCGTATGTTCCGAGTACGGACAGCTATATTGAAAAGGATTCCTCTGTCAATGATGAGATTGATAAGCTTCGTCATTCGGCTACAACTGCTCTTGCAGAGCGCCGTGATGTTATAATTGTTGCGAGTGTTTCGTGCATTTATTCACTGGGAAGTCCGGATGAATACCGTTCAATGGTTGTTTCTATAAGGCAGGGAACCGAAAAGCCGCGTGACCAGCTTATTGACGAGCTTGTAAAAATCAGATATGAACGCAATGATATTGCTTTTGAACGAAATAAATTCCGCGTGCGTGGAGATGTTGTTGAGATTTTTCCGGCAATGTCCTCGGATACTGCCATTCGAGTAGAATATTTCGGTGATGAGATCGACAGAATTTCCGAGATAAACGTTGTGACCGGAGAAGTGAAGGCTGTAGTTTCACACGCTGCAATTTTTCCGGCTTCGCACTATGTTGTCAGTGATGACAAGCTTGAATCAGCGCTTCAGGAGCTTGACAGAGAGCTTGCCGAGCGTATTCAGTGGTTTACTGAAAATAATAAGCTTATTGAGGCACAGAGAATCGAACAGCGCACACATTACGATATGGAAATGCTCAGAGAAGTCGGATTTTGCAGCGGAGTTGAGAATTATTCCCGTGTGCTTGCCGGACGTCCGCCGGGAAGCTCTCCTCAGACGCTTCTCGATCATTTTCCCGAGGATTTTCTGCTGATTGTCGATGAAAGTCACGTTACGCTTCCGCAGGTAAGGGCAATGTATGCTGGAGACCGCGCGAGAAAAACTACGCTTATTGACTATGGCTTTCGCCTTCCGAGCGCACTTGATAACAGACCGCTTAATTTTGACGAGTTCAATGCTCACATTGATCAGGCGATTTATGTTAGTGCAACTCCCGGACAGATAGAGCGTGAAAAAACAGACACAATCGTAGAACAGGTTATACGTCCTACAGGACTTGTTGATCCTGAAATAATCGTTAAGCCGACACAGGGACAGATTGACGATCTGCTTTCCGAGATAAATACACGCATTGAACGGAATGAAAGAGTTCTTGTTACAACGCTGACTAAAAAAATGGCTGAGGATCTTACAGATTATTATGAAAGACTGGGCGTCAAAGTGCGTTATCTTCACCATGATATTGATACGATCGAGCGTATGGAGATAATCAAAGATCTGCGAAACGGCGAATTTGATGTTCTTGTGGGAATTAATCTTCTTCGTGAGGGACTTGACATTCCGGAGGTAAGCCTTATCGCTATACTTGACGCTGATAAGGAGGGATTCCTCAGAAGTGAGACTTCGCTTATACAGACGATAGGACGTGCTGCCCGTAATGCCGGCGGACAGGTTATAATGTATGCAGATACGGTAACGGGTTCAATGGAGAGGGCTATAACTGAAACAGAGCGCCGTCGTGCAATTCAGACTGCATACAACGAGGAACACGGAATTGTTCCGAAAACTATTATAAAGGGTATAAGAGATGTTCTTGAAATTACGTCAAAGAAGTCAGTTGATGAAAAGACAAAGAAGAAAAAACTTAGTGCGGCTGAAAAGAAGGAACTCATAGAAAAGCTCACTCAGGAAATGAAGAACGCCGCAAAGCTTCTTGAGTTTGAACACGCAGCTTATCTCAGAGATAAAATCAGAGAGCTTGAGGGAAAATAAAGAGGTCTTATTGACAATTTTCCGAAATACAGGTATAATTATAAAAAAGCTTATAGGAGGTCGCTATGGATCAGAAAAACAGACCACAGGGCAGAAAGAAAAACGTTACAGGCGCAGGCAAGGACGTATACAAAAGAGGAGAGGGACTCGGCACAGGCAGAGTCGGCTCAAAGGATCATTCATCCGGTAAAAGTGCCGGTGGAAGCAGCGGCGGAGGCGGAAGTGTTCCTAAGCGTGCAGCTGCGGGCGGCGGAGGAATTCTCGCCATTGGATTACTCATCTTTTCTCTTATTAAAGGCGGAGGCCTCGGCGGACTTCTTGACAGCATGAAGGATTCAGGTTCAAGCGGCGGCGGAACAGGTGTCGGAAACTACTCTGCAAGCAGCGAAGGAACTGTAAATACATCTGTTGCGAAGGGTTCCCGTGAAAAAAGAACCGTTATCAAGGGGAATAATAAGGATTCCGTAACAATTATGGTATACCTCTGCGGAACTGACCTTGAATCAAAATACGGCATGGCAACATCCGATATCGAGGAAATGAAGGCTGCCAGCAAGAAATTCGGTGATGATTTTAATATCATTGTATACACTGGCGGCTGTAATAAATGGAAAACAAGCGCAATAAGCAGCAGAGTAAATCAAATCTATCAGATTAAGGACGGAAAGCTGAAAGAGCTTGTTGATGATGACGGTAAAAAGGCAATGACAGATCCTGATAATCTTGGTTCGTTCATTAAATACTGCAAGAAAAATTTCCCTGCAAACCGTAATGAACTCATTCTCTGGGATCACGGCGGCGGTTCTGTAAGCGGCTATGGCTACGATGAAAAGAATGCCGGAAAAGGTTCTATGGATCTTGCAAAGCTGAAACAGGCTCTTGATAAGGGCGGAATGACTTTTGACTTCATCGGATTTGACGCTTGTCTCATGGCAACAGCTGAAACAGCTCTCCTTCTTGATGAATACGCTGATTATCTCATAGCTTCTGAGGAAACTGAGCCCGGAATCGGCTGGTATTACACTGACTGGCTGACTGCTTTTGCAAAGAACAAGTCAATGCCGACAGTTGAAATCGGAAAAAATATTATTGACGATTTCGTTGAGGAATGTGCAAAAAAATGCAGAGGACAGAAAACCACACTTTCAATCATTGACCTTGCAGAATTTTCCAACACTGTTCCGGAGGATCTTTCAGAATTCTCGAAATCTGTGAGCACTAAGATCACAAACGACGAATTCAAGGAAGTTTCTGATGCACGTTATAATACGAGAGAATTTGCAGTTGATTCCAAGATAGATCAGGTAGATCTTGCAAGTCTTGCGTACAATATGGATACAGCTGAAGGAAAGGCTCTTGCTGAATCAATCAGAAGTGCAGTAAAGTACAACAGAACATCCACTAACATGACCAATGCTTACGGAGTGTCGATTTATTTCCCGTATAAGCGTACATCAAACGTTGATAAAGCGTGCAATACATACGCAAGCATCGGTATGGATTCTGATTATTCCAAGTGTATACGTCAGTTTGCCGCTACAGAAACAAGCGGACAGGTTGCAGCTGGAGGTTCATCCTCACCGGCAGCGTCGATATTTGGCTCCGGAAGTTCATCCGGTTCATCCGGCAGCACTGATATCATCGGACAGCTTCTCGGTTCGTTCTTAGGTTCAAAAAAGAGCATAGACGGTCTTGACGGTTCCAATACCGACTTCATGAACGATCAGAATACAGAAGTAACAGCTGAGTATCTTGCGAAAAATGCTTTTGATCCGTCAAAGCTTGTGTGGGATACAAGCAGCGGCGATTATAAGATCTCGCTTACAGAAGATCAGTGGGATCTTGTTCATGCGGTTGACAAGAATCTCTTTATCTACGATGGCGGCGGATATATCGACATGGGACTTGACAATGTGTTCAGCTATGACGATAATGGTGATCTTATTGCCGACGCTGAAAAGGACTGGGTAGCTATCAACAGCCAGCCGGTTGCTTATTATCACACAGATACCATTGAGAATTCTGACGGAACTACTACTCACATGGGTTACGTTCCGGCATATCTTAACGGAGAGAGAGTCAAGCTGATAATCGTATTTGAAGGAGACGAAGGATATATTGCCGGAGCTACAGACGATTACAAAAACGGCGAGACAGAAACAGTTGCAAAGAGCATGACAGAGCTTGAAACAGGCGATGTTCTTGAATTTATTGGTGATTACTACAATTCTGACCTTGAATATCAGGATTCCTACCTTATCGGTGATCCTATGACGGTAAGCTCTGATATGAAGGTAAGCAACGTTACACTGAGCAGTGATGTAAAGATACTTTACTGCTTTACAGATATCTATAATCAGTCCTACTGGTCTGAGGCTATAGATTAATGATGTGATATATGCCGGAAGAAAGTGTTTTAAGCTTTCTTCCGGCATTTTTGTGTAAAAATGATTATCGCACCTCTTGAAAATTTTTCGTATATATGTTATAATGATTTAATACGGAATTTCAGGACAGGAGGCAGGAATTTTGAATGATAATTCAGCTTTAATTTGTGAAATAAGAACGCTTCTGGGCGGAAGTCCTCCGAAGGCTCTTGTAAGAAGCTTCGGATGTCAGCTTAATGTCTCGGACGGCGAGAAAATAAAAGGTCTGCTGGAGAAAATCGGCTATACATTTACTGAAAATGAGGACGAAGCTGACCTTATCATCCTTAATACCTGTGCTGTCCGTGAATCGGCAGAGGACAGGGTTTTCGGCATAATAGGCAGCATGAAAAAGCTCAAGGAGCTTAAACCTTCTCTTATAATCGGAATTTCCGGCTGTATGACTGCTCAGGCTCATAATGCCGAAAAGATAAAGAAATCATATCCACAGGTAAGCTTTGTTATGGGAACTTCAGCGATAAGCTCGCTTCCGGCACTTCTGCTGGACAGCCTCAGAGGAGTGAAATTTTCCGCTGATACATCAGAATACGATGATTTTTCGCAGTCTGTGCCGCAGGTGCGTGACAGCAGCTTCAAGGCAAGCGTTCCGATAATGTTCGGGTGCAATAACTTCTGCACTTATTGTATAGTTCCCTATGTCCGTGGACGTGAACGCAGCCGCAGGTCTGATGATATCATCCGAGAGGTGTGCGGACTTGTACACGACGGCTACAAGGAAATAATGCTTCTCGGACAGAACGTCAACTCCTACGGAAATGATTCAGACGGAGAGATAAGCTTTCCGCAGCTTCTCAGAAAGCTCAACGGAATTGAGGGCGATTTTGTTATAAGATTCATGTCCTCTCACCCGAAGGACGCTTCACGGGAGCTTATAGATGCGATCCTTGAATGTGACAAGGTTGCAAAGCATCTTCATCTGCCGCTTCAGAGCGGAAGCAGCAGTGTACTTGACAGGATGAACCGCAGATATACAGCGGAAAAATACCTCGAAACTGTTGATTACATCCGCAGCAAAGATCCGGATTACTCGCTTACCACTGATATTATTGTGGGATTTCCGAATGAAACTGACGAGGAATTCAAGGACACGCTGGATATTATCCGCAGAGTAAGATATGATAATATATATTCTTTTATTTACTCAAAGCGTTCCGGAACAAAAGCCGCCGCTATGGCCGACGCTACTCCGGAGGATGTAAAGGGACGCCGCATGAGAGAGCTTTTAGAAGCTCAGCGTGAGATTTCCGCAGAGCATTATAAGAGGTTTATCGGCAGAAAACTGCGGGTTCTTGTTGATGACGCTTCAAAGAAGCATACTGGCTTTCTGACAGGAAAAAGCAATGAATTTATAATTGTTGAGTTTGAGGGAGATACTTCTCTTATCGGAAAGTTCGTGGAGGTGGAAATCACCGAAGCCATGAACTGGGCAGTAAGAGGAAAACTGGTATGAAAAAGAGGATATCCGCTGCTCTGGCGGCAACTATTTTACTCACCGGATGCTCATGGAAAGATTTCTGGACAGTCTCCAGAGAAGAAGTGAAAAATTCAGAACCGGTTGAAGAAATCACAACTGAACCTCCGACAGAGATATTATCGGAGGCAGCACTTCAGTCAGGCGGAAGAAATGCAAGTCCGGTTGTGGACAGGCATACACGATATATAGACCTTACAAGGCAGAGAAATAGAAAATACTGGAAAAAGGACTTACATGAATCAATATACAGAATGAGAGGGCACGGAATGGTTGCTGAGGGCAACGGAAATATCCGGCTCAGTGATTCTGAAGGCAAAGAAAAAATTCTTTTATCTTCTGATAAAATCGGCGGAAGGGCAGAAATTGACTGCAAGATAGACGAAAGCCGGTTTGTATTTACCGTTTATGACGGAGATCCTGCGGTGAAATGCATGATTTACGATCTTGAAACGGAATCGTATACAGATATTTCAGCAGAATATGATTTTCTTTCGTATCCCTATCATCGTCCGTATGTTTCAGGAAATAACCTTATCATGCGTATGAAAGAAGCTGATTCTGATGGGAATTTCAGCTATCTGCTCGTTGATCTTGATACTTATAAAATCAGCAAGGCAGAGTATGGAGATATCAACCTTGAATCGGATTATTCGTGGGCAGCTTTTTCTCCCGACGGAAAGGATGTGGCTGTAATCTCCGGCGGAGATGAAAGCAATGGACTTTATGAGTATACTGTTACGCTGTATTCTCAGAAAAACGGCGAAAAGCTCAGTGAATTCGTTATCGGAGCCGAGACGAAGCATCCGGAATTCAGCCTTGAATTTAAGGACAATAACATAATTTATGTATATGCTGCCGGCGACGATGTAACAGGCTGGAGTGATCTTTACATCATTGATTTGTGGTACGGCGACGGCATTGAATATGTTCAGAACAAGAAGAAGGAATATCCCGCTGCAGAGAATGTTGTTATCGCTGAGCCGGAAGAAACTGATCTGATGAACAGACCAAGTCCGTTGATAATATTCGGTGATGAGGGAAATTACTACTATAATTATTATTATGACAGCGGTGACGGTAATCTTGTTGCATTCAGTGCGGGTTCAGTTTGTTCATGGAGTTTTGTCAGAGACGGCGTGCTTTATGGGACGACTTATCAATATAACGGCTCAGCAATTGATGTTGTCGCCTATGCCTGCAAGTATGAAAATAATGAGATAAGCATAATCAGCGAAGCTTCGGACGAAGGAAGTGCCTGTGTGTATACCCCAGACTATATCTACTATGTGCTGGAGTGTGGTGAATCAAAGGGAATTTACAGAATGGATTATGACGGAAAAAATCATAAGCGTGTTCTTGCTTTTGAGGATTCGTTGTCCAATGTTTATTTTATCGTAAACGGCAGTAAAATTTATTATAGCTGGTATGAATCAGATACGGATATGCAGCTCTATTGGCTTGGAATCTACGATATGGAAACAAAAGAGCATAAAAGGCTCAATGACGGGGGATTAGGCAGAATAAACGGCGGCTATATGTATTACAAGATTTATGACCATTATGAGGATAATTCAGGAGTTATCTATAATCTCATGAGAATGAACCTTGAGGATTACACCATTGAGTGTGTATGCGAGAATGTATTGGGCTATGATTTCCAGGGGAATTCCATTTTGTATTACCGCAATGAATCTTTAGGAAGGAGCAATATTTACCGACTTGAAAACGGTGAAAGCAAGGTCGTATTTTCAGGTGATACTCTGGGCGAGGAATGCTTTATATATGAAATTCAGTGTACAGAGGATGAAATAATTCTGAAAGTAGAAACTGATGCGTATAATGTTCAGCTTATAGGAATTGATGCGCATGGAAATATAAAAAAATATCATGAATACGGTGAATGGAGCGCCCCACCGGCGTACTGATCAGTGTAATTGTGACAGGAGAAAAAATATGAAGAAACTGATGTTGCTTTTATGTATGACGGCAATGCTTACGGGATGCGGAGTTGAGGGAAAATCAAGCGAAGCGGATTCCGGAGAAAGTACTGTCAGCGAAAAAGAAGAAACAACTTCCGCAGATACATCTGAAGCTGAGACGAGTACTGAAAACAGTACCGAAGCTGAAACTACTGCGGAAATCACCACAACAGAAGCTGCTGAGGAGGAAACAACTGCTGAAATCACTACAGCAGAGGCAGAGAAAATCACTGAGAATGTCAATGCAGTGACATATCGTTCAGTTCTGGAGGGAATCTACTATGACAGAGTTCTTCCGGACGGAGAAGCGCTTCCCGATACTATCGGGGAGGATATTTCTGAAAATCAGTTCGCTGTTTATGATGCCGACAAGGACGGCAGAGATGAACTTATTTTCATGTTCAAAAGCACATATATGGCAGGAATGTTTTCTGCAATATACGATCACGACGCAGACGGAAATATAATAAATCAGTTTCAGGGATTTCCGGCAATGCGTTTTTACAGCAACGGCGTTATAGAATCAGACGCCTCTCATAATCAGGGACCTTCTGTTTCGTTCTGGCCGTATGCGCTGTATCAGTACGATGCCGCATCGGACAAATACGACAGAATAGCTCATGTTGAAGCTATGGAAAAAGGCGTTGTAAATGAAATAAACAAAAATGCCGCAGATTATGGCATAGATCCGCCTTATGAATATCCGTCGGAGATAGATACAAGCGGCTGGGGACTCGTATATTATATATGTCCGGTTGACGGCAGTTCGGATATACCTCCGGTCGATCTGACTGAATACGAAGCATGGCATAATCAGTATATCGGCGGTGCAGAGCTTGTTGATGTACCGTTTATGAATCTTACAGAAGAAAACATTAAAAAAGTAAATCAATAAAAAGGAGAATTATTATTATGGACGTAATTGAAATGACAAGAGAGCTTGGAAAGGCACTTCAGCAGGATGACCGCTATATCGCATACAATCTTGCAAAGCAGGTAAATGACAACGACGCAGAGCTTCAGGCAGACATCGAGAACTTTACAAATCTTCGCAATGAACTCAATACAGTCATGAGCACAAAGAATCCCGATACAGATAAGCTCAAGCAGCTTGATACGGATATCAAAACATTATATCAGAAGATAATGAATAACAAGAATATGATAGTATTTACAGCAGCCCAGAAGAATCTGGAAAGCCTTGTAACAAACATCAATCAGATAATTTCTCTCTGTGCAAACGGAGAGAATCCCGAAACCTGTCAGCCGGCTGAGTCCAACTGCACAGGAAGCTGTTCAACCTGCGGCGGCTGCGGCTGATAACGACAGGATACAGACAAAATAAAGGAGCAGGTTACATGAATATTGACAGAAGTAAAATTTCCCCGATGATGCAGCAGTATTTCGAGGTAAAGGATAAATATCCCGACTGCATATTATTTTTCCGTGTCGGGGATTTTTATGAAATGTTTTTTGACGACGCACTGACAGTATCAAAGGCTCTTGAACTGACGCTCACAGGCAAGGAGTGCGGTCTTGAAGAACGTGCTCCTATGGCTGGAGTTCCTCACCATGCCGCAGATCTGTATACTAAAAAGCTCATTGATCTCGGATTCAAGGTGGCGGTATGCGAGCAGCTGACTGATCCTTCTGAATCAAAGGGAATAGTTGTCCGTGACGTTATAAAGGTCGTAACTCCCGGAACGCTTACTGAGAGCAGTATGCTCGACGACGGCAAAAATAACTATATATGTAGTATTTACTACGATGAAACAGAAAAATCATGCGGTATTGCTTCTGCGGATATTTCCACCGGAAAGGCATTTCTTTCATGCTTTGAGGGAAAGGATATGGAAGCCGAGCTTATAAATGAGCTTTCACGCTGTCAGCCGGCAGAGGTGATATTCACAGACAGCTTTTTATCGCTGAAAAATACGGCTGATTTCATAAAGCTTCGTCTTAACTGTGCTGTAACTCTGCGGGACAGGATATGCTTTGAGCCTGACCTGAGGAGAGCTGATACTGCGGCTGTTTTCGGAGCAAAATCCATGGCGGAGCTTGGAATCAGCGAGGACGGCGCCGACTGTGCTGCTGTGTGCGGACTTTTTGACTATATCCGTGATACTCAGAAAACATCGGTATCACGTTTTACAGCAATTGAGATACTCAGCGGCGATGCATATATAGGACTTGACTTGAACGCAAGACGCAATCTTGAACTTACTGAAACTCTCAGGAACAAAGAAAAAAGAGGTTCTCTGCTGTGGGTGCTTGATTCAACAAAGACATCTATGGGCAGACGTCTGCTGAAAAACTGGATAGAGCAGCCTTTGAAAAGTCCGGCAAGGATCATCGAAAGACTTGACGCTGTTGAAGCTCTGACAAGAAACAGTGTTACACTTGCTGATATACAGGACATTCTTGAACGTGTTTACGATCTGGAGCGTCTTATGACAAAGGTTATGTATAAGACGGCAAATCCTCGTGATCTGAAATCACTGTCAGCTACTTCGATACAGCTTCCCGTGCTGAAAAGGGAACTTGAAAAGCTTTCCGGCTCAAAGCTTCTTGCGAAGTACAACAGCATGATAGATAATCTTGACGAGATAGCGGGACTTGTGGAGAACGCCATTATTGAGGAACCTCCTGTTTCCGTCAAGGACGGCGGAGTGATAAAGGAGGGCTTCAACGAAAAGCTTGATGAGCTGCGCCATATTATGAATCACGGACGTGATATCATTGCAGAAATTGAACAGCGTGAGCGTGAAGCTACAGGCATAAAAAATCTGAAGATAGGATATAACCGTGTATTCGGCTACTATCTGGAGGTCACACGTTCATATTATGAGCTTATTCCGGAGAATTACATAAGAAAACAGACGCTTGCCAATGCAGAGCGTTTCATCACAGAGGAACTGAAAAATGCAGAAAATACGATTCTTGGCGCAAAGGATAAGGCTCTGATACTGGAGGCTGAGATTTTCAGTGAA
The DNA here is from genome assembly GCA_017461395.1 of Ruminococcus sp. Lineage (GTDB taxonomy): Bacteria > Bacillota > Clostridia > Oscillospirales > Ruminococcaceae > Ruminococcus. The sequence goes on from JAFTYF010000051.1 coordinate 14,661, forward strand.
GTGCGTGATTTCCTTGCGACAAAGCTTGAAGCAGTCCAGCAGACGGCTTCATCAGTTGCGGCAGTTGATGTACTCTGCTCCTTTGCTGATGTTGCACTGAAAAATCTCTATGTAAAGCCGGATATCACCATTGACGGAGCAATCGACATAAAAGCCGGACGTCATCCTGTTGTTGAGCTTATGTGTCAGGATGAGATGTTCGTTCCGAACGATATATACATTGACAAAAAAGCAAACAGAATGTCGATAATCACCGGTCCCAATATGTCTGGTAAATCTACATATATGCGTCAGACGGCTCTTATCGTGCTTATGGCGCAGATGGGAAGCTTTGTTCCGGCGGATTCTGCAAGAATATCCATTGTGGACAAGATTTTTACCCGTGTTGGAGCGTCAGATGACCTTACAGCCGGACAGAGTACGTTCATGGTGGAAATGAGTGAGGTTTCGGATATATTAAAAAATGCCACACCGGACAGTCTTGTGATTCTTGACGAGGTTGGCAGAGGAACATCCACATTTGACGGTGTAAGCATTGCAAGAGCCGTTGCGGAACATATATGCTCCTCGAAAAAACTCGGCTGCAAGACACTTTTTGCTACACATTACCATGAACTCATAGGTCTTGAACAGGAGCTTGAAGGAGTACGCAATTACAGTATTGCTGTAAACAAGCATGGCAGTACAATACGTTTTCTCAGAAAAATAGTAAGAGGCGGAGTAGACGAGAGCTATGGTATCGACGTTGCAAAGCTTGCCGGACTGCCTTCTAAGGTGGTAAGCCGTGCAAGGGAGCTTCTGGAGGAAATGGAAAGAAACCGCAGTTCAGAGAACAATGCAGTTTCAGTTTCCGAGCCGGAACAGATAAGCTTCGGAAGTTTTCAGAGGGAGCAGGCTCTTGAAATGCTTGAAAGAACAAATATAGACGAGCTGACCGACAGTGAATGCCGAGAGCTTCTCAGGGATATGCTCAGCAGTATAAATAAGATCTGATACCGATTCACTTAAAACATCGCAACAATAGGACAAGGAGAATTGATATGATAAGATTTAATGCAGAAAATATGTATTCCGAGCTTGACCGCTTTGAAAAGAAATACAGATATCCCGTATATGTTACCGTATCAGTCCTGAACGGTGTATTCGGCAGGGAGGAAGTACGCCGACATGGATATGCAGCAATATCTGACGATTTTTTCCTGCTTATTGCAGATTATGCTTCTGCTGATTCGGAGGAAGTGATGTATCATAAGCTTCCAGTCACAGGAATGAGTGCCCTCAAGGTGGGAAAGGCTGATAAGATAAATATGCATACTATTTCTGTTAAGGGAGTTACGACTTCCGGAAAGAAATATAAAATCAATATTTCCGTTACAGGCTCAGAGGCTGGAAACAGTCTTCCTGATCAGGGTGAAAACTGTATAAAATTTATTGAAAGACTGAAAAAATGGTCTGAGGAAATATAGTGCAGTATTGCTTAATATTCTGATAAAAAAGAGGTGGAGTAAAATGAGATACTTTTACCGTAAGGATGAACTTTGCGGTACAGACTGCCATGAATTCTTCAGCGGAAAATGGAACGGGAATTTCTGGAATGAGGGATCATTGTATATTTATGACGAGGATTTCAGGCAGACTGGACTGAGACATATCCTTTCAAAAACCGTTGA
>JAFTYF010000009.1 GCA_017461395.1 Ruminococcus sp.
AAGACTAATTCTGATTCTTCTGATACTCTTTATTTTCATTTTTGGTATTTACTCCTGTGTGTCACTCTCACTTATCACTAAGTTCAACTATACAGAAACAGGCGTAAGATCAAGAAACCCCGACGCTATGAGTGAAGATCATGTTGAAAGCATACTTGTTATCGGAACGGACGGACGGACTGTCGATGACCGCGGACGCTCAGACTCGATGATACTCGTTTCACTGAATAAAAAAACAAATGAAATTATAATGACATCCTTCCTCCGTGACAGCTATGTAAATATTTCCGGCAGAGGCATGGACAAGCTCAATGCAGCATACTCATACGGCGGAGCTGAACTCCTTATGGATACGATCGAAAATAATTTCAACGTAAAAATTGATAATTATATTTTGATTAATTTTACTTCATTTGCATCAATTATCGACGCCGCCGGAGGAGTTGATATAACTCTTTCTGACGAAGAAGCAGAAGCTGTCAATGTCATACTTGTCAGTGAGGTAAATGGTCTTATGGGTGATGAACCAACGGCTGATTTCCTTGCTGGCGGTGGAAATGTTCATCTCAACGGTAAGCAGGCATTATGCTACTCACGAATCAGAAATGTCGGAAACAACGACTTTGAACGTACTGAGCGACAAAGAACTCTTATGACAAAGCTTATAAAAAAAGCTGCTTCATCAGGACTTTCATTTATAAATAAAGCAGCAGATGAAGCATTGCCGAATATTACAACCAACATGACAAGAGCAAAGCTTTACCAATTGTCGCTGAGACTGCCTTTTGTTCTTACTTATAAGACAAAACAGCTGCAGATTCCAGCTGAAGGAACCTATTGGGGCGAAAATGTATATGCCGGAGCAGTTCTTTCAATGGACTATGATGCAAATATTGATATCATCGAAGATACAGTATTTGCTGAAAAATGATGAGAAGACAAAATCCCCGAAAAAACTATTTCGGGGATTTTAATTTTATATCATCTTCTTTGCAGCTTCAAGAGCATCTATCACACGATCACACCATGCATCGAAATCCGGATCATCCTGCTGACATTCCTCGTGTGAAAGAACATATTCCACTGTTGCTCTGATTCCCTGTTCCATACGAACATCCGTCCGGAAATCAGGAACAATTCTCTTAAGCTTTGAGTTATCAAAAATTACTGATTCAGCTTTATCACCAATAAGGCTTCCCATAAGATCATAATCACTTACCGAAGCAAGAAACTCAGAGGAAACATAGTAAGGCTTAAGCTCAACACCGAGAGCATTTGCAATTGCCTTGTAAATTTGATTCCATGTGACTGTCTCAGATGAAGTGATATGGAAACATTCACCGATAGCATGAGGATTTCCCATAAGACCGATGAACCCTCTTGCAAAATCACTGTTATGCGTGATCGTCCAGAGGGAAGTTCCGTCACCATGAATAATAACAGGTTTTCCCTCAATCATTCTTTTAAGCACCTGCCAGCTTCCATTTTTGCCATGAACTCCAAGCGGAACGCTTTTTTCACAATATGTGTGACTGGGACGTACAATTGTGATATTGAATCCGTTTTCACGGTAATACTTCATCAGAAGCTCCTCACAGGCGATTTTGTTGCGTGAGTATTCCCAGTAAGGATTTGCGAGTGTTGTGCCCTCTGTTATCGTGTAAGAAGCGACAGGCTTGTGATATGCAGAAGCAGAACTGATATAAATATACTGTTTTGTTTTGCCGTTAAACAATCTGAAATCACGCTCTATCTGTTCAGGAACAAATCCGATGAACTGACAAACAACGTCAAAATCCATTCCGCTGATTTTTTCTGCAACAGCAGCTTCATCGTTAATATCTCCGATGATAACATTCACATTTTCAGGAATATCGCTTGAAGTGTTTCCTCTGTTGAGAAGATATACTTCCCAGTCTGTTTTCGCCAAAGCCCTTGTTATTGCAGAGCTTATAGTACCGGTTCCTCCGATAAGTAATGCTTTCATAAATTCCTCCGTTCAGCAATCCGGATCATTTTCCGGATTTGCGATTATAATTATGTTTTTTATTATATCATCACAGCTTGAAATATGCAAGATTATCTGATTAAATAAAATAAATATTATTGAATAATAACAAATATATCTGATAATTTTTGTTTATTATTTTTTGTAAAAAAACAATACGAAGTTTTTTCAAAAATCTCTTGACATTATCTCAAAAAAGTGGTATAGTATTTAAGTAATGTACAGCTGTGCGCCTACGGCGGACGGCAATAATACAGATTACGGAGTTTCAGTATGGATAATAAGAATCAGCGCAATTCGCAGCTTATTGTTGCAGAGGCGGATATTCTGCCAGATATTTTCTCAAAGGTTATTGAAGTAAAAAAGCTTATCGCCCAGAAAGGTGAAAAAAGCTCGGCTTCAGCCTGCCGAAGAGTCGGTATCTCTCGCAGTGCCTTCTACAAATACAAAAACAGCGTATTCCCATATGAGGAGCTTATTACCCGAAGGATCGTCAGCATTTACTTGCTTCTAAGTGACAGTCCAGGTGTGCTTTCAAGCGTTCTTGCTTTTCTGCACAGCCATGATACAAATATTCTTACGGTTAACCAGAGCATCCCCAGCGACGGTGCAGCAGCAGTCAATATTTCACTTCGTATGTCCGCTGCTTCACAACACGAGCTTGACTGGCTTTATTCAATTACTGAACTCAACGGCGTTCTTGAGGTAAAGATCCTCTCTGCCGAATAAATATCGGAGGTTATTATATATGTCAGCAAAATTTGCAGTTCTAGGCTACGGAGTTGTCGGCTCCGGTGTTGTTGAGCTTTTCTACAAGAATAAAAAGAGTATCGAAAAACGTGCCGGAACAGAAATGGATATAAAATACATTCTTGATCTGAGAGATTTTCCGGATTCTCCTTATTGTGATAAATTAACAAAGAATTTTGACGATATCTTAAATGATGACGAGGTTACTTCTATTGCTGAATGTATGGGAGGCGTTGAGCCTGCATATACCTTTGTAAAGTCTTGTCTTGAAAAAGGAAAAAGCGTTTCAACCTCAAACAAGGAACTTGTTGCTGCAAAGGGCGATATTCTCCTCAGAACAGCTAAAGAACACAACTGCAATTTCTTCTTTGAAGCAAGTGTAGGCGGTGCTATCCCGATCATCCGTCCGCTTCATAGATGTCTTGCTGCAAATGATATCACAAGAGTTGCTGGTATTCTCAACGGAACTACAAATTTCATCCTTACAAAAATGTACAATGATAATATGCCCTTTGACAAGGCTCTTGCTCTTGCACAGGAGCTTGGCTATGCTGAAAAGGATCCTACTGCTGATATCGAAGGTCATGATGCCTGCCGCAAAATCTGCATTATCTCCTCTCTCGTTTTCGGCAAGCACGTTTATCCTAAGGATGTATACACAAAGGGAATTTCTGCCATTGAACTCTGTGATGTAGCTGCTGCTGATGTACTTGGTCATGGTGTAAAGCTTGTTGCATCTGTAACAGCTCTTGATGATAACAAAATTCTTCCGGCTGTAATGCCTATGCTCGTTTCATATGACGATATTATGGCTGGCGTAAATGATGTTTTCAATGCAGTAGTAGTATACGGCGACGGAATCGACAAGACTATGTTCTACGGACGTGGTGCAGGTAAGCTCCCCACCGCAAGCGCAGTTCTTGGTGATGTTATCGAAGCTGTAAAGCATAAGGTTACTGTATTCTCACAGACATGGGACGCTTCTGACGACAACAGCTTCATCGCAAGTGTAAATGATTTCACTGCACGCTGGTATTTCCGTGTGCCTGCATCATCTGACGCTCCTGAGGGCGCTTATGAGCACGAAGACGGAATTTCATACATCACAGAAGAAAAAATGAATTTCAAACAGGCTATGGATAAAGCGGCAGAACTTGACGCTCTTGCTGTAATGCCTGTACTTGAATAAAATATGCTATATCTATCACAGAAAGGAATAATAAAAATGGCTGAATTAAAATACGAAATCACTGAATCAATCGGAGTTCTTTCCGAAAATGCAAAGGGCTGGACTAAGGAACTCAATATGGTTAGCTGGAACGAACACGATCCCAAGTATGATATCCGTGAATGGTCACCGGATCACTCCAGAATGGGCAAGGGTGTAACGCTCACTGCTGATGAACTCGCAAGCCTTAAAGAACTTCTCGCTGATATTGATCTTGATTCTTTTGAATAAAAGTATCGTTCTTTAATGGCAGTATTACTATAAAAACTATATATGTATTTATCGGGGGAAAGCTTTTCTGAGAAAAACTTTCCCCCGAATATTTTTTACAATATGAAGCAGATAAGACCGCTGCAGCCGTCGTTTATGACACGTTCAAGAGCTTCCTGTAGTTTCATTCTTGCGTCAGTAGGCATCTTATACAGTTTATTATGAAGTCCCTAGTTCACATGTTCGTGAAGTGATTTACCGAATATATTTGAATCCCATATTTTTTTCGGATCCTCATCAAACCCGTCAAGGAGATACATGATAAGCTCTTCCGACTGCCGCTCTGAACCCACAATAGGGCTTACCGTTGTGTTGATATTTGCCTTCATCAGGTGGATCGACGGCGCCGAAGCCTTCAGACGCACTCCGTATTTTCCGCCCTGACGAATGATTTTATGTTCTTCCAGAGAAAACTCATCCATTTCCGGCATAATGATTCCGTATCCCGTAGCTTCTACCTCTGCGAGCGCAGGCTCTATCCTCTGATATTTGCGTCTTATCTCGTTCAGCTCAGTAAGCAGCGGCATAAGATCACTTTCGCTTTCAATTTCGATTCCCGTTGTTTCACCGAGAATCTTATAAAAAAGATTACTGTCAAGTTCAGCATTTATTGTCACAGAGCCTTTTCCAAGATCAATCGAAGAAATTTCCGCTTTTATCATATGAGGACATTCCCCCATTGCATCTGCGGCTATTTTCGCCTCACGAACAATTTTTATATCCTTTGCAGCATTTCTGATACAGTCAAGTATCTCAGATTTCAGCCAGTGTCCTTTTTCCAGAGAATTTATCCAGCGTGCTGTACGGATATTAATTTCTTTGATCGGGAATGAAAAGAGTATTTCTCTGATTATTTCTCTTATATCATCTTCTTCAAGATCAAGACAGCTTACAGGAATAACTTTCGCATCATAGCGTGCTGTAAGCTCCTCTGCAAGAGCCTTAGTCTGCGGCGAATCCGGCGACGTTGAATTAAGAATTACAACAAAAGGCTTTCCAAGCTCTTTAAGCTCACGGATAACACGTTCCTCACATTCCTCATACTCAGATCTTGGAATATCCGAAACCGAACCGTCTGTTGTGACTACAAGACCTATCGTTGAATGATCTGTAATGACCTTTTGTGTACCGATTTCTGCCGCCATATTGAACGGTATTTCCTCATCAAACCATGATGTCATGACCATTCGCGGCTGTTCGTTTTCTATATATCCGATAGCACTCGGAACGATATATCCGACGCAGTCGATAAGCCGAACACTGAATGATGCCCCGTCACCAAGACTTACTTCTACAGCTTCCTCGGGAATGAATTTTGGTTCGGTCGTCATAATTGTTTTTCCGGCAGCCGATTGCGGAAGCTCATCAAGTGCTCTTTCACGCTTGAAGCCACTGACAATATTCGGAATAACAAGCGTCTCCATAAATCTTTTGATAAATGTAGATTTTCCGGTTCTTACAGGACCGACAACCCCTATGTAGATATCGCCGCCAGTCCTTTCAGCAATACTTGTATAAATGTCATTTATCATCTTAAAAACCTCCGTTATGATTGCGCAAGCATTTAGTTTATAATCGGAATCAGCAGCATTCCTCCGTTTTTCAGTCGCTCTCCGTCAAGCTCATTTTCTTCCATTACAGCGGCAGCACTGGTACTGTACCTCTTTGCAATATCCCAGATTTCTTCGTTTTCTGCACCGTAATAAAGCTTTATTGAATAATCACCGTCACGCTCTTTTTTCACTGAATCATCAATATTGAGTTCTGTTATTGCTGTTATAGTACTGCAGCCGCTTATGGACAGTCGAATATCAATTCCTGTCTTTGCTGTGAGAACGCCTTCAGATGATATGTTATATGAAACCTCACCGGCGCAGACGTCTGCACTGATACTGCATCCGCTTAAGTCCTCGTTGATCTCCAGTGTTTCTTCAAAAGCTTCATCTCTGTCGGGCATTATTATCATTCCGGAATTATCCATAGCAGCCATTGACCATGTAAGCATTCCTGACACAACCACAGATTTTCTGTCACTTCCTAATCTTGTATTTATATTTTTGGGCGTACACCACATAGCATAGATCGTCTCTGGAATACTTTCCCCTTCTCCAAGCTTTGCAGAAAGATTTCGGCTTTCAGTATATACGATCGGCTGTTGTTCTGTCTTTATAATTGAAACAGCTGTTTCGCATGGATATACAGTAGAATATGCATCTGTCGCAAGCATCACTGTTGATGTTTTTACGGCACGGCACACAAGACGAATCTCTATCTCACATTTAAGAATTGTATTATCTCCATTTTTTCCAGCAGACGGCGTAATATCACAGCTTATAACAACAGGCGTTACATCGCAGTCAAAGGTTTCGTCGATATCATCAATATCAATAATCTGGCTATATGGCAGTGAAAATCTCATTGGTTCTGCAGCTCCCCTGCCCTCTTTTTCACAGGCATAAAGAACATCCACAGCAGCCTCACCTTTTACAAGAAGCTTGCCGGAAATCATCTTTTTTTCGCAGTCTGAAAGCTTGCATATACAGTTGATTACTCCCATTACCGACGGCTGAACAGAAGAAAGTTCTGTTTCTTCGCTGATACGAACTACTTTATCCAGACAAATTTTATTTGAAGCATATCTGACCGGAACTTTTTTCATCTGAATATTCATGCCGAAAGCGTCTGAAATCACCTCCTGCTGCTTTTCACTGGAAACTCTTATCTGTACTGACACAGCGCCCCTCACGTCAAGACGACGTTTGTTTACAGCCCGAAAATTCACATAATCTGTTTTAGGTTTAAGAGATATCTCCGGAGAATCGCATACTGTTCCAAGATCTACAGTTCTTGAAAAACTTTGTCGCTGCGTTACGCACCTCAGAACAGAATCTCCTTCGCCGCAATAAAGAATGTTGATATCGCATCGCAGCTCATATGACAGCTTATCACCATTGACTGAGTACCCCGTTATTACTGGAATAGTCTGACAGCGTATAAGCCGAAAAATATCAGGATAATAATCCGGAAGAATGTAATCAAGCTCCACAGTCTGCTCCTGAACACCGTCAAAGATCAGCTGAGCCGCCGGAACGATTTCTCTGTTGATTTTTAAATCCATATTTATCCTCCTTGAAATTTGATTTGTAAATCATATTCAAGGTCGGGTACAAGTATTCATAATTATTTTGTTAAACAATTATTTTTATTGTTTACACTTGACACTCGAATGTATATATGATATAATTGATTAGGATTTTGAACAGAGTCAGTCGTACTGCTTCCTCTGTCCTAAAATACGGAGATGTATCGAAGTGGTCATAACGAGAACGACTCGAAATCGTTTGAGCGGTAAAACGCTCCGTGGGTTCGAATCCCACCATCTCCGCCAACTTTTAAAAAAAGAATGGATACTTCTGATTTTTGGGGCATTAGCGCAGTTGGGAGCGCATCACACTGGCAGTGTGGGGGTCAGGGGTTCGAATCCCCTATGCTCCACCAGAAAAACAACGTAAATGCGTCATTTGCAATTTCTGCAGGTGGCGTAGTTTCGTTACTACGACAACCACTACGACACCTGTACCTAAAAAAGCCGCTGAAGAAAATAATACTTCAGCGGCTTTATAATTATTCTTCTGTAAGTATTCCAGAATATCTCGCACCGTCAACAACAACCGTAATATTCACAA
>JAFTYF010000052.1 GCA_017461395.1 Ruminococcus sp.
AGTTATTTGTGTTATAGTATTCATGGCGGATCAGCTAACCTCCTGTTGCTTTTATTCTCGCAACTTAACTGTAACACAGGTCTATGCTGCTCCGCTACCTTTTTTTGTTAATTGTCTCATATCTATTGTAATCCTACAAAATTCTACATTACGAATTGTAAATAAAATATTGCATTTTAAATAAAAAGGTGATATAATAGAAAGGTACAGACATTTTCCGTGGAGGATAATATGAAAAAGATCACAGTAATTACAGGTCACTACGGCAGCGGAAAGACTAATCTTTCTGTCAATCTTGCGGTGAAAGCCGCTCAGGAAGGCAAAAAAGTTACCGTTGTTGATCTCGACCTCGTTAACCCCTATTTCAGAACAGCGGATTTCAGGGAGATGTTCGCAGATATGGGAATTAAGCTTATTGCTCCCGATTTCGCCAACAGCAACCTTGATGTTCCGTCCATACAGTTCGATATCGAACAGCTCGCCAAAAACGAGGGCTGTCTTATTATCGACGTCGGCGGAGATGACGCCGGAGCTTTCGCTCTCGGGCGATTCGCTGAGGCTCTTAACAGCTACGGGGAGGAGCTTGATATGCTCTATGTGATCAATCAGCGGCGTTACTTTACGGAAAATTCCGGTGAGGCTGTTTCACTTATGTTTGAGATCGAAAGAGCGGCACGCATGAAGCATACCGCTGTTGTCAACAACACGAATCTCGGCTGTGAGACTACACCGGAAATCATAGGCAGATCGGCTGAATTTGCAGAACAGACAGCTGCTGCCGCAGGTCTGCCGCTGGCTTTTACAACCTGTCCGGAAGAACTTTGCGAACTTATGGATGTAAAGAATATTTTTCCTGTAAAGGTATATGTGAAGCCGCTGTGGGATTTATGATTATTGCTCCCTCAATTAACTCTTGAAGAATTATATGAAGACTGGGGAGCAAAAATTAAGGAAGAAAGATGAAGGAATACTGTCGTATTGCAAGGCTTTCTGACGCAGAATTTTGCTCTCCAGGCAAAATAGAAGGTTCAAGAGTTGGTTGGGGGAGCAACGTAAGAAAGAGTGGTGTTTATTTTGGCTAAAATGACTGTTATTACCGAACGCTGCAAGGGCTGCGGACTTTGTGTGACAGCCTGTCCTAAGAAGATCGTTTCCCTTCAGAAGGAAAAACGAAACAAAAAAGGATATTTCTACGCTGAGTGTACAGATATGGATGCCTGCATCGGCTGCGCAATGTGCGCCATGATGTGCCCTGACTGTGCTATCGTTATTGAGAAATAATTACGAAAGGAGCTTTTTGCTTTGGAAAGAAATCTTATGAAGGGCAACGAGGCTCTCGCAGAAGCTGCTATCCGTGCAGGCTGTAAGTGCTTCTTCGGTTACCCGATCACTCCCCAGACAGAGCTTGCCGCTTATATGGCAAAGCGCATGAATAAGGCAGGCGGCGTTTTTCTTCAGGCTGAGTCTGAGATCGCTGCTATCAATATGGTTCTCGGAGCTGCTTCAACCGGCGTCCGTGCAATGACATCTTCCTCATCTCCCGGACTTTCACTCAAGAGCGAGGGTATCTCTTACATCGCTGGTTCTGATCTTCCTGCCGTTATCATCAACGTTCAGAGAGGCGGCCCCGGTCTCGGCGGAATCCAGCCCTCTCAGGCTGACTACTGGCAGGCAACTAAGGCTCTCGGCCACGGTGACTTCCACCTTATGGTATTCGCTCCCGCTTCCGTTCAGGAAATGGTAGATATGGTCGTTAAGGCATTCGACAAGGCTGACCAGTACAGATGTCCGGCAATGATCCTTGCTGACGGACTTCTCGGTCAGATGATGGAGCCTGTTTCATTCCCTGAGATCAACCCTGATTCTCACGACAAGAGCAGCTGGGCTGCTACAGGTCACAAGGGCGAGAGAGAGCACCACATCATCAACTCACTCTATCTCCAGCCCGATCAGCTTGAAAAATCAGTTGCTGACCGTTTTGAGAGATACGCTCAGATCAAGGAAAACGAAACAGACGCAGAGCTTTATCTCACTGATGACTGCGATATCCTCCTCTGCGCATTCGGCGCTACAGCAAGAGTTGTAAAGTCTGCTGTAAACGAGGCAAGAGCTCAGGGTATCAAGGCAGGACTTTTCCGCCCCAAGACACTCTGGCCTTTCCCTGAAAAGGAACTCAACGAGGCTGCTAAGAACGCTAAGAAGCTCCTCAGCGTTGAAATGTCAATGGGTCAGATGATCGACGATATCAAGCTTGCTATCAACTGCTCAAAGCCTGTTGAATTCTACGGACGTACAGGCGGCGTTATTCCCACTCCTGCCGAGGTTCTGGCAGAAATCAAAAAAGTCGGAGGTGCTGAGTAATGGCTGTTGTATTTGAAAGACCTAAGGCTCTCCTTGATGTGCCTTTCCACTATTGTCCCGGCTGTACTCACGGTATAGTTCACAGACTGGTTGCTGAAGTTCTTGACGAAATGGGTATTGAAGGCGAGACTGTCGGCGTATGTCCCGTTGGATGTTCCGTTATGGCTTACGATTATTTCGGCTGCGATATGATCGAAGCTCCTCACGGACGTGCTCCGGCTGTTGCTACAGGCGTTAAGAGAACAAATCCTGATAAGTTCGTATTTACATATCAGGGCGACGGAGATCTTGCTGCTATCGGTACTGCAGAGACAGTTCATTCCGCTACAAGAGGCGAAAATATCGTTGTAATCTTCATCAACAACACTATCTACGGCATGACAGGCGGTCAGATGGCTCCTACAACTCTGCCCGGACAGGTTACACAGACAACTCCTTTCGGACGTGATCCTCAGCTTGCCGGATATCCCGTAAGAGTTTGCGAAATGCTCTCAACTCTTACAGGAACAGCTTACGCAGAGCGTGTTGCAGTAGACAGCGTTCCCCATATCCGTGAGGCTAAGAAGGCTATCAGAAAGGCTTTTGAAACTCAGAAGAACAAGAAGGGCTTCTCTATCGTTGAGGTTCTCTCTACTTGTCCTACAAACTGGGGACTTACTCCTGTTGAGGCTTTAAAGAGACTTCAGGATGAAATGATTCCTTATTATCCCCTTGGCGTATACAAGGATACTACAGCAGAGGAGGGCAACAAGTAATGGCTACAACTGAAATTCTTCTCGCAGGCTTCGGCGGACAGGGCGTTCTCTTCGCAGGAAAAATTCTTGCATACTGCGGTCTTATGGATAACAAGGAGCTTTCATGGCTTCCTTCATACGGTCCGGAAATGAGAGGCGGTACAGCTAACTGTTCCGTATGTATCTCAGATGAGCCTATCGGTTCTCCGCTCGTGCTCACTCCCGATATCCTTATCGCTATGAATCAGCCTTCTTTTGACAAGTTCATCGGCGATGTAAAACCCGGCGGAAAGGTGTTCTATGACAGCACTCTTATCGAGGCTGACTGCTCAAGAACTGACATCGAAATTTTCCCTGTTGCTTCTTCACAGCTCGCTGACGATAACGCTCTCAAGGGCGGTTCAAATATCATTCTTCTCGGCAAGGTTATTAAGGAAACAGGCGTGTTCTCTCTCGAGACAATGAAAAAGGCTATTGAAAAGGTTGTTCCTCCTTCAAAGGCTCAGCTTATTCCTAATAACTTCAAGGCTATTGAACTTGGTATGAATTCCTGATATAACAAAAAGCTCCCGTTTTTCGGGAGCTTTTTTTAATGCGTAATTGCAGTGTCCTTTCGGGACGGATATTAAAATAAATTCCGGCATATATAAGGGCGAATCTTGCGGTCGCCCTTTTTAACAATGAACGGGAACGTGATTCTTAGATACCGCTGATGCGATTATTCTGACTGGTCTATGATAATATTTTCCATTACATAGCACTGACCGTTGATAGTATACACAACAACGTAAACAAAATCGCCCGATTTGTTGCGCATGATTCCGGAGGATGTCGAGTCAGACGAATAATATGTCTCCATAAACACGGTTTTTCTGCCGGTTATCTCTGCATCCCTGTCAGCTCCCAGAACAATATTGTCATAATATGTATATTCCATTTCTGTATAAAGTCCGCCGGCAATAAGATAATCAAAACTATAATCCTCACCGACAAAATCCCTGTAGTAATCATAAGCACTCTCAGTAAACGCCTGAATATTTTCAGCCTGTCCGCTTGAAACGATGTGATTCTCCATGCCGTCGTACATAACAGATTTCACCATTTCGCCGTCACGATTTGACATACCATAAAGATATTTTGCAACAGCAATTGCTTCCTGCTCGCTGATATTTTCCTCAACATATTCCATTTTTATCGGAACTCCGCTTACAGTCGGCGTAAGAAGCTTAACTGCAGCCGGAAGATCCTCCGGAGAAGCATTTGCGTTATCGTCAATATCTCCGACCATATTGTTATGCTTATGCTCATGCTCATCTGAGGAAGAATCCTTTTTTCCGCACGAAACAGAAGCCATAAGCAATGCAGAAGCCGCCGCAAGCGCAGAAAGTCTCATAAGAAAATTCTTTTTCATTCTCCTGCCTCCTTAACCAAATGTATAGTATCTGCCGTCTTTTTCAGCGAAAAGGATATAGAAGCTGCTTACAAGAAGCGACTCATTGCCGTCCGTATCCTTTGCCATAACGCTGAAAGTCATGTAGCGCAGATTATCGCTGTCCGCCTTTACAGACGCCTTGTAATCATTGCCAAAGAATTCATTCAGATTATCGAGAAACTCATCTGCGCCCACTTCTTCGGATTCGATTTCAATAGGAGGCTCGACCTTGATTCTTGTAATTTCAAAGCTTCCGCCCATATTTGTGTTAAGGTTATCGCACTGCATCTGGAATGACTTTTCAAGACCATAGCCATAATCCTCCTGCAGTTTCTTTTCCATAGTATCTATATAACTCGGGAAGATATAGTTCTTATATTCATTATAATCGCCCTTCTGAAAGCTGAGGAAATAGCTTTCAAGAGTGGAGACAAGCTCCTTGGGATATTCAGAATCCTCATAATAAAGCTTTATGCCCTTATCACTGATGCGGTATGCGCCGAGTTCGTATTCCTGAGAGTCCTTATCAGGATAAATAAGCTCGCCTGTTCCGGCAGCCTGAGTAGTTTCGGTCACAGAGCTGTTTTTCACCTCGTCAGAGGATGAGCTGTCTTTTTTCTTGCCGCAGCCTGCAAATGAGCCTGCGCAGAGCACTGCTGATAATATAACAGAAAGTATTGCAGATTTTTTCATAACATCGCCTCCGATATTATTTTACACTATATTTGTAATAATTGCAAGAGGAAAGCAAGAAAAAGTATGTGTAAAAAATATATAGGCAATGTAGGGTGCGATGCCCACATCGCACCGCAGGAAAATTACGTTCATTACGGTTTCATTGAGAATTATAGGGAACGTGTTTCGGGGGCACCGCTGGTGCCTATTTTTTAGCGTTTCCTCTGATTTTAGCTCTCTGTGTATTGCTGAGAACTCTCTTTCTGATTCTCAGTGACTCAGGAGTTACTTCAAGAAGCTCATCGTCAGCAAGGAATTCAAGAGAATCCTCAAGGCTGAGAACTCTGTGCGGAACAAGACGGAGAGCGTCATCGCTTCCGCTTGCACGGGTATTTGTAAGGTGCTTTTTCTTGCATACATTTACAACGAGGTCGTCTGTCTTGGGAGAAGCGCCAACGACCATTCCCTCATAAACAGGCACTCCGGCAGGAATGAAGAGCTGACCTCTTTCCTGTGCGTTGTAAAGACCGTAAGTTACAGCCTCGCCTGTTTCGTGAGAAACGAGAGAACCGGTGTTTCTGCGGTCGATATCGCCCTTGTAAGGCTCATATCCCTCAAAGACATGGCTCATGATGCCCTCGCCCTTTGTATCTGTAAGGAACTCGCTCTTGTATCCGAAAAGACCTCTTGCCGGCACAAGGAATTCGATACGCATACGGCTTCCCTGAGGATGCATGGAGACGAGTTCACCCTTGCGGCTTCCCATTTTTTCCATAACGGAGCCGACGCTTTCCTCTGGAACGTCAATAACAAGGCGCTCGATAGGTTCAAGCTTTCTGCCGTTTTCGTCCTCTTTGAAAAGAACTCTCGGAGTAGAAACAGCAAGCTCATAGCCTTCACGGCGCATATTTTCAATAAGAATGGACAGGTGCATTTCTCCACGGCCGGAAACACGGAAGGAATCAGTATTTTCTGTTTCCTGAACACGGAGTGAAACATCCTTGAGAAGCTCACGGAAAAGTCTCTCACGGAGCTGACGTGATGTCACGAACTTACCCTCACGTCCGGCGAAGGGGCTGTCGTTTACAGAGAAAGTCATTTCAACAGTAGGCTCGCTGATCTTCACGAAAGGCAGAGCTTCGGGAGCCTCAACAGCGCAGATAGTATCTCCGATAGTGATGCCCTCGATACCGGAGATCCACACGATATCGCCGACAGAAGCCTCCTGAACGGGAACACGGTTAAGTCCCTGAATCTGGAGAAGTGAAACTATCTTGGAGTTGTAATTTTTCTTGGATTCAGTGTAATCGCAGACAGTTACCTGCTGATTTACCTTGATATTTCCTCTAACGATACGGCCGACGCCGATTCTGCCGACATATTCGTTGTAGTCGATAGAGGAAATAAGCATCTGAAGCGGCTCATTTTCCTCGCCCTTAGGAGGCTCGATGTAGTCGATGATAGTATCGAAAAGCGGCTTGAGATCTGTACCGGCTTCGTACTGACTGAGAGAAGCAGTACCGCTTCTTCCGGAGCAGAAAAGAATAGGAGATTCAAGCTGTTCATCGCTGGCGTCGAGATCGAGGAGAAGTTCAAGAACCTCATCGCCGATCTCGTCAAGACGAGCGTCAGGACGATCGATCTTGTTTACAACAACAATAACCTTGTGTCCCATTTCGAGAGCCTTTGAGAGTACGAAACGAGTCTGCGGCATAGGACCTTCTGCTGCGTCAACAAGAAGCAGAACGCCGTCAACCATTTCGAGAACACGTTCAACCTCGCCGCCGAAATCAGCGTGTCCGGGGGTGTCGATGATATTGATTTTGATACCGTTGTAGCAAACGGAAGTATTTTTCGCAAGGATAGTGATACCACGCTCACGCTCTATGTCATTGGAGTCCATTACACGCTCAGCGACCTCCTGATTTTCACGGAAAACGCCGCCCTGTTTGAGCATTTCGTCAACGAGAGTAGTCTTTCCGTGGTCAACGTGGGCGATAATGGCAATGTTTCTTAAATCTTCTCTGATCATATTATTCCTCCTGTAGCGTCCGGATATGCGATGTTGATACAAAAACAATATTTTTTCTGCACAATGCAGGCTTATTTCCGTGCAACTCCTCTTTTTTTCCGGACATAAAAAAGTCCTTGCAGTAGATCGCAAGGCTTCAGAATCAAAAAAACCGCTCATAAATGAAGCGGAGAACGAAAGATAATGTTGTGAAAATGTGGTGGGAGAGGATGGATTCGAACCATCGAAGCTTAAAAGCAACAGATTTACAGTCTGCCCCCTTTGGCCACTCGGGAACTCTCCCTTAACATATTCAAAACTTTTTACCGAACAAGCCGATAAAAATGGAGCTGGTGGACGGACTCGAACCCCCGACCTGCTGATTACAAATCAGCTGCTCTACCAACTGAGCTACACCAGCGCTTAGTACTTTAATATTATATCACACTTTTTTGAGTTTGTCAAGTACTTTTTTGATTTTTTTCAAAAAAGTTTTTTTGGTCGAGGCGACAGGACTTGAACCTGCGGCATCTTGCTCCCAAAGCAAGCACTCTACCAAACTGAGCTACGCCTCGACGCACCCTTTTGTGGAGCCGTCCGTGTCAGACAGCTTTTATATTATATCAGCAAATCATGTAATTGTCAATAGTCAATCCTGCTTTTTGTATACTTGCACAAAACCAACTCGATTTTATATACAATATTTACAAAAAACAAAAAGGGAGGATATTTCACCTCCCCAAAGAATCCGGAATTAGTCCTTAAGTTCGTCAGCAACTTCCTCGATAGCTTCTTCAACAGCCTCAACTGCTTCCTCAGCAGCCTCAGCAGCTTCTTCAGCAGCGTCCTCAACAGCTTCTTCAGCGTCGTCTACGATCTCAAGATCAATATCATCATCGCAGATGTCGAAATCCTCATCAAATTCATCGTAATCTGCGTCGTTGTTGTTTCCCTTGAGTGACTTAACTACAGCGTATCCGGCAGCAGCAGCGCCAGCAGCTAAAACTGCAAATAATAATTTATTCATTTGATTTTCCTCTTTTCTCCGCAAGAAGTAGATTTTCACCGCATCCCTTGCGAACGGATAACGGCGGATTTCAGACAGACCGCTTCACGGTTTGCCATGAAGATTAGCTTCATCGGACAGTAATTCTGTCCACAATACATTATAACATATTCTTTTGAAATTTCAACCTTTTACATATTATTTGTTAAAAACATCAAAATTGAGAGTCCGGTTATTGGTGCAGTTTCACAACGAAGTATTCTTTTTCCGAGCCAGACGCGTTCCGTTCCGGCATCGACCGCCATTTTCACCTCATCGGCGTCAAAGCCGCCCTCGCTTCCGATAACAAGACCGATATTCTTCACGCCGGAGAGTTCCACCTCTCCGAAAGGCTTTCCGCCCTCAGCCTCGTAGAACATTATCGTCTTGTCGAGACTGCTCATCATTTCAAGTGCCGTTTTATAGGAAACTATCGGCGTGACCTCCGGAATTATTCCCCTGCCGGACTGCTTTGCGGCTTCCTCAGCAATTTTAGTGAGTCTTTTCAGTTTTTTCTCGAAATCACGGCTGTCCGGACGTGAAATACACCTTCTCGTCAGCATGGGAACTATCCTTGATATTCCAAGTTCAACACTTTTTTGTATGATAAATTCAAGCTTGTCAAGCTTAGGAACTGCCTGAAACAGCGTCACGCTGATATCAGGTTCCGCCTCGCACTGATGCTTATCTATAAGGTCAAGATACACACAATCACCTGTTATCGAGGATATTTCGCAGTCATAGTCAATTCCGCCGCAGCACAGCGTAAGCTGCTCGCCGGGCTTCATTCTCAGGGAAAATCCGACATGATGTGCGTCTGCACCCGTAAGACAGAGGTTATCCTCGTTAATTTCGTCCTTAAAAAATCTCGGCATATCCGCCCTCCTTTTCCGAATTTTCCAACAAATC
The DNA here is from genome assembly GCA_017461395.1 of Ruminococcus sp. Classification (GTDB taxonomy): domain Bacteria; phylum Bacillota; class Clostridia; order Oscillospirales; family Ruminococcaceae; genus Ruminococcus. Next base: position 9,168 of record JAFTYF010000052.1, read on the forward strand.
CAGTATATCAGATTTCACCTGTGATGTCAAGCAGGTGGAACAGCGTAAATTTGCAGAAATTTTGCCGATATATATTGCATTCTGCTGTTTTTTGTGATATAATAAATCGTCATGCTTTTTGTCTTGACAATACACAGAAAAAGGAACTGATTCAATGGAAAATATTATCAGTCTTAAGGACATAATTCTTGAATTTGAGGACAACAGCAGAGTCCTCAAAAATATAAGCCTCGACATAAAGGACAAGGAATTTGTAACATTCCTCGGTCCGTCCGGTTGCGGAAAAACTACCACCCTCCGCATAATCGCCGGATTTCTGGAACCTACCTCCGGCGACGTTTTCTTCGACGGTCAGCGTATAAACGGCGTTCCTCCGCACAAAAGAAACGTAAATACCGTTTTCCAGAGATACGCCCTGTTTCCGCACCTCAACGTCTACGAAAATATCGCTTTCGGACTTCGTGTAAAAAACGTCCCTGAAAAGGAAATTCTTTCCCGTGTAGGCGAGGCGCTTGAGCTTGTGAACCTCAAGGGCTTTGAAAAGCGTTCAATTCACAGACTTTCCGGCGGACAGCAGCAGCGTGTGGCAATTGCCCGTGCTCTCGTAAACCGTCCGAAGGTTCTCCTCCTCGACGAACCTCTCGGCGCTCTCGACCTCAAACTCCGCAAGGAAATGCAGATAGAGCTCCGCCGTATTCAGCAGGAACTTGAACTCACTTTCGTATACGTTACCCACGATCAGGAGGAGGCTCTCACAATGAGCGACAGCATCGTGGTCATGAATAACGGTTATATCCAGCAGATAGGCACTCCGACCGATATCTACAACGAGCCTGTAAATGCCTTCGTTGCAGACTTTATCGGCGAAAGCAACATCATCAACGGCTGTATGCCTGAGGACTGCGTTGTGGAATTCGCCGGCAGACGCTTCGAATGCGTTGATAAGGGATTTGATCCCAACGAAACTGTTGACGTCGTTATCCGTCCGGAGGATGTACAGGTCATTCCGGCTGAAAAAGCACGTCTTACCGGTATCGTTGAATCTGTCGTTTTCAAGGGCGTTCACTATGAAATGATCGTTGACGGCGTGGATCACAAGTGGATAATCCACTCCACAAAGGCTGAACCCGTCGGAACTATGATAGGTATGGCTTTTGATCCGTATGATATCCACATCATGAAGAAAACTCCGGAGGTGCAGGAATGAAGCTCAAATATTTCTCTGCGCCCTACCTCGTGTGGATGGTAGTTTTCATCCTTGTTCCGCTTGCGATGATAGGCTATTTTGCATTTACCACTGACGGCGGAGATTTCACTATCCAGAACGTTTCCGATGTAGGACAGTACGCCAACATCTTCGTGCGCTCGATATGGCTTTCGCTTATAGCAACGGCGATCTGCCTTGTTATCGCATATCCGGTAGCTTTCATCCTTTCAAGAATGGACAAGCACAAGCAGGGAACCATGCTGATGATCGTCATGCTTCCCATGTGGATGAACTTCCTTCTCCGTACTTACGCATGGATGACGCTTCTCGGCAACAATGGTATCATCAACAATATCCTCGGAGCTGTAGGACTTGGTCCCGTACATATGATAAACACCTCCGGCGCTGTTGTTCTCGGAATGGTTTACAACTATCTGCCGTTCATGATACTGCCGCTGTACTCCGTTATGGTGAAGATAGATAAATCTCTGCTGGAAGCCGCTTCCGATCTCGGATGCAGTTCTGCTTCCACGCTTTTCCGTGTAGTCGTTCCGCTCAGTATGCCGGGAATTACATCCGGTATAACTATGGTTTTCGTTCCGGCGATCTCAACATTCATCATTTCCCGAATGCTCGGCGGCGGCTCGAATCTCCTCATCGGCGACCTAATTGAGATGCAGTTCCTCGGAAATGCCTATAATCCGCACTTGGGAGCAGCTATTTCTCTTGTTCTCATGGTTATAATCCTCGTTATCATGACCGTCATGAATCAGTTTGATCCTGACGATCAGGTACTTATTTAAGGAGGTGCAGCGTTGAAAAAGCTTGGAAAAATTTATCTCGCACTCGTACTGCTTTTCCTCTATGTACCAATTTTTGTACTGATAGTATTTTCCTTCAACGAGACAAAAAGCAGTTCTGTTTTCAGCGGCTTTACACTCGACTGGTACAAAAGACTGTTCAACAACCGCATAATCATCTCATCTCTTGTGAATACAATTATAATCGCCGTTGCCGCCAGCATAATCTCCACCATCCTCGGAACCCTTGCGGCTATCGGTATCAACAGCATGAGACGCGTCCCGAAAACCGTTGTCATGAACGTGACTAATATGCCTATCATCAACCCCGAAATCGTTACCGGTGTTTCGCTGATGCTTCTTTTCAGCTTCTTCGCCGCAAGAATGACGCTCGAATTCGGCTTTGTTACACTTCTTATAGCGCATATCACATTCAATGTCCCCTACGTTATCCTCAGTGTTATGCCGAAATTCCGCCAGATGGATCCCCATCTCTATGAGGCGGCTCAGGATCTCGGCTGCAGTCCGTTCAAGGCATTCCGCAAGGTAGTTCTGCCGGAAATCATGCCCGGCGTTGTCAGCGGATTCCTCATGTCGTTCACCTATTCGCTCGACGACTTCGTTATCAGCTACTTTACAACAGGCTCAACATCTCAGACGCTTCCTATCACAATCTATTCCATGACAAGAAGAAAGGTTTCTCCCGAGATCAATGCGCTTTCAACACTTATTTTCCTCGTGGTAGTCGTGGTGCTCATCGTCAAGAACGTCATTGAAAGCAAAGCCGCTAAAAAGCGTATGAGCGGAGGTGGCTTCTGATGAAAAGAAAATTTGCTTTCCTTGCAGCACTCATGATGTCGCTTTCCATGACTGCCGGATGTGCCTCTGACAGCGACAGTGACGAGGAAGAAGACGGTTCCGCACAGACTCTTACTATCGAGGACAAGGACTACTACAAACGCTTCAAGGGCGATGATATTTCGATAAACGTCTACAACTGGGGCGAATATATCTCCACAGGCGCTGACGAGGGAACTCTCGATGTAAACGCTGAATTTGAAAAACTCACGGGAATCAAGGTCAACTACACAAACTACGCCACCAACGAGGAGCTTTATGCTAAGCTCAAGGGCGGCGGAACGACCTATGACGTAATTATCCCGTCCGACTACATGATAAGCAAGATGATCAAGGAAAAGCTAATCCAGCCCCTTGATATGGAAAACATCCCCAACTACAAGTACATCATGGATAACTACCGTGATCTTGCCTATGATCCGGAAAATGCCTATTCTGTGCCGTATACATGGGGAACAGTAGGCATAATCTACAACGCCGGGGAAATTGATATTCCCCGTGAGGAAATCGACTGGGATATCCTCTGGAACGAGGAGTATAAAGATCAGATACTGATGTTCGACAATCCCCGTGACGCATTTGCAATTGCAGAAATAATGCTCGGATATTCGCTTAATACAGAGGATCCGGCAGAGCTCAAAGCGGCAGCCGAAAAGCTCCGTGAGCAGAAGGATGTCGTACAGGCTTACGTCATGGATGAGGTGTTTGACAAAATGGCAGCCGGAGAAGCACTTCTTGCCCCCTACTATGCCGGCGACGCACTGACTATCCTTGAGGACAACGAAGATCTTGACTTTGCCGTTCCTAAAAGCGGTACAAACCTCTTTGTCGATGCAATGTGTATTCCCGCATCTGCCAAGCAGAAAGAAGCCGCTGAAATGTACATAAACTTCATGTGCGAGCCGGATATCGCCTTTGCAAATATTGACTATATCTGCTATTCTACGCCGCACAGCGCCGCCTTTGAAATGCTTGACGAGGAAGTTCAGAACGATCCCATTTCATATCCGGACAGCGATTTCATTGCGGACAAAACTACTGTTTTTGTTAACCTTTCCGATGAAGCAAACGAAATGATGAGCCAGCTCTGGACGGAAATGAAATCCGAAACAGCAAATACATGGTTTGTGCCGATATTCCTTGTGGTTTGCGTACTTATCATGGCATTCGTGCTCATACGCCGACATATCAAACGGAAAAAAGATATATTCTGATAACAAAACGGACGGCAGAAAGCCGTCCGTACTTATTTGCGGGCGAACACAGTTCGCCCCTACATTGCAACACACAGAATAGCCGTTTGTAGGGGACGGCGCAATTAACGGGTTTCCAAAGAAACCCGTTATTTTTATATATACCCCAGCGATTTCAGCACAAACATCCACGTCGTCAGTGTAAACGCACTGCAAAGCGTCGCAAGCATTACCGCAAACGCAGTTATCGCTCCCTTGTGACCGAAATTCTTCGCCATGACGAAACAGCTTCCTGTCGTGGCACTTCCGAGCATTACGAGAATCGCAATGAGCTTTTCTCCCCTGAATCCAAGCCATACCGCCGCCGGAAGAAATATTCCGCAGAACAGCACAAGCTTGATGAAAACAATACCCACCGTAACCGGAATTCTTCCTTTGGCATCGCTGAATTTAAACGATGCTCCGAGCGCAGTCAGCGACAGCGGAGTCGCCATATTTCCGAGATAAGAAATAGATTTCGACATTATCACCGGCTGAGATATCCCCGACAGCGACCATAAAATACCGACTGCAATTCCGATGATAATGGGGTTCGTGATTATTTCCTTTAACGTGCTGAGAGCAAGCTCCCTGCCGCTTTTTGAGTTTCCCTTGTCGGGAGATGTCAGCGAAAGCACGATCACGGCAATGATATTGTATATCGGTACTGTTCCGACGATCATCAGCGCCGCCATAGTCGCTTCGCCGTAAATATTTTTCACGAAAGCTATGCCGAGTATCGCCGCACTGCTCCGGTAGGAAGCCTGTATTATTTCTCCACGCTCTGCTCTGTCCTTGTGGAAAAACGAGAAGCAAAGAGCGATTCCCACGCTGAGGAGCGTTGCAGTTATGCAGAAGACAACGAACCGCGTATCCCATACCTTTCGGAAATCCGCCGCTGACAGATCCATGAAAAGCAGCGCCGGAAGCAGGGCTTTGAATACGAATTTATTGAGCTTTGACGTTGTGTGATCGTCCAGCAGACCTATCATTCTTGCGAACCACCCGAAAACCATCATGAGAAATACGGGAACCGTCGCATTCAGGCTGAAAATAAGGTTATCAAGAAACAATATATCGCTTCCTATTTATTATATTCTGCGAGAGCCTTTTCAATTTTGCTCTTGCAGTCATTGCGCATATCCTCCCACTTGAACTCAGCGGGATTTACCTCCAGCATTTTCATTTCAAGGTTGTTCATAACGCCCCTTGTTTCGTAGGTGTAATTGCCCATTGTATTCATGGAATTACCCATGCCATAGCCGAATTCCACCGCAGGCGCAAGCTTTTTCGGATCGCAGAAGCTCATCAGAGCGTCATACTGCTCCCCTGTCATAACGCTTCTCACAATGCCGGCGGAAGTTTTCACTTCTTCGAGAGCGTGTTTTTTCGCTGATTCAAGACATTTTGCGTCGCTTGCGGCAAGTCTCTCGCACTTGATGTAAGTTGCCGCTGCTTCGGGCTTCTGAGAATTTTTCACAATCATTCTTGCGTTATAGCTTCCGCTGAAAGTATAACCGGAAGCCTCCTTTGATTTCGGAAACGGCACTATCATAATGTCCCTGTCGGGATTCTGAGCATTCGACTGCCCTATCGACCAGCCGTTATCCGCAAAGAAAAGCGTACAGCCGTTTGTCGGGAACGAACCGAGAACATCACGGCGGTAAAGATTCTTCGCAGAAATACTGCTCATAAGCTCCTGTGCTTTTTTGATTTCCGAAGACATTATATTGCTGACGAGCTTTCCGTTTTCATAGCTTATGACGGTTTTTCCGGCTGAGGGAATCACTCCCTGACCGAAGCTTCCGGCGATGCCGTACTTAGGAGTCCAGTCAGGAGAAGGCTCAGCAACGAATTTTTCCATCATTTCCATAAAGACATCCCACGTCCACATTCCTTCAGTGTAGAGCTTGTAGGGATCGTCAAAGCCATTTTCCTCCATGACCTTCCGGCTGTATGTAAGCACAAGCGGATCGCTCATAGAATACGGCAGAACATAGTGCTGTCCGTTGTATGCGAATTCCTCTGCGGCAGGCTTTATATCCTTCCACAGATCGGAGTTGAATTCGAGCGTATCAAAGTAAGGATCAAGCGGTTCAAAGCGGTCTTTGATAATTCCCTGAGGAAAATATTCCGGATAATATGGGAAAAGATCAAGAGGTTCACCGGCTGCGACCATTGAATCGAGGATAGAGATATTTTCGCCCGGAGTACTTCTTATGTAATTTATTTTTCCGCCGTACTGATCCTCAAAGAGTGCAAGCGCAGTCGAGCGAGGTTCTCCGGCGTCAGGATTAAGATCGAAATCACCGAGCCATGTGATAGTCATTTTTTCAGGATCCTCAGTAACAGGCTCTGTCGGCGGCTGAGTCATGGCCTCATTCGCTGAGCTGTCATTTCCGGAGGAATCCGATTTCTTTTTATCGCAGGAAGCCGTCACGGACAAAATTGCCGCCATTGCGGAAATTCCTGCAAGAGTTCTTTTCAAAAAATTCACGATAAAACTCCTTTCTTTTGGTTTATATTATACATCATCATCCACCAAAAGTCAAGGACGGCACAAAGCCGTCCTTGAGTGTTTTATTTCTTTGGAAGTTCATCTACAAGCTTAAGAAGATATTCCTGAATTGCAAGCGCATCTGCGTTTGTAAGACCGTCACCGACATTTGCTACGTCAGCATTGATCATACCCTGCTCTGTGATATGTGACTTATCTGAGCCGTCCACGCCGTATTCATCGGGATTTCCGATAACCTGCATGATTATAACAGCATCCGAAAGACCGATTTCATTGTCGCCGTTAGCGTCGCCGTAATCAGCTTCAGCCGGCTCGGGATCAGGATCGGGCTCATCCACAACAGGAGGAGCTTCTACTCCGTCCATGATTGAATAGTAAGCGTCTTTTGCCTTGTATTCAGCATCAAACAGAAGCGGATACTGACTAGCTCTCCAGCTCTTGTCATCGGTGATTCCCCACCAGATAACAGCGGAAATGCTGTCCTTGTGAGCGTAAATAGCATCGAAAATGCCCTTGTAGTAGTCAGCCTGAACATCGAAATTAGCATCTGTAGGTGCATTTTCAGGTGTTGTAGCGTCAAGCTCAGTTATCTGAATGTCAAGACCAAGCTCAGCGTACTTGTCAAGAGCCTTGTTGTACATTGAAACTGACGGGAAAGCAGCATCGAGGCTCTGACGAGCGTCAAGGTGAGACTGCATACCGATACCGTCGATAAGTCCCTTTGCCTTGAGGTCTGTTGCCATTTCGATGATAGCGTTCATCTTGCCGTCCATGTATTCGTTGTAGTCATTGTAGTAGAGCTTACAGCCCTTAGGCGCATACTTTCTTGCGAAAGTGAAAGCCGGCTCGATAAATGAGTTATCGCCGAAAACCTTTACCCATGCAGAGCTTGAATATGTTCCGGGACCCTGTTCACCGGGCTGACGGGGCTTTCCATCCTCCATCCATGCTTCGTTTACAACGTCGCAGGCATAGAAATCAACATCGGGATAAAGCTCAATGAGTGTCTCAAAGTAAGCCTTGATGTAGTTTTCCATACGAAGGAGCATTTTTTCCTTGTCTACCCATTCGCCGTCCTCAGCGAAACCTTCCTTAAAGAACCAGTTCGGAGTCTGGCTGTGCCATACGAGTGTATGGATTCTTACCGGAATCTTATTTTTCTGACAGTAATTGAGGATAGGCTTTGCTGTTGAGAATGAGATCTGCGGAACTGTATCATCGCCTGTTTCTTCAACATAAGCCAGACTTGCTTCCTTATCGAGAACAGCGTCGGGCTTCATTTCATTGCCGACGGTAATGGACTGATTGAAGTGCTTTTCAAGCAGAGCCATAAACGGCTTGGAGCTGAGGTCACCGACAGTTATAGCCGTACCGACCTTGAAATCCTTAGCGAAAGCGTCGCTGATAGAAACGAGATCCTTTTCGATCTCAGGAGTTTTAAGTTCAACAACCTTGAAGTCGTCGATGAAGATATCATCCTGACCGCCCTCAACGTAGATCTTTACTTTAGACTGCATATCATGGAAGCTTACTCTGAGGTCATCAATAGAAACCCAGTCGCTGCTGCTGATATTCTGCACAAGATTTGAGTAATGCTCTTTACCGTCGAGATCGGTATACTGCATACTTACCATTCCGCCTGTATAGTATCTGCCCTTCATTTTGAAGCTGATACTGTACTCTGTGTAAGGTTTAAGAACGCCGTTGTCAAGCTGGAAAGACGGACCATTCCAGTCCTTTGATCTTCCGCTTGCAAGGAGAGCCTTATCTCCGCTTACTGACGCCTCATCAGTAACAGAAATAACAGTTGTATCATCGCCGCCACGGTTTGCGAACATAGATACGTCGCCGTCCTCGAAGTCTGTGGAATAAACTACAGTTCCTTCCACGCCTGCTGATTCAGCTGATACTGTAGCCGGTGCCATAGCCGGAACATAAGACGCACCCATTGCAACTCCCATGAGTGCTGCTATCAGCTTTTTTGTGTGTTTGCCTTTCATTGTGTGTAATCCCTCCAATAAAAATTTTGCAATTTTATTATAGCATGGTAGTCCGCTAAAGTCAACGGAACACAAAAAACTTCACAATAAATGAAAAAAATATTCATTTTTGGTCAGTCAACACGTTTTTCAACAGTCTGTTGAATTCTGAGTTTAAACAATGATGTTAACATCCACATTGTTGAAAATGTGGAAAACTCTGTTGAATGACGATACTTAGCCACAAGAATTTAACAATGCTTCATGGAAAAGTTTTTTCATGCAGATTCGCCGTATATTTTCCTGATTCTTTTTATACCGACTGTTTACAACTTGTCCATATTCAGGCATAAAAAAACCGTACATCCGAAGATGTACGGTCATTTTTATTGAATTATTGATATTCCGGCAAGCTTGATGTCAGTCTAAGAATGTATCTCTGAATTGAGAGTGCATCCTTGTTTGTTACACCGTCACCAGGGTTGCATACGTCAGCGTTTGCTGCGCCCTGAGCTGTAAGCTTATACTGATCGGGATTTCCGAGATACTGGAGAACGAGAATAGCGTCGTTCAGGAGAACCTGACCATCGCAGTTAACGTCACCAGGTGTAGTAGGCTTAACTGAGGGGTTGGGAGCTGTAGTAGTTCTTGTAGTTGTTGTTCTTGTTGTAGTTTTTCTTGTTGTTGTAGTTGTTGTATTAGCCTTGTCGAAGTGGAGAACAACCTTGTCGATTGTAACGCCATTATCGTGCGGCCACCAGATCATAGCCTTGATTGTTGAACCAGCGTCAGAAGGAATATCGTAGGAAACCTCAACCTTACCGTTCTTTACGTTAACCTTGAAGTCTTCCTGAACCCATTCGCCGTTCCATGTACCGAAACCGCCTGAGCTTTCTGTGTCATTAGTATTTACTGTGTAGTAAAGTGTGCATGACTTAGCGCCCTGATGAGCGAATTCAGCGTAGTTGTTTGTCTCGCCGTCGTCGCCGATTTCTGTATCAACTACCATGTCAGAAGGTGTAAGAACAACGTCATTTCCGCCTGAAGAAGGAGTATTAACTGTTGTAGTTCTTGTTGTTGTAGCTCTTGTTGTTGTTCTTCTTGTAGTTGTTACGTTAACTGAAGGTGTATTTCCGCTGCTGAGAACAACCTTGTCGATTGTAACAGCGTTGCCGTGAGGCCAGAATACCATAGCCTTTACTGTAGAGCCGACATTTGAAGGAATGTCATAGGAAACCTCAACCTTACCGTTCTTTACGTTAACCTTGAAGTCTTCCTGAACCCATTCGCCGTTCCATGTACCGAATGCGCCTGAGCTTTCAGTATCTGTTGAATTTACTGTGTAGTAAAGTGTTGCCTTCTTAGCATTTCCGGGAGCAAATTCAGCGTAGTTGTTGATTTCGCCGTCGTCGCCGATTTCTGTATCAACTACCATGTCAGAAGGTAAGAGAACTGTATCTCCGCCTGTTGAAGGATTAGCAGTTGTTGTTGTAATTACAGAAGGATTCTTCTTAGAAGTTGTTGTTGTTACGCCGGGACCAGGAGTAACTGAACCGCTGTAGATCTTGTTAACGCCTTCGATAGAAGAAACTGTTTTGCCTGTGCCATAAACTGAGTAGAGACCTGCTGCAGCACCTACGAGACCTGCATTGTAGTCAACAGCAACCTCGTTGCACATATAATCGTCGATAACGTCGCTGTACTGACCAGCCTTGTTAGGACCGCCTGTAAGAGCACCGATAAGAGTTTTGCCAGCTGTAGGGTGGTAAGACTTTACGCCCTCATAGAATGCATATTCACCTGTATAACCCTGATAGCCTGAAGCTGCTCTGTGGTGAGTATTCTTTGCAGAATTTGATGCAAAACCTGTTACGAAGCAAACATTAAACGGGTTTTCTCCGAGGATGTAGTTCATCTGACCTTTACACCAGTTAGTGTAGTCTGCATTTGAGTGCTTGCTTGCGATAAGAGCAGTCATCTGCATTGAGCAGTTAAGTCTTGCGCTTCCCCAGTCATCGAGACAACGATATCCGCTGCCTGTTGCATTTCCGGCGAGGTAGTTATTTACATTACCCCAGTTGCCTGTGATCTCAGCGTAGAGACAAGCTGCACCGAGAGTAGAGTTTTCCCAGCCATGAACCCAACCGGGCTTCTGCTGCTTGCTTGCGCAGTCGTTCTTGTACTTTTCATTGTTTGTAGCAAGATAGAGCCAGCCTGCTGCCCAAGCCTGTTCATCCTGACAGCTGCTGTTCCTGTAGAATGTCTGACCGCCTTCCATAGGACCGTCAGTAGCTATTGAGTTGTTCTGTGTTGAGAAGTTGTAAAGTGCCTCAGCATACTTAAGGTCTTCTGCGTTGCCGAAGTTTACATAGTTTGCAGCGAGAGCAGCAGCGTACTGAGCTGCGATATCGCTTGCGCTGTTTGAAGTCCAGTACATTCTTCTTGAACCGCTCTGATTTTCAGGAGAGCCCCAGTACTTGTGGTCTTCAACGCCGCTTCCCTTCTGGTAAAGGAAGTTGGAAACGCTGTTGCCGCTGAGCTTTGTAGACCTCTTAAAGAAGTCACAGAAGTAGTCAGTGATTGCCTTAAGGTGTTCACCCTGACCTGTTGCGTCGTAAGCGTCCTTGAATTCATAGTAGCTCCAGCCAAGAGTTGAAGCTGCAAAGCCCTGAGGAAGACCGAACATAACGTGGTCGCCTGCGTCGTGGAAACCGCCGACAACCTCATCGGAGGTATGACAGTTGCCTCTCCATGACATAGCAGATGTTCCTTTTACTTCGCCGCACATATTTGCGTCGTAAAAATAGAGTGAATACTGGAGGAGTTTTGCATAATCGTCTGTAACTGCTGCATTGGCGGTAAGAGAGGGTTTTGCCACATTTGAGGAAAATGGTGCAGCGAGTGCAGATACAGCAACAGCTCCGCCCAGAACTAATGACTTGATTCTGTTCATAGTTTTGTGCATATTATCACACTTCTTTCTTAAAATATTGAAGGTTTGCCTATAATATGTCGCACTTATATTATACAATGTTTTTCCAGATACTTCTTTACAATTTGGTAACAAAACTATTACAATGTAGTTAAATTTAATGGTTTTGTAACAAAATCATCACATCATGTCAAAAAACACTTGATACTTAATTCAGATTTTGACTTTCAGCATCAGCGGTTCCGCAAAAAAACGGACGGCTCAGAGGCCGTCCGCAGTTTGTTTTATTTACTTTGCATTAGGATTCAGCGAACCCAAGAGGCTAAGCAGATAGCTCTGAATCTGGAGAGAATCCTGATTTGTGATACCGCTGCCGTTTTCGTATACGTCAGCATTCTTCATACCCTCATCAGTGATATGATTTGCATCATTGCCGGTTACGCCGAATGCATCGGGATTTCCGATAACCTGCATAACAAGAATAGCGTCATTAAGAAGAACCTGTCCGTCGCAGTTAGCGTCGCCCCAGATACGCTCCTCAGCCTGAGCCTTTTCAAGCTCAATGTTGATATTTGTTACAGAAGGATTTAAAAGATCAAATCCAATTTCCCATGTAGTCTGACTGCTTGTATAGCCGTCTGGCATAGATTTCAGAGTAAGTGTATATTTGTCTTGTGACTGAAGTTCCCACGCACCGTCAGTAACCTGAATTGTCTTGGGATTTTCGTCAGAAGTGTTCCATGTTACAGCATCGCCATAGCTCTTGTGACGTTCCATTTCAAGCTCTGCACCCGAAAGGAGTTCGCCTGTTTCCTTATCAGTAACCTTTACTTCAACCTTATACTGAATAGGATCAACAACAACCGGCGGCTCATCGGAACCGAACTTGAAGCTGTCGTTGATTTCAGCAGCACTTGCTTCGATTGCGCTGAATGTAGAGGGATCGCCGCCAAAGAGAGTTGCTGCATAAGCACAAGCTATTGCGAAGCATCCGTTGTAGTCGAGAGCGCCCTCAGTGTACTGATATCTGTCAGCGTGATCTTCATAGCCGCTTCCGTCGATACCGCCAACGAGCATACCGTAGTTGGTGTACTTGGCAGAGGGATTCTGTGCGGAAGTTACGCCGTCGCCGCCGGGATTAGCCGCACGGTGGTGGATATGAACAGGCCACTTGTCGCCGTATCCGAGAAGGAAGCTGTAGCCGAGATTATTGTTTCCGAGGATGAAATCAAGCTGCCATTTTGCGCCCTGTGCATATTCGGAATTAGGATCTCCGTCAGCGATTGTATAAGCGTCCATCTGGAGTGCGCAGTTGATTCTTGAAGTTCCCCAGCCGTTAGTATTGTAGGTGCCGACTTTAAGACCATTCTGTCCCTGAAGCTCAACGATAAGCTCATCCTTGAAAGCCTTGTCGCCGGTAGCCTTGTACATCAGAGCCGCATAACCCTGCCATACCTTATCCCATGAGTAAACCCAGCCGTCATACTGATTTCCGCCGTAGTCCTTGTTGTTTGGAACTCTTGAAGGCTTGCTGCCCTCGCCGATTATCCAGAGCCATGCCTGAGCAACGGCTTCTTCGTCCTGATACTGAGCATCTGTGCCGTAGAAATTACTTATACCGCCTGTATTGTTTCCGACGTGCTTTGTACCGAATTCAAGCAGAGCCTTTGCATATTTAGCACATTCTGCGGAATATGTCGGATCGGAATCCTTGAAAACGTAAGCCGCAGCAGCAAGACCAGCTGCCATTTCACAGCTTACAGCCGAGTTATTATCGGAAGGAGTAAGCCAGAAGATAGGACGGTCGTAAGTCTGAACCTCCGGAGGAGTCCAGAAGGAGTGGTCAGTTCCGCCGTCAGCAACGGTATGAGCAACAGCCGCAACCTGTCCCGAGCTGTCGAGGAAGGTAGTTTTCATGAGGTAATCAGCGCCCCATCTCATTTCATATTCAAAATGATCACGGCAGTTTGCTTTTTCGTATACGCCGGGATTGAAGTATTCAGACATACCGAGACTCGAAAGAGCGAATCCGATAGTGAGATTGAATTTGATGTGGTCGCCGGCATCGTGCCAGCCGCCGGAAACATCAACCTTACCATCGCCGTCGGGATCTACAACAGACTTCGCAGATCCGCCGAGACTTCCTACAGAAGCCTGTGCGTCGTAGGTGTGGCAGTCACCTCTCCATGTGAGAGGACCGTCAGTTATACCCGTACCGCAGGCATTGGAATCGAAAAAGTAGAGGGACATTGCCAGTGCTTCGTAGTAATTGTTTTCCTCTGCTGCCGAAGCGATCGTTCCCGCACCTGTAAAAGGTATGGATGATGCTGCGATAACAGTTCCCATAAGACCGGCAAGAGTCTTTTTCAGCTTAGAAAAATGTGCCATAGAAATTACTCCTTTCAGATTATAAACGTGAGAGGTTGATTTTTTACGAGGTTGTTGAAAAAATATACAAACAACCATTGGCAGGATTCCAAAGGGGGTGAATTTCAAAACAGTCCGGTGAACTGTTTTGAAAGAGGGGACGCCTTGCAAGTGAAGGCGTTCCCTTAAAAATATCTTGCTTGTATTTTTTCAACATACTGTTTTTACATAATATTCTTCATTTATTATACCATATTTTTTCGATTTTTTGTTACCAAATTATGTACATTCTGCTAATAACAGTAACTTTGTATATTCCAGCAAAAAGACAGTCTTAATATTGTGCAGAATCACTATTCTACGAAACCACATAGAGCAGCCATTGATCCATATTCCGGACGTAGACAGCAACACCGTCAAGAGCAGATGTTCCGGAACAGGTGAACACCTCGCATACGGAGCTTTCGCCGTCAGCCGTCATGACCGTTTCGCAGAGGAATTCTTCCGGCACAACGCCGTCAGCCAGCGGGCCTGCATAGGTGAAGATCACCGGTTCTGATGTGTTTCCCGAAGGATCGGCAATATCAGCCGGAATCTCAATATCCGGATATTCAACAGGCTGCGGAACCGCAGTTGTGGTTGCGATCGGAGAAACAGACGTAGCAAAAGTAGTTGTGCTCATTACAGTTGTTGTCGTACCCGTAAATTCCGGAGGTCTTGGACCAGTAACGGTATAAGTGACCGTCGTAGTTGTACGCTTCGTCGTTGTCATACTTTGAACCGTTGTCTTGTAAGTCGTAGCAGTAGTTCTTATTATTGTTGTTGCAATAGTAATCTGAGTTTCTACAGTCGTTGTAGTAGTTCTTTTTGTAGTCGTTACAGTAATATCGGGCTTTGAAGCCGTTGTGGTAGTCCTTTTTGTAGTCGTTGCAACACCCTGAGTCTTTGAAGTCGTTCTGGTGGTTCTTCTTGACGTTGTCGCCGTACTTTTTGCCGAAGTCGCAGTCGTTGTATTTTCCGTTTCAGTGCCGGTTGTGCGTGCTGTTGTAGTTCGTGTATCCGGCGGCTGACCGGATGTATGTACGGCTGAAGCTGTCGTTGAGGCAGAAATTTCTATATCTCCGGTGCTTTCAGTTTCGGAAGCCGTTGTTTCCGGCTCAGGAATTTCAGCTGACACCGTTGTCTGAGCTGTAGTTTCACGGGGAGCTTCATTGTCCGTTGTTGTGATGATGATTTCCGCACCGGATGAATCAGTAGTAATAACCGGCGGAACTGTAGTCGGATCAGGCTCTATGGTGATGATATCATCATCGTTGAACTTTTTTTCAAGAGCTTCTCTTGCTGTTTCGTTTTTGAAAACAAAAATTCCAGTGAGAACAATTGCAAACATACTTGCTAAAGCGAATGTATAGCGCCTTATAAGTGCCGCACGCTTTTTTCTGGAGGCAAGCCTTTGATCAGCTTCACGGAATACTTTTTCAGCAAATTCGTCATAGCTTTTCATAGACAACACCCTCCTTCTCAAGTTCTGATTTCAGAGCCTTTTTCGCCCTGTAAATAAGATTTTCGATCTGTCGGTTTGATTTTTTCATTACAGAAGCAGCAGCAGAATTATCAAAGCCCTCAATGTAAATCAGCTGAAGGACCTGACAATAATCAATCCTGAGCCGCTTCATCGCTCTGTGGACAATTCGGCATTGTTCCTCTTTTATATAATCCTGTTCAAGATCTGTTTCATCAGCAAGGTCACACAGTTCATCTGTATCGGCTTCTCTGCGTCTTTTGATTTTTCTCAGAAAATCAATGGCAGTATTCCGGCAGATAGTGTAAAGCCATGTTTTAAATGAGCTTTTTTCTGAATATTTTGTTTTTTTTACTACCAGCTTGATAAATACTTCCTGAACGACTTCCTCGGCGATTGTGATATCATTCACTATACTCTCGGCGAAAAGTATCATTCCGTCACGATATATTCGGATGATTTCAACAAGCGCTTCACGATCGCCGTTCAGAAAACAGCGATAGTATTCAGCTCCTTTATCCATAACTCCTCCTTTTTTTCACAAAATTATAGTTTACACTTATTAGTCGTTTTTTATTCCGCATTTCTCTCACCAAAAATACAAATTTCCTCAAAAAATTTTTTTGGCGGTAAGGTATTATGTATGGGCAAACACATGGACTCGCCTTTACTCGAATCCCAGATCAATATATTGGTGATTCTGCACACAAAATCAAAGAAAAT
Source organism: Ruminococcus sp. (assembly GCA_017461395.1). Lineage (GTDB taxonomy): Bacteria > Bacillota > Clostridia > Oscillospirales > Ruminococcaceae > Ruminococcus. Next base: position 25,306 of record JAFTYF010000052.1, read on the forward strand.
CCTATTCATTTTCTCTGCAAAATTTCTGAAACGAAACACGAGAAACAGAGAGAACAAGAGAAAATGCAAGAGAATTAAAAAGAAATAAGGATATATATTAAAAAAAATCCGGATTTTCTATTGACAAGCCGGTTCTTTTCATGTATAATAAATTCTGTTACTGTGCATGATTCGCACACCGGAGTTTTTTTTACTCCGGATCACTAAATTCACAGGAGGAATTAATTATGTCAACTACACTGGCAAAACCTGCTGACGTAAAGCGCACATGGTATATCCTCGACGCAGAAGGCAAGTCCCTCGGTCGTGTTGCAGCTAAGGCAGCTCATATTCTCAGAGGCAAGCATAAGCCTACTTACACTCCCAACGTAGACTGCGGAGATCACGTTATCGTTATCAACTGCGATAAGGCTATCCTTACAGGAAAGAAGCTCGAGCAGAAGAAGTATTACTGGCACACAGGCTGGATCGGCGGTCTTAAGTCCATCTCCTACAAGGACATGATGGCTAAGGAAGCTGACAGAGCTATGACAATCGCTGTAAACGGTATGCTTCCTAACAACTCTCTCGGCAGAGCTCAGCTCAAGAGACTCAGAACTTACAAGGGCGCTGAGCACAACAATGCTGCTCAGAAACCCGTTGCTTACGAGCTTTAATTAAAGGAGGCGTTTCAGATGTACGAATCAAAAGTTAAATACTACTACGGAACAGGCAGAAGAAAGCATTCCGTTGCAAGAGTAAGAATTTATCCCGGTTCAGGCAATGTTACTATCAACGGCAGAGGTATTGACGATTACTTCGGTCTTGAGACTCTCAAGCTTATCGTTCGTCAGCCCCTCGCTCTCACAGACAACGTTGAGAAGTTCGATATTATCTGCACCGTTACAGGCGGCGGCGTTACAGGTCAGGCTGGCGCTATCAGACACGGCCTTTCAAGAGCTCTTCTTGAATTTGATCCTGAGCTTCGTCCTGCCCTCAAGAAGGCTGGTTACCTCACTCGTGACCCCAGAATGAAGGAAAGAAAGAAGTACGGTCTCAAGGCTGCTCGTCGTGCTCCTCAGTTCTCCAAGAGATAATTACATCCCTACTGGGACTTATACAAAATCCCCGATCCTACGCGGTTCGGGGATTTTTTTGTTATACTGAGGACAGCTGAAAATCAGGCGGTATACAACGAACTGTCGTATCCGCCTAGTAACATCCCATCCAAAATCAAAACCTCACCGAATCCATATAGTTCGGGGAGGTTTGTCATTATGATCATTTTTGCAGCTGCATTTTTATGCGTTTTGACGTACATTTTCTTGACATTTGTCACCAAATAATGTATAATTAATTTGCAGGTTGAAACATTTTACTATTAGTAATGAATTGTACTGTACAGTACGGAATATTGTGCTGCATTTTATACTTATAGTTTATGTGATCTGCCACGTTATTTTTAAAGGAGAGATAATATGAAAATATTCCAGAAAAAGGAGGGGCTGACATGAAGAAATTCCGTTCAAACAGACTTTCTGCTGTTCTTGCGGCAGCTTCCGTATGCAGCGGCGTAACTGCGGCTGTCCTGCTCAGACCGCTCAATTCGTCCGGTATCAGCATCAGCAACGACTTCCTTGTGCTTCAGGTTCAGGATGATTCCTCTGAAACAGGATACGGCTCATATCAGCTTTTCAAGAATACCGGAAACTCTCAGGAGGCTCTTACCTACGCTCAGTTCTACACTTCATTTGCGCAGATCAGCGTGAACGGCAGCGTATGTTCTTTCGGCGAGGGAAAAACTCTCAAGGAGCTTTACTCCGACGACAAAAAAAGCGTTGTAACTGTCAAGGACTTCAGCGGCGTTGAGATCACTCAGACGCTCTCGTTCTCAACAGGAAATACTTCCAACAACGATATGCTTAAAATAGAATACTCAGCTGTCAACAAGAACGACGACAGTGCTGTTGTATCAGTAAGAGCTGTTATTGATCCGACTATCGCTGATTCCGAAACTGACAGCATTATCGTCGATAAGGCTGAATATACAAGCGAAACAGGCTTCGGCGGAAATGATATTCCTGCTGACTGGTATGTCAGAGACAAAAACGGCAAGGCTGTGGCATACGGAATTGTTTCTGACAGCGGCTCAAAGCCGGATTACTTTGACATCGCAGACTGGGAAAATCTCTGGAACGACCGTTTTGATTACTCCCCTGCTGAGACAATATCCGATAATGCCGCCGCTGTAACATGGTCAGACCGTACGCTAAAAAGCGGTGAAACGCTCGTGTGCTCTACAAAATACGGTCTCTACAGCGAGAAGCCCAGCAGCGGAAATCCCCCTAAAACAGGCGATACCGCCGGATATGTATTCGCCGGAATCGGACTCTGCTCCATGACGGCGGCTATCCTTACAAGAAAGAGGAGGTCGGATGAAAATGAATAACTTATTCAAAAAGCTCACTGCGTCTGCCCTTGCTCTTACAACAACGGCAGCCTATTTTCCGACTGCGGCGCTCGTTCAGGCATTCGCTGAAAACGAGGAGCGTATCCAGATCGACAACAGTCTTATTGCTCTTTACGCTAAGAATTCCATAAAGCTCAACGAAAAAAGCGTGAACGTAAACGGCGGTGTTTTCTCCGGCAAAGAACTTTCCTACACCGGCAGCAGTGATAAATTTTCCGTAAGCGGTCTGAATGGTTCGGCAAACGACGGCATTGAGTGTCCGCTCCCCGACTACACAGACTTCATAAATTCCATTGAGGCTTACGATTTTACATACGATAAGGATACTGTTCTTTACGACTCAGTTCTTGATCTCACAGTAAATTCCGTTTATTCGGAGGGAAATCTCACCATTGATCACGCTGAACTCAAAGCGTCCGGCAGAATCTCAGCAAAAGGCGATATCACCATGAGCATCGCCGAAAACGATGAGCTTCAGCAGACTTATATCATGTCCGAAAACGGCGATATCACCATTGATGCCGCAAATCTTGACTTCGCCGGAGTCATCTACGCTCCCAACGGCAAGGTCAGGATCAATGCAAAGGATATCAGTCTCATTGGTGCGATATATGCAGACAGCATCGAGATCAACGGAACATCCCTTACAGTGGAATACAGAGATCTTTTCAAGCTTACCTGCTCCGCGCACACAACTGATACCGTATATATCAACAGAAACGAAAGCATAACTCTCAGCGGTTCTGTTTCAAACAACAGCGCAGAGATCAGCTACAAGCTTCCCGCTTCTCAGTCTGAATATGCTGAAATTTCCGGCGAAAATACTCTCAGTCCTGTTCTTTCATTCTCTGAGCCCGGCGAGTACAGCGTTACGCTTACAGCCTCCTCCGGAAACGAATTCGCAAGAGATACCGTAAAGATCATTGTTTCTTCCGGTCCTGTTGCGAATTACACAAGCACCGGTGACTTCAATGCCGGAACTCTGACATCCGCAGACGGCAGCAATGATGAGCTTAAGCTTGCCGCTGCAAAGAATGATTCCGCACCGGCTCCCAAGACGTATTCTCTCGGCGGCGAAAGCGGTATCAGCGTAAAGTCTTCGCAAAGCAAAAACTCCATTGACTTCGGCGGAGACAAGCTTGATCTCGGCTTTGAGCTTGAAGGCTACGGTCAGCTTATCACCGGAAACGGCAACGATGTTATCATTGCTATCGACAATTCCGGAAGCGTTTCAAGCATGATCCCGACTATCAAGGAAGCTGCTCTCCAGATCATTGAATCAATGGGCCCTAACGACCGTCTCGGAATAACCTCTCTCGGACGTCTCAATACTCCCCTTACTTCTGACAAGGATGTTCTTATCGAGGCTTTCAATAAATATAATCTCGACGGAAGCAGCAATATCGGAAGCGGTCTCCAGATAGCCATGACGCAGATGTTCGACGAGGAAAGCGCAAACCGTGACAAGTTTATCTTCCTCCTCGCTGACGGCGAAAACGGCGTTAACAGCAGCGATGATACGATTGCTCTTGAAATGGCTGCAGCCGCAAAGGAAAACGGTACAAAAATATATTCCTTTGAGATAAATCCATTCTCCTCCAGTTTCAATGAAACACAGGTGATGCAGCAGGTCGCTATTGATACAAACGGCGCATATAAGCTCTGTCCCAACGCAGAAGCTATCAGCAGATTCCTCCTCAATATGGCGGATAATATCTATAACCTCGCTGCAAGAAATGTCACATTCACCACAACCGTATTAAATGCTGACTGGATAAAAACAGGCTCTATGAAGAAGGCTCCCGACAGCATGGTGACAAATCCCGACGGCTCTGTTACTCTCAGCTGGAACTTCAACTCATTTGAGATCGGCGCTGCTGAAGATCTCGGAATAAGCCTTAATACCGGTCTTATCACCGATAAGGGATTCGTTCAGGTGACAAAGGATACAAAGCTTATCTCATACAACAGAAACGGTGAGGGAAGCGTCCTTTACATCGACGATATTATCGTCGGAAACGACAACTTCGCCGACAACGGCAAGTGGATCAGCAATGTTTTCGACAGCGGCAGGGAAAACTGTCAGTGGACTTCCGTTAAGTGGAATGCCGATTATTACGGAAATTCTGCAATTGATGTCTACCTCAGCACAAGTGAAGACGGCGTGAACTTCTCCGACAGGATCAAGGTCACAAACAATCAGAAGGAACTCGTTCTCTCCGGCAGATACATCCGCGCAGAGGTCGAAATGAAGGCTTCTGACGACGGTTCATCTCCCGTGCTCTACGACCTTACCGTATACTCCGATACTCCTGATTCATCCGATCTCTCAGAGGGCGTGTCTGCTGCCATAAGAGGAGCACACAACGTCTCCGCAGAAGCACACGTTTCACTCTGGCTCGATATCAGCGGCAAATCCGACAGCGTATCCGATATAAAATGGGATCTCGGCGGCGGTCAGGAGCTTGCTTCTGACGAAAATCCTCTCAGAAAAACTATCGTATTCCCCGAAAAGGGTGAATATACCGTAAAGGTATTTGTCACCTCCGGCGAAACAGTTACAGAAACAGCTGTTAATATCTCCGTTGCTTCAAAGGCTTCTCTTATCGAGGATTTTGAGGACGAGGAAGAAGAATTCAAGGCTGTTAAAATGGAAGTACCTGAGCTTCCTGAATATGTAACTGACTATAAAACTCCTCTTGAACTCAATATTTCCTTTGAGGATCCTGAGCAGGTTGCATGGGTAAGAGTACTCTACCATGATTCCAAGAACAATACTGCTCTCCAGCTTGCCTATGTTGACGAGGAAAATGATAACCACATAAGTGTTCCGATCTATTCCTCCAACCTTTCCGTGACAGATATCACTATCGAAGCTTACGACTGGTACGGAAACAAAACTGCTGAAACAAGAAAAACAACTCTCGACAGAAAAACGCCGTACGTTACCCTGAACAGCAGAAGAAGCTGGGTATATCCGGATAATCCGATAACATTTACTGTTACATCTTCAGATGAGAACAAGCTCGAAAAAACAGCACTTTACTGTAACGGCGAAGAAGTTGAACTCACTGCCGGCGAAGAAAACTGGACTTATATATTCAGCAGCAGAACTCCAGGCAAGTATGTATTCATGGCTGAGGCTATCGACGTTGCCGGAAACCGTGTTGAAACATCAAAAACTGTAGAAGTCCGTGCCGATGAAGGACTTCCTGCTGCGTACATAAACTCAAACAGCAGCGTTATCCTCGGCAACAAGCTTGATATCAAGACTACTGCCTACGATAACGAAACAAGTCTTGAAAAGCTTATACTTTCCGTCCAGAAGGAGGGTGAGGAAAACAGCACTGTTATCTTTGATCTCGACAGCAGCAAGGATACCATTGAAAAGGAAAATACCTATACCTTCATCCCCGACAGCACAGGCACATATATCTTTACTGTAACTGCCACTGACCGTGAAGGAAATACAGCTTCTGCTTCAAGAAAGGTGACCTGCCGTCCTGATACAAGCGGACCGAGCATTAGTCTGAAGCTCAGCAAATCTGAGATACTTGCCGGAGACTTCACTGACCTGACAGCTGTTATTACTGATGATGTTGCTGTCAAGGATGTAAAGTTCTTTGTTGACGATCAGGAGGCTCAGCTCACTGAGGAGGGAACCTTCCATTACATCTCCGACGGAAGCAATGTTGACAGCAACGGTATAAAATACGTTGCATTCAAGGTTACAGCAGTTGATACTGCCGGAAATGAAAGATCAAACAGCATACGTCTTAAGGTTATTACTGAGGATAAGACTAATCCGAATGTTTCCATAAGCGTTTCAAACAGATATGAATATCTCAACGCAAACGCATACATGACTGTAAGTGCTTCCGATAATATCGGCGTTGAATCGCTTGTTGTCACTGTAAACGGCGAAGCTGTTACATTAGACGAAAACGGAAGATATTACTTCGATACCTCAAAAATCACTGAATATACTGTTATTGCATCAGCTAAGGACGCCGCCGGAAATGAAAGATCAGCAGAAAGAACTGTCGTTATCTCAGATACTACAAGACCTGCTGTTAAATTCACTCCCGACAAGAACAGCTATAATCAGGGCGAAAGTCCTGTTATCTCCGTTGATGTTACCGACAACTACGAATTGAAAACCGTAACTGCCGACCTCGACGGAACTCCTGTTGAAACACAGAACGGAAGCTTCACTTGTACGATAAGCGAAGCTCCTGCCGGACAGTATGTTCTCACCGTTCACGCTGAGGATATCTTCGGAAACGTTACCGATCAGAAATATACCGTTAAGGTAAGAGATACCGAAGCTCCTGTCATCTCCGTGACAGCTGATAAGGAAACTTACGCAAAGAGCGAAATTCCTGATGTTTCATGCGAATACTCCGACAATGTGGGCGTAACAAAGGTTACTGCAAATATCGACGGAACTGCTCTTACTTTCGACATGGAAACAAATAAGGTCGTTATTCCGGAGGCTCTTGAAGCAGGAGACCACACTATCACCGTTACTGCCCGCGACGCAGCCGGAAATACTTCCGAAGCCGCAAGCGTAAGCTTCTTTGTTTCATCCTCCGATGACATTATAAGTCCCGTTATTGAAAAGGTTAATGTAATTCCGGAAATTATCCGCGTCGGTGATGAGGTAACACTTGCTGTAACTGCATCCGACGACAGCGGAAAAGTAAAGCTTACTGTTACAGTAAACGATACTCCCGTTGAAGAATCAGCCGCAGCCGGAGAATTTGTATTTACTCCCGATGCAGTAGGCGAACTTAAAATCACTATCAGAGCTGAGGACGAATCCGGCAACTATACACAGCAGGAGGGTACTCTCAACGTCTTCAGAAATACCGAAAATCACAAGCTTGTGGTTGAAGCTCCGGCTGTTGTAAAGCCCGGCGAAGCTATTACTGCTCTTATCTCTGTCAAGGATGAAATTCCTTTTGATACTGTTGAACTCTGGCTCGGCGAACAGAATATGTCATCGCTTCTTACTTCCGCCGGAGATGCAAAATATCAGGCGCAGTTCTCATTCGACGAGACAGGCGACTACACATTAAAGGCAGTCGGAAAGGACAGCGACGGCTATCAGACTGAAACTTTCTTCACTGTTCAGGTTTCAGGAACATATGAAACTGAACTTGAATCAGAAGAAATGCAGGCGGCTCTCGCTCAGACATCAGAAACCCGCCTCAACGACGAACTCAAGAAGCTTGCAGCTTCCTTTGAATCACCTGCCGAGGCTTACGACTACGTTTACAACAACATCGACTTTGAAGCATACACCAACTCAAGAAGAGGTGCTGCTGCAACCTATGAGCTGAAAAAGGGCAACGACTTCGATCAGGCAAGCCTCCTTATAGGTCTGCTGAGAGAAATGGGCTATCCGGCAAGATACGCTCAGGGAAATGTTATCCTCACCGCTGAGCAGACAAGAAGCCTTATGGCTATGGAAGACTTTGAATATGCCGCAAATATGCTCGCAAGCTCCGGAAAAAATGCAGCTCTTGTTACGGCGGCTGACGGAAGCAAGCTCGTTAATATCGAAGAAGCGTTCGTTCAGGTATATGTTCCGGCAAGCGAGATCGGCGAAACTGACGAAATTCTCAAGGATCTCGGCGTATGGGTAAATCTTGATACATCTATCAAGCCGTCAGAAGCCTGCGGAATCGAGGTTACACCGTCTGAGCAGAAAACTCTTAACATCAACGAATATAAAGAACAGATCGCAGGTACGCCATACGAAGCACTTCTCACTGAATTTGAAGCTATGGCTCCGCAGATTACAGAAGCTACAGGAAGCACCGCTATTGAAGAAGCCTTCAGCGGAACTGTAGGCTATACAAGCGAAGCCGATAATTCCTACGGCAGACAGATCATTACAAAGAATTTCACAAGACTTCCGTCATCGCTCCAGTATACACTTGCATCCGATTCGCTCACTGCCTTCAACGAGGTGCCGATAGACAAGGCTGACAACGTTCAGTTTGTTGTACAGCAGGGACTTGGCAGAAAACATCTCGGTACATACAAGATCAGCGATATCTACAACAAGAGAGTCACACTCCAGTTCAAGGGAAATACAGGCGGCGGAACTATCTTTGAAATGGGTAAGAATGCGATCTACAACAATGCATTCCTCCCTGCAATGTATGTTGACGGCGAACTCACTGGTGAATACAGCTACGATGAGTACAGTGATGACCTTGATGAATACATGATTGATCCCGATACTGAATACTATTTCTTAAAGAACAGCTCATGGCGTCTCGGTGAAAAGTGCAAGGTAACTTCGGCTATCTACACCAACGGCAGAACGTCACAGTGGACTGACGAGGTCGTTATCGGAAGCACATATGCTATGGTATTTGATACCGGCGGAATCACTGAAAGTCAGTATTATGGCGCTCTCAACTCTGCCGCTGAAAACAACGGCATTGATATGAGCGATCCTGCAAACCCTGTTCCGGCTTCTGATCCGGAAAAAACCGTTAACAATACAAACTACTACGACGAAGCAAAAATCGGTTCTTATCTTGACTTTGCCGGAAAATATTACTTCCTCTACTGTGATTTCTACGGCAATCTCAACGCAAGCCGCAAGGATATTGAAGTAGGTCATGATACAAAGATGCTTATGACAAGCTACAGCGTCCGCAGCTACGAGGACGGCTATAACGGATATGCTACAACGGATATCATTCCCGGAAGATTCCAGATTGACGTATCCTACAACAACGGCTATACATTCAGCAGAATCGGCGACGATGAAGCAAGAAACGAGTATATGTTCAGCACAGCGTACATGGAATCCTACTACGAGGGCTGGCTCTGGCGCAATCTCCTCAATATCGAAGGAGCTTCAACTGGCTCTATCTTAGATAAGGCTCTGTCTGAGGGCGCAGAAATGCTCTGTATCAACGGCGCAAACATCGAAGAAATGCTCGCAAAGGCTGATCTTACCGCAGATGAAACAACTGAAATCAGAACCGCAGTTGAAAACGGACTCTCAGTTATCGTTCCCGATAAGCGTGTTGCTATCAATGAATGGAGCGGTACGGGCTATATCGTCGGTGATTTTGTGGACTACAACAGCTTCACATTCAAGATTTCCGGCGGAATGAACGGCGGTTCGGCTACAGAAGATATAGACCTCAGCCACTACACTATCAATACTGAGCAGGCGTTTACAACTTCATTTGCAGTTGTTCAGTCTCTGTTCTACTTCATGCTGGAATACTCTGTAATGTCAGAAGTTATGCCGGCTGTAGGAGCTCTCTCCGCTGCAAGCGGATGCGGTCCGGCTGCTGTATTCATTGGCGGTATGGCTCTTTACGACGCTGCAAAACACCTTTCTGATATTCTCGGCTATCGTGCAACAATGCTTGATCTTCTCTACAATTACTGCACAAGTGACAGCAATCAGGAAGAAATTGAAGCAACTGTCGGCATGATAGAGCTTATGGTCACTATGATAAAGGACCTCGTTTCATCACTTAATCCGTTCAAGGAGGAATCTGATACACCTATCCTCGACGGACTTAAAACACTCACTCAGGACCTTTTCGATATATGTGCCGGAGATGAATTTGATGATGATACAAAGGATACTGTTCACGATCTGACAGACGAAATCTGGGATATCGTCGGAGAAGATCTGGATAAATAATCTGATATCAGAAAACCCATATATCGCAGAAAGCCCCGATCGTAATGATCGGGGCTGAAACTGTCCAAAAACCTCTGTTTTGTGGGACGTCGAGGACGCCGTCCCCTACAGATGGCTATTTTGCGTGTATAAATGTAGGGACGACCATTCTGCCGTCACCCATAGGGAACAATAAAAATTTAAGTAATACGGAGAGTTTTAAGCTCTCCGTATTTATTTTGTTTAAGACATCTTACCTACATGGGTAAAGTAAATATCGATATCTTGTGTTTTCTTGCCTGTGATTTCATCCTTGACTTTTTCGTGGATTTCAATTTTGGAAATAAAAGTATGCAGAATTTCTGGAGTAAGCTCCTGAATATCTGTGAACCTCTTGGCAAGTTCGATGAAGATTTTAGAGCTTCCTGATTTAGACTTCATATCCGCTACTACTATTTCAAGTTCAGATATATCCGTCTCAAGCTGTTTCTTTTCTTCGACATAGCCCTGTGACAGCATCTGAAACTGTTCTTCTGTTATTCTGCCAAGAGCGTTATCCTCATAAAGTTTTCGGAATATCGTACTCACCTCAGTCAGTCTTTTCTTGTGCTTATCCAGTAGCTTCTGCTTATCCTTGAGTTCCTTTTTCAGTTGCGTTTCAGAGTTCTTGTTGATATACTCAGCAAATTCCTCTGTTCGCTCTCTTGCAAAGGCTGTAACTCTGCGGATTTCTTCAAGCACAATTTCATACAGCACTTTCTCGTATATCGAATGGATTGAACATTTATCTTTGCCCTTCTTACGATACTTACCACAGATGAAATGAAATTGTTCTGTCTTTATGCTGTCTCCCGATACAAAGTACAGCTTGCTTTTGCAGTCAGCACAGAACAGTATACCTGCAAAGATACTCTTATAGCCTGTTTTGGTGCGTCTGCGTTTCTCGTCTCGGAGCTTCTGAACAATATCCCACGTTTCCTGACTTACAATAGCTTCATGAGTATTTTCAATCATAACTTGTTGATCCTTTGGTCTGATTCGCTTTCGGTGGTCTTTGTAGGAAATATTCTCGGTTTTCAGATTAAGTGTGTGTCCAAGATAAATAATGTTCTCAAGAATATCAGCAACTGTTCTTCCACTCCATGCATACGGCAGTTCTTCATTAAGCCAAGTAAGTCTGGTTCCTGTTCTTTTGTATTCGTACATTGTCGGAGTATAAATTTTATCATTTTCAAGGCGTCTTGCAATCTGAGTCGGTCCCATTCCCTCTGCACACATCTGAAATATTCTTTTCACCACAGGAGCAGTTTCAGGATTAGGAATAATCTGTTTAGGATTATCAGGATTCTTCATATATTCATAAGCAGGACGTGAAGCTACTCTTTCACCTCGCTGAGCCTTGATTCTCCAGGTAGCTCTGATTTTCTTACTCGTTTCCTTTACATGAAACTCGTTAAAAATATTGTAAAAAGCCGCCATATCAGTTCCCGATGAGTTCGGATTTGCGGTATCAACATTGTCGTTAATCGCAATATATCTGACGTTGTTCTTAGGAAAATATTCTTCTGTGTACAGTCCTACATGGAGATGATTTCGTCCAAGACGTGATAAATCCTTTGTGATAATCACTCCGATTTTTCCGTTATCCACCTCATCAAGCATACGCTTGAAGTCGGGACGCTCAAAATCAACTCCAGAATATCCGTCGTCGATATAGTACTGCGTATTGAAAAATCCGTGTTCGTCTGCATACTTTTTCAGAATATCCTTCTGATTTGAAATGCTGTTGCTCTCTCCCGCAAGCTCATCTTCGTGGCTGAGCCTGCAGTATAAAGCTGTTATCTTATTTCGGTCCGGTGTGTTATTCATTCATCAATCCTCCTGTTCTGCCACCGTGTCATTCCCGTTTAAGCGTGCCGACAAAGTAAACTTCAAGTTCAATTTTGCTTTATGTCGGCACAATCGGGTGCGGCGGCTCGCCGTCCAAACCGATTGAGATCACATACAATATATCACAATCGGTTTGGAAAGTCCAGCTATTTACGATAATTTTTCCGCTGCATTTCTAAGCAGAAATTTCAGTTTATCCTCTGCTGTGGACTTGGATTTCATATCAAACACAGAATTGATGTGGTAGACAATCCCTCCGATTGTCTTGCTGTGTGTAGTTGTGTAGTTGTCCTTGTCAGCAAAGGTATTTGTTTTTTCTCTTTTTTCTTCTTTCGGCATATTCCTCCGTATCTCCGAATATCTTCGGGAAGAATTTTACTTTACGTCTGAACATTTTTAGATCACTCCGTTCTTTAAAATTAAAAGCCGACAGAATATTTCGTTCCGTCAGCTGATATCCATATCAATATCTTCTGTATCGGCTTTCATTTCTTCAAGCCTTTCCGAC